>CADCSY010000081.1 GCA_902805555.1 uncultured Acidimicrobiales bacterium | reverse complement strand
CGCAGGCCCGGCGGTGTCACACCCACCGGGGATGATGGGTACATGCGTTCGACGGTCTCTGAGGTGCGGGACGAGCTGCGGGACATCGTCGCCACCCTGGACCCCGAGGTCCTGCCCGCCGCCGCCGCCCAGCGACTCGTCAGCCTGTTCGCCGACATCGAGAAGCTCGCCGCCGCCGGCATGGCCCTGGTGGCCCGGCGGGTGGAGGAGGCGGGGGTGTGGCGCCAGGGCGCCGACCGCTCCGCTGCAGACTGGCTGGCCCGCACGACCGGCACCACCACGGGCGCCGCGCGGGCAACCCTGGAGACCGGCCGAGCCGTGGCGGACCAGCCGCAGGTCGATGCTGCGTTGCGCGCCGGCGACCTCTCACCCGCCCAGGCCGTCGAGGTCAGTGCAGCGGTGGCTCTGGACCCGACAGCGGCAGAGGAACTGTTGTCGGCGGCCCGGTCGGAGACGGTCAAGGAGCTCAAGGAGCGGTGCACCCGGGTCCGGGCCGCCGCCGCCGGGTCCGAGGAGCGTCACGCCGAGCTGCACCGGAGCCGGCACCTGCGCACCTGGACCACCAGCGACGGCGCCGCCCACCTCCACGTCAAGACCACGCCCGATCGGGTCGCCCGCCTCCACGCCATGCTGGTCCCGCACCTGAAGGAGGCGTTCGACATCGACCTCAAGGCCGGCGTCAGGGAGTCGCACGAGGCGTGCGCGCACGACGCCCTCTTCCACCTCCTCCAGGCCAGCGGGGTCGAGAGCATCGGTCCGGGGCGCGGCTCGCACGTGAAGACGGTCATCCGCATCGACCACACCGCCTTCACCCGCGGCCAGGTCGAACCCGGTGAGACGTGCGAGATCGTCGGCGTGGGTCCGATCCCCGTGTCAGTGGCCAAGGCGCTGTCGGTGGATGCGTTCTACGCCGCGGTCATCACCCGCGGGGTCGACATCGTCAACGTCGCCCACCTGGGCCGCGCGGTGACCGCGGAGCAGCGCACCGCCCTCCAGCTCCGCGACCCCACCTGCGTCGTCCCCGGCTGCACCACCAGCGCCGGGCTCGAGATCGACCACACCACCTCGGCCACCGGCTGGGCCGACACCAGACGGACCACCCTCGACGAGCTCGCCCGCCTCTGCCACCACCACCACCAGCAGAAGACGCACCACGGCTACACCCTCATCGGCGTCCCCGGTCAGTGGCAGTGGCGACCACCAACCCGTGAGGAACGGGAGCATGGTGACGCAGCCTGACGAGTCGCGCAGGCGGGACGTCCGGGCGGCCACTGCGCAGGGCGGCGAGGCTCGGTCGGAGCCGACGAGATCACTGCGCTTCTACGGCAGGCGCACGGAGCCGTCCTCGGTCAGCGGCCAGGCGGGGTTGTGCGCGACCTCCCAGGTGTGGCCGTCGAGGTCGACGAAGGCACCGGCGTAGCCGCCCCATGCGGTCGGCCGCCCCGGTCGGACGACGTGGCCTCCCGCCGCCGCCACCTCTTCGAGGACGGCGTCCACCTCGGCGGGCGAGGCCACGTTGTGGGCGAGGGTGACACCACCCCAGCCCCCGCCGTCGCTGGCACCGCTGTCCTGGGCCAGCAGCTCCCGCCCCCACAGCGCGAGGACCATCCCGCCCGCCTGGAAGAAGACGACCTCACCGTCGGGGGACGTGCCCGACCAGCCCAGCCGCTCGTAGAAGCGGCGGGCGGCGGCCACGTCGGCCACCCCGAGCGTGATCAACGAGATGCGCTGCTCCACCGGCGCAGTCTGATCCAGCCGGGCGGGTGGCGCCCCCGCAGCGGGCGGCCGGGCTCAGACGTGCGAGGTGAGGAAGGCAACCACCCGCTGCTCCATGAACACCCGATCGGCCTCCGCCCTCGGCACGTGGCGCTCGTCCGGGAACAGGACGAGCTCGGAGGGGATCCGCCGCCGGACGAGGGCGTTCAGGAGCCGGGCGGTGTGCCGGAAGTGGACGTTCTCGTCGATGAGGCCGTGGACGAGCATGAGCGCGCCGCGGATGCCACCGACGTGGGTCATCACCGACGACCGCTCGTAGCCTTCGGGGTTCGCCTGGGGGGTGCCCATGTACCGCTCCGTGTAGCAGGTGTCGTAGCCGTCCCAGCTCGTCACCGGCGCGCCCGCCACCGCCGCCCTGAACACGCCGGGCTCCTTGGCCAGGCACAGGGCGCTCATGTAGCCCCCGTAGCTCCAGCCGTAGATCCCGACCCGGTCGAGGTCGACCAGGCCTCGATCGGCCAGGGCTCGCAGGGCGTCGACCTGGTCCTGCACCTCGAGCGAGCCGAGGTCGTGCTTCACCGCCCCTTCGAAGGCGAGGCCGCGTCCCCAGCTCCCCCGGTTGTCGACCGAGACCACGAGGTACCCGAGGCCCCGCAGGTGCTGGGCCCGCAGGGCGACGGTCCTGGCCCAGGAGTCGGTGACGAGCTGGGCGTGCGGCCCGCCGTAGACGGCGACGACGGTGGGGAACGGACCCTCCCCGTCGGGCACGTACAGCGCAGCGTGGAGGTCGGTGCCGTCGCGCGCCGCCACCGTCGTGAGGGTGGGCGGCACGAGCCCGAGCGCCTCGACACGGGGGTCGGGATCCTCGGCGATCCCCCGGACGGGGGAGCCGTCCTCCAACAGGCGAAGGGTCACCCTCGGCGGGTGGTCGATGCTGCCGTGGACGTCGACGAAGCGCGTAGCCCCGTGGTCGACGACGACTGCGTGGGTGCCGGCGCCGGCCGTGACCCGCTGCCGGTCACCACCGACCAGGGGCACCGCGTACAGGTGGCGCTCCGTGGGGCCGTCGGCCGTCCCGGTGAACCAGACCGTCGGCCGGTCCCCCTCCCCCCGGACAGCGGCCACCTCCTCGACCATCCACGCCCCGGAGGTGAGCACCCGCTCGAGCGCTCCCCCGGCGTCGCGCACCTCGAGGTGGCGGAAGCCGGTCCGCTCCGAGGCCCAGAGGAAGCCGCCGCCGGGCAGCGCTCGGAAGCAGTCGTGGACGTTCACCCACACGTCGCTCTCCTCCACGAGCAGCGTGGTGGCCCCGCCGGTGACGGGGTCGACCCGCAGGAGCTCGAGGCGGGCTTGGGACCGGTCGAGCACCTGCACCGCAGGCGACCCGTCGTCGAACCAGTCGACCCTGGCCAGGTAGCCGTCGGCCAGGCCGGGGAGGTCGGCCCACACCGGCGGCACCGGCTCGCCTCCAGGACCCGGCACCCGGACGAGGCCGAGCCGCACCCGGGCGTTGGCGGCTCCGGCGAAGGGGTACCGGTGGTCCTCCTCGGCGCCCTCCCCCACCGCGTCCGACCCCTGGTGCACGATCCGGTAGAGGGGGACGTGGGTGTCGTCCACCTCCGCGAAGGCGATCAGGGAGGCGTCGGACGACCACCACCAGCCCCGCGCCCGGTCGAGCTCCTCCTGGGCCACGAACTCTGCGAGGCCGTTCGTGCGGCCAGTGCCCCGGGCGCCGCCGGTCACGGCCCGGACCCCGCCTGAGCCGTCGGCTTCGACGACGTGCACCTCGGCGTCGAGCACGAAGCCGAGCAGCGCCCCGTCGGGCGACAGCGCAGGATCGAGCACGGGGGCGTCGAGGTCGGCCAGCAGCGTGCGTCGGGACCCATCGGGCCCGATCCCGTCGACCACCTCGACCCCTCCCGGCCCGGCCACGATGAACCGGTCCGCCCGCTCCGCCCAGGCGTACCTGGTGACGCCGATGCCGAGCTCGCGCTGGCGCTCGCGCCGCAGCTTCTCCTCGAGGGAGAGGTCGCCCTCCGTGGCCCCGCCGTCGGCTCCTGCGACCACCGTCGTCACCCCGGTTCCGACGTCCTCGGCCCAGAGCTCTCGGCGGAGGCTGCGCTCCGGGCTGTACAGGTAGGTGAGGTGGCCGTCGTCCGGGCTGAACGCGAGCGCCCCCGGCTGCACCATCCCGGGCAGCGGGTACCTCGCCACCTCCTCCAGCGGGACGTGGGGGATGGCCACCCCCGCTAGCCGAGCTTGGCCCGGAGGAACTCGAGGGTCCGGGTCCAGGCGAGCGCCGAGGCCCCGGCGTCGTGGACCTCGGGGCGCGTGTCGTTGAAGAAGGCGTGGTCGGCGCCGGGGTAGACGAAGAGCTCGACGTCCTTGCCGAGGCCCCGGAGCATCGACTCGAGCTCGGCCACCTTGTCCGGACCGAAGAAGCCGTCCTGCTCGGCGTAGTGCCCGCGGACCGACGCCTGGAGCGCGGTCCAGTCAGGCTGCGCATCGGGCCACGGGATGAGGCCGTACCAGGGGACGCACGCCTTCACTGCGTCCGGTCGCTGGGTGGCGAGCACGAGGGCGAGCCCGCCGCCCATGCAGAACCCGGTGACGCCGACACCGTCGCCGCGCACGGCGTCCGAGGCGAGGAGGAAGTCGACGGCGCCGCCCAGGTCCTTGGCCGCCTTGGCCATGTCGAGGGCCATCATCTCCTTGCCGGCCTCGTCGGGCTCGGAGGCGGTCCGACCCTGGTAGAGGTCGGGTGCCAGGGCGCTGAAGCCCTCGGCCGCGAAGCGGTCGCACACGTCCTGGATGTGGGGCACGAGCCCCCACCACTCCTGGATCACGACCAGGCCGATCCCCGCCCCCTGCTCGGGCGTCGCCAGGTAGCCGCTGCCCGTGGTGCCGTTGCTCGGGAACTCCACCATCTCACCCATGTCGGCCGACCCTAGCCACGCCCGCTGGCTCGTCGACCAGCCCGCCGTGGTCCCCGATGCACCGTCCGGTCCGCCCGACCGGACCACCGCGAGCGGGGCGCTCCGTCACGACGTGCCGGAGAGCCGCCGACGGGTCACGCCGCCGGAACAGTCGGGGATGCACCGTTGGGTCCGGCTGACGGGACAACCACCAACGGCGGTCGGTGACGTCGTGCCGGGGAGCCGGGGAGCCGCCGGCGGGTCAGCGCCGCCAGAAGAGGAGGTGCGTCACCCCGCTGGCGCTCGGGACGGACTCGAGGTGGAAGCGGTCGAGGAGCTCGTCGGGAGTGCTCCAGAGCCGTTCGCCCCGGCCGAGCTCGACGGGAGCCACGGAGACGTGCATGGTGTCGACGAGGTCCGCCTCGAGGAACGCCCGGAGCGTGGCGACCCCGCCCCCGAGACGGACGTCCTTGCCGTCTGCGGCCTCCTTCGCCTGCCGCAGGGCCTCCGCAGGGGTGGCCTCGATGAACCGGAACGTGGTGTCCGAGAGCGTGATGGAGGGACGCACGTGGTGCGTGAGGACGAGCACCGGCGTGTGGAACGGTGGCGTGTCCCCCCACCAACCCTTCCAGTCGAGGTCCTCCCACGGCCCGCGCTGGGGCCCGAACTTGTTGCGGCCCATGATCTCGGCCCCGATGCCGCGCGGCATGTCCCGGGTGAAGTAGTCGTCCAGCCCCCGGGTGCCGCCGGGGTCGGTCCGGTGGGCCCAGCTGGCGGTGGCGCCGGCCCACGAGAGGAGGTCGGCGGGGTCGGCGTGCCCGAAGGGCCGGTCGAGGCTCTGCCCCTCACCGGCACCGAACCCGTCACTCGACACGCCGAAGCACTGCACTCGGAGCAGCTGGGACATCTCCTGGTCCTTCCGTCGGCTCGTGCTCTCGGGCGGCGTCACGGACCGTCGACCTGGGGGGCGAGACCGGTGCGTGCGTACCGGGCCTGGGCCTCGGCGAAGCCGTCCCAGTCCCACGGCACCGCCTGACCGTCGAGGAGGGGTGCGAGCCGCGCGAGCGAGGCGTGCAGCCCGACGACGTAGCACCGCTCGATCGCAGCCTCGGTGTCCGGCACGAAGTGGCTCAACCGGAGCACGCAGCCGGCGTCGACCGGCTCGAGCTCCCACCGCATGGACGAGTGGGCGTCGACGTGGGTGTGCTCGAGGAGCGTCGGCGGCTCGACGCGGAGGATGGTGCACGTGATCGTGACCGGCTCACCGTCGGGCGCGCCGGCGAACACGATCTGGCCGCCCTCCCGCAGGTCGACCGTGACGTCGGCGTCGAAGGGCAGCCACCAGTCGGCCAACCGCGCCGGGTTCGTGATCGCGTCCCACACCGTGCCGATGGGATGGGCGAGGTGACGCTCGAACCGGATGACGCCGCCGTCGGCGGTGCGTTCCAGCGTGCCGTCGTCGCGGGCGTCGGTGTCGTTGCTCATGTGTGCTCCTGTGCGTCCGAGGGGTCCGATGTGGCGGTGCGGCGCAGGTGCCGCTCGAGCGAGTCGAGCCGCCCGGCCCACTCCGCCCGGTATGGCTCGAGCCAGGCGTCGAGCTCCCGCAGTGGTTCCGCCCGGAGCCGGTAGAGGCGGCGCTGGGCATCTCGTCGGACCTCCACCAGACCTGCGTCGCGCAGCACCTTGAGGTGCCGGGACACTCCCGGCTGGTGCATCCCGACCTGCTCGACCAGCTCGTTCACCGACCGCTCGCCGTCCCGGACCACGTCGAGGATCCGCCGCCTGGTTGGCTCGGCGATCACCTCGAGGACTGCCAGGTCGGCCTGCACCGGAACGAGCATACGACACGGGATATATACGTGCAAGTGCATGTTCGTCAGGACGAGGCTGGGAGCCAGCTCGACTGGCGGGCAAACCCCCGGGCGCCACCCGCCCACCCGCCGTCCGCCGCCGCTGGTCCCCACTGGTTCCGCTGCCCTCGTCCTGGCACCTGACGAGCGACACGCGGGCCCGAACCGGGAGGAGGCGCGCGCTGAGCTGCTCGTCGAGCGCATGACTGCGGGCGTCCCGTCCCGTCCGATGTCGACGACGCACCCACAGCGGAGCCTGATCGTCGCTCCGGGTCGATCCAGTGCCGCTCGACGGGCGGCGGATCGGTCTAGTACGTCCCGCCCAGCTTGCGGTGGTCCCAGGAGACGACGTCGAGCACCTCGATGCGCACGGCCGCCCGCTTGGCGCCCATCTGCTCGAGCAGCGGCCGCACCTCGGGGGTGTACGGGCCGGTGTAGCGGTCGAACACGCTGGCGCCGATGTCGAGCACCTCGTCCCGGTCGTCGACCACCGTCCCGTTGCACACCAGCTCGACGCCCCGCAGCTCCTCATAGGTGTCACCCGACTCGACCAGGCAGGTCAGGCGGGGGTCTCGGCGGAGGTTCACGATCTTCTGGCTCCGGCCGTAGGTCCAGAAGCCGAGCCCGCCGCCGGCGAAGAAGCCGTACCACATGGCGACGAGGTGCGGCCGCCCGTCGGCCCCGATGGTGGCGACGTCCATCGTGTGGCGCTCGGCGAGGAAGGCGTCGACCTCGGCCTCGGTCATGCGGATCTGGTCTCGACGGGACACGTCGCGCTCCTTCCTCCCCGTCAGCGGGGGGAGTCGAGGGGGTTGGCCACCGCCGACGGCCGCTCGGCGAGGAGCTCGGCTGCGACGGCGCAGTCGGCCCGGCGGGCGAGCTCGGTGCCGGTCGAGCCCCCGGTCGGGCCGACGACGACGTCCACGAGGTCGAGCGGGACGACCTCCGAGTCGGCGTCCAGAGCGCTCGCTCCGGCGCTCACCCGAGCGGTGAGTGCGTCCCACATGGGCCCCGGCAGCGCACGTCCCGCCGCCACCACCAGCCAGACGGGCACGCCGGCGTGGCGGCCGACGGCGGCCGCCGCCCGGGACCCGGCGACGGCCAGGAACCCGTCGGGTCCCGACGCCTGGGCCTCGAGGAGCACGAGGTCGCTCGCCACCACCGCCGCCCCGGTGCCCGACTCCGCCACCTCGGTCGACTCGACGTCGAGGCGACCGAGACGCCGGACGAGCTGGCTGCCCTCACCGAGGGCGTCGACGACCAGCACCTCGACGTCGCCGCGCGGTGGGAGCGCCCGGGCGGCCACCTCAGGCCAACCGAGCACGGCGACCGTCGCCTCGTCGGGCAGGAGCTGCACGACGTAGCTGGCGGTGAGGTCGTCGTCGAGCTCGCTCAGGCAGCGCCACGCCTCCTGGCGGGGATCACCGGCCTGGAGGACCCGAGCGCACATGCTCCACAGCGGCCCCGCCCCCGGGTGGCGGTCGACGAGGCGCTTGCACGCGAGCACGAGCCCGGCGGGGTCGTCTCCCAGGCTGACCAGGGCAGCCGCCGCCTCCTGGGCCAGCACCCCGTGCTCGACCGAGCCGTGGCGAGCGACGTCGCGGAGCCGCTCCATCGGGTGCACGCTCGGACAGTACCGGCGGTCGTGAGACCACGGACCGGGTTCGTCCGCCTCCAGGTGGCGTACTACCTTTCGAGGCCGTGGTCACCGAAGCGCCGTCTGACCTGACGCTGACGACGCTGGGCGGCCAGAGCCACACCCTCCTCGAGTGGCTCACCACGTTCCACCTCGTCGCCGTCCTCCTCGACCCGTTCACGTCGGAGAGCGCGTGGCTGCTCCCCAGCGTCGGCCGGATCCTGCGGACCTACGACGAGGCCGACTGCCGGGTGGCGATCGTCGTCACGTGCACGATCGAGGAGGCCCACCAGTTCCTCGGGCCGTACGCCAAGGAGTTCCTCACCTTCGCCGACGCCGACCGGACGCTGGTGAAGGGGCTCGACCTCGAGCGGCTGCCGGCGCTCGTCCACATCCGCCAGGACCTGAGCATCGCCGGATCGGCCGAGGGATGGCGCCCGGCCGAGTGGCGGGCGGTCACCGAGAACCTGTCTCGAGCCATGAGCTGGACCCGTCCGACGATCCCCGGCCCCCGTGACCCCGGCGCCTACGAGGGCACCCCGGCCCTGGGCTGAGCTCCGCCGCCGCCCGCTGGGTTTGCAGCGCCGGGCGACGGGCAGATCGGGGCGGATGCCCACCACGCCACCTCCCTCCGGAACCGGCGCGCGCGAGCGCGACCTCAACCCCTCGATCTGGATGACGACCTCCCCTGCCGTCACCCGGTTCCCCGCCCTCGCCGGCGACCTCGACGTCGACGTGTGCGTCATCGGGGCCGGGATCACCGGCCTCACGACGGCCCTCATGCTGCACGACGCCGGCGTGCGCGTGGCCGTGCTCGAAGGCCGCGAGGTCGCGTCGGGCACGACCGGTTCGACCACCGCCAAGGTCTCGTCGCTCCAGGGGCTCGCCTACACCGAGCTCCTCAAGACGGTGGGTGAGGCGGGCGCCCGCACCTACGGGCAGGCGAACGAGGCCGCCATCGACGTGGTCCGCTCGTACATCGACCGGTTCGACATCGAGTGCCAGTCTTCCGACCGGCCGTCGTACACCTACACGACGGAGTCGAAGAAGCTCCCCGAGGTCCAGGAGGAGGCCGCGCTCGCCGCCCGGCTGGGCCTCCCGGCCACGTACACCGAGGAGACCGAGCTGCCGTTCCCGGTGCTCGGTGCCGTCCGCTTCGAGCGACAGCTCCAGTTCCACCCCCGCGACTACTGCCTCGGACTCGCCGAGGCGCTGCGAGCGGCGGGTGTGCCCGTCCACGAGCGGACCTGGGTGCACGACGTGACCGAGGAGGGCCAGCAAGTCGTGGTCACCGCCGAGGGCGGGACGGTGAGGGCTGCGAACGCGGTGGTGGCGACGCTGCTCCCCTTCGTCGACGCCGGCGGCTACTTCGCCAAGTGCCACCCGATCCGCTCGTACGCGCTGGTGGCCCGCATCGACGGGCCGGTCCCGCAGGGGATGTACCTCGGGGTCGACACCCCGAGCCGGACGTTGCGCAGCGTGCCGATGCCCGACGGGGAGGAGGCCCTCCTGCTCGGCGGGCGCAGCCACAAGGTCGGCCAGGGCCAGCCCATGCAGGAGAACTACGACGAGCTCGAGGCCTGGGCCCGGGCGAGCTTCCCGATCCGCTCCATCGAGACGCGGTGGTCCGCCCACGACTACGTGCCGGTCGACCAGGTGCCCTACGTCGGGCGTTCGGCCCGGCGGCAGCGCACCTGGGTCGCCACCGGCTTCAAGAAGTGGGGCCTCAGCAACGGCACGGCTGCGGCGGCGATCCTGGCCGGCGGCCTCACCGGCGACCCGTCGCCGTGGGCCTCGCTGTACGACGCCACCCGCGTCAACCCGTCGCGAGAGGCGGTCCAGGACTTCGTGAAGGAGAACGCGAACGTCGGCAAGCGGTTCGTCGTCGACCACCTCCGCCGGCTGCGGGCACCGTCCGTCCAGCGCCTGCAGCCTGGTGAGGCCGGCGTCGTCGACGTCGACGGGGACAAGGTGGCGGCCTACCGCGACGAGGACGGCCGGGTGCACGCCGTCTCCGCCATCTGCACCCACCTCGGTTGCACGATCGACTGGAACGACGCCGAGCGGTCGTGGGACTGCCCGTGCCACGGCTCGCGCTACGACACCGACGGCAAGGTCATCTGCGGCCCTGCCACCGAGGCCCTGTCCCCCGTCTCGATCGAGGCGACGAACCCGGAGGCACCATGAGCGACGCAAGCGACGGCGACCACGGCAACGAGGTCCCTGCCCCCGCGGGCGGCGGCGACGAGCGCACGCACGACCCCGAGACCGTGCCGTTGGACCTCGACGAGGGTGAGGACGTGGTGATCCGCCAGCAGGCGGCGGGCGAGGAGCTGGTGGTCGGCGGCGGGGAGTTCCCCGACCCCGACACCCCGCCGCAGGACCCGGCCCCCGGCGGCTGACACACCAGGTCGGCCGCTCCACCCGTCACCGGCGGTGCCGCGCTCTGCGCGGCACCGCCCCACGGCGGCGACTCCGCGACCCGGCGACTCGGTGATGCCGAACCGCGGCTCCTGGTGACGCCGCGCGCGGCTACTTGGTGATGCCGCCCTTGGTGAGGGCGAGGACGTCGAGCGCCTTGTCGAGCTCCTCGCCGCTCATCCAGCCGCGCTGCAGGACGAGCTCGCGGATGGACCGGCCGGTCTTCGTCGACTCCTTGATGACCTCGGCCGCCTTCTCGTAGCCGATGTACGGGTTCAGCGAGGTGCCGATCGACGGCGAGGACTCGGCGTAGGCCTTGCAGCGCTCGACGTCCGCCTCGATCCCCACGATCGTGCGGTCGGCGAAGATCCGGCTGACGTTGGCGAGCAGGCGGATGGACTCGAGGATGTTGCGGGCGATCACCGGCAGCATGACGTTGAGCTCGAGGTTGCCGGCGGCGCCGCCGAAGGCGACGGCGGCGTCGTTGCCGATCACCTGGCTCACGACCTGGCAGACCGCCTCCGGCACGACCGGGTTGACCTTCCCGGGCATGATCGACGAGCCGGGCTGCAGGTCGGGGATGCGGATCTCCGCCAGGCCGGTGCGGGGACCGCTCGCCATCCAGCGCAGGTCGTTGGCGCACTTGTAGAGCGACACGGCGATGGTGCGCAGCACGCCGGACGCCTCGACGAGGGCGTCCCGCGACGCCTGCGCCTCGAAGTGGTCGCGCGCCTCGGTGAGCGGGAGGTCGAGCGACTCGGCCAGGTGGCCGATGGCACCCTTCGCGAAGGTCTTCGGGGCGTTGATGCCGGTCCCCACCGCCGTGCCACCGAGCGGCAGCTCGCCGACCCGGGGAAGGACGCCCTGGAGGCGCTCGATGCCGATCTCGACGGCGGTGGCGTACCCGCCGAACTCCTGGCCGAGGGTGACGGGGGTTGCGTCCATCAGGTGGGTGCGACCCGACTTCACCACCTTCTTGAACTCCTTGGCCTTGCCTCGCAGCGCGCCGGCCAGGTGCTCGAGGGCGGGGATGAGGTCGTCCTTGATCCCGGCCGTGGCCGCGACGTGGATGGACGAGGGGAACACGTCGTTGCTCGACTGGCTGGCGTTGACCTCGTCGTTGGGCTTCACGGGCCGGCCGAGGCGCTCGGAGGCGAGGGTGGCCAGCACCTCGTTGACGTTCATGTTGGACGAGGTGCCCGACCCGGTCTGGTACACGTCGACGGGGAACTGGTCGTCCCAGCGACCGTCCGCCACCTCGGCGGCCGCCTCCTGGATGGCCTTGGCCACGTCCTTGTCGATCACCTTCAGCCGGCCGTTGGTGATCGCAGCGGCGCCCTTGATGGCGGCGAGGGCGGCGATCAGCGATCGGTCGATGGTGAGGCCGGAGATGGGGAAGTTCTCGACCGCCCGCTGCGTCTGCGCAGCCCACTTCGCGTCGGCGGGCACCCGGACCTCGCCCATCGTGTCGTGCTCGATCCGGTACCCGTCAGCCGTGGCGTCGGTCATGGCGAGACGGTACCCGTGACCCGGTCGGGGGTCGGACCCGGCGGAGCCGGGCACAACGAGGGGATGGCCGTGCCGCTGCTCCCCCGACTCACCCGTGCCTACCGCCGGACGGGCGCCGACCTGCCCGGCGGCGACCCGAGGCCGACGCACGGGGCGGAGATGGAGGGCTGGTTCTGGCGCTTCACCGACCGGCCGAGCGGTCGGGTGGTGCTCGCGCTGTGCGGCGTCAACCGCCACCCCGACGGCGACTGGGCGACCGTCGGCCTCGCCGCCCACCCCGGTGGGCTCGTCGAGTCCGCGGCGGTCGACGGCGCCACCGCCAGCGCGGACCGCTTCGAGGTGCGCGCCGGCGAGGTGCTCACCGCTGACGACCGTCGGCTGGTCGTGCGGCTCGAGGACCACGAGCTCGACGTGGTGATCGACGACGCCGTGACGTGGCCGCTCCGCCTCGGCGCCGGCGGCGTGTTCTCGGCGGTGCCGTTCCTCGGCCAGTACTGGCACCCGCACGTCCTCGGCGGTCGAGCCACCGGCACCCTGCGGTCGCGTGGCGACACGTGGCGACTCGACGGGGCCGACGTCTACGCCGAGAAGAACTGGGGCGCTGGCTTCCCCGATCACTGGTGGTGGGGCCAGGCACAGGGCTTCGACGATCGCGACGTCTGCGTCGCCTTCGGCGGCGGACGGCTCCGGGCCGGTCCGGTGGCGCTGCACGTCGGAGGGTGCGTCGTCCGCCTGGGTCACCGCGTCCTGCGCTTCGCACCGCCCACGGCGCTGGTGCAGGCCACGGTGGCCGACGGCAGGTGGCGGGTGGTGGCCCGGCGCCCTGGCGTGCGCGTCGAGATCGAGGGGGACGGCGCCGGCAACGTGCCGCACGTCCTCCCGGTCCCCGTGCCCGCCGAGCGGCGCAACACCGACACCGACTTCGAGCATCTCGCCGGGCGCCTGCACCTCCGCGTCGAGGCCGCCGGGCGGGTGCTGTTCGACGGCACGAGCCACCTCGCCGCCCTCGAGCTCGGCTCCACGGACGCGGCCCTGGCTCGGTCACAGCACGAGGCGCTCCTGGCGGCGGCAGGCCGGCAACGCTGACGGTTGCCCGGCTCGCGTCAGGGGAAGGGCCGGGCCATGGTCGACAACCGGGCGCTGTTCGTGGGTGGGATCAGGGTGGCGATCGGCGCAGGGCTGGTGCTCGCCCCGTCGCTGTCGGCGCGTCTGTGGGCGGGCACGGCGGGCGACACGCCGACCGGGCGGATGTTCGCACGGGCGATCGGCGGTCGCGACGTCGTCCTCGGCGCCCTGCTCGTCAAGGCCGTGCAGGAGGGCGAGAAGCACGACCACCTGCTGCAGCTCGGCATCGCCGCCGACGTCGTCGACGTCCTCGGCGCGCTGCTGATGGGCAAGGAACTCGGACGCGCCCGGCGGCTCTTGGTGCCGTTGGCGGCCGGCGGCGTGGCGGCCACCGGCTACCTCGCAGGCAAGGCGATCGACCAGTCCTGACCGTCAGTTGACCTGGCGCTCGAGGCCCTCCCAGTAGGGAGCGCGCAGCTTGAACTTCTGGAGCTTCCCGGTGGCGGTGCGGGCCAGCTCGTCACGCAGCTCGACCGACGTCGGGCACTTGTAGTGCGCCAGCCGGTCACGGCAGTGGGCGATGATCTCCGCCTCGTCGGCCTCGACGCCCGGCGCCAGCACCACGAGGGCCTTGACGGTCTCGCCCCACTTGGGGTCGGGCACACCGATCACGGCGACCTCGGCCACCGCCGGGTGGGCGAACACGACGTCCTCGACCTCGATCGAGCTCACGTTCTCGCCCCCGGTGATGATGACGTCCTTCTTCCGGTCGGCGATCGTCAGGTGGTGCTCCTCGTCGAGGAAGCCGCCGTCACCGGTGTGGAACCAGCCGTCGCGCAGCGCCTCGGCGGTCGCCTCGGGCTGGTCCCAGTAGCCCTCGAGGACGACGTTGCTGCGGGCCAGGACCTCGCCCTCGTCGTCCACGGCCAGGGTGACGCCGACGGCCGGGGCGCCCGCCCGGCCGAGGCGGGCGGCGCGGTCGGCCGGCGACAGCGCGTCGTACTCCTGGCGCCCGCGGTTCATCGTGAGCAGCGGCGACGTCTCGGTGAGCCCGTAGATCTGGATGAACTCCCAACCGAGGTCACGCTCGACCCGCTCGATCGTGCGGGTGGGCGGCGGGGCGCCGGCCACGACGATGCGGGTGGTGCCGGCGCCGGGGATCGGCCCCTCCCACCCGGCGGCGCAGTCGAGGATGGCGGCGACGACGGCGGGTGCGGCGCAGGCGAGGGTCACCCCGTGCTGGTCGACGCGGCGCAGGATCTCGGCGCCGTCGACCTTGCGGAGCACGATCTGGGGGACGCCCATGCCGGCGGTTGCGAAGGGCATCCCCCACCCGTTCGCGTGGAACATGGGCAGCGTGTGCAGGTAGACGTCCCGCTCGGAGACGCCGGCGTGCCAGCCGAAGGTGGTGGCGTTGAGCCACAGGCTGCGGTGCGTGAGCTGCACGCCCTTCGGGCGGGCGGTCGTGCCGCTCGTGTAGTTGATGGTGGCGGTGGCGTCCTCGTCGGGCTCCCACGGCACCGGCTCGACGCCCTCGGCGTAGAGCTCGGGGTCGGTGTCGGCCCCGAGCACGAGGCGGTGCGGGACGTCGATGTCGGCCACCACGTCGGCCACCTCGGGGTCCACCAGCAGCATCGAGGCGCCGGAGTGGCCGGCGATGTAGGTGATCTCGTCGCGGCTCAGGCGGAAGTTGATCGGCACCAGCACCCGGCCGGACCCGGCCACGCCCCAGAACGACGCGAGCATCCGAGCCGAGTTCTGGCTGACGATCGCCACCCGCTCGCCGACGCCGACACCTCGTGCGTCGAGCGCCGCCGCCTGGGCCCGGGCCAGCTCGGCCAGGCGCGCGTAGGAGACGGTGCCGAGCCCGCCCCCCGGGGCGTCCGGCTCGTCGATCACCCCCGTCCGGCCCCCGTGGACGAGCTCCGCCCGCGCCAGGAAGTCGCCGATCGTGAGCGGGACCTTCATGCCTGCGTTCCCCCCGGGGTGCGAGACGAGCAGCCGACCGGCCGGTCTGGCGCGCAGGACGTTAGCCCTGCGCCTCTCGAGGCCACGCCTGCCGTGCGGGCGCCCGTCACCTGGCTGTCCACCCTCCGTCGACCACCACGGTCTGGCCGGTCACGAAGGTGCTTGCGTCGGAGGCGAGGAACAGCAGGGCCCCGTCCAGCTCGTGCTCCTCCCCACCCCTGCCCATCGGCGTGTTCCGTCGGATGAAGCGCTGCCCACCCTCGTCGCCGAACATCTCGTCGGTCATCTCCGAGGGGAACCAGCCGGGAGCGATGGCGTTGACCCGCACCCCCCGGCGGGCCCACTGCACCGCCAGCTCCCGTGTCAGGTTCACGACGCCGGCCTTCGACGCCGCGTAGCTCGCCTGGGGGAGCTGTCCCGAGGCGACCAGGCCGAGGATGGAGGCGATGTTGACGATCGTCCCACTGCCCGCCGCCAGCATGTGTCGCCCCGCCGCCTGGCTGAGGTGGAACAGGCCCACGAGGTTCACCTCGAGGACGCGCCGGAAGGTGTCCACGGGCTCGTCCTCACCGGGGAGGACCTCGCTCATGCCGGCGTTGTTGACGAGCACGTCGATCCGACCCAGCGAACCGACCGCCTCCTCGACGAGCCGCTCGATCGACGAGCCGTCGGCGACGTCGCACGGGATCGCCACGGCGCCGTCGAGCTCGGCCACCAGCGCCTCGAGCCGGTCGGCCCGCCGGGCCGACACGACGACGGTCGCCCCCGCCCCGTGCAGGACCCGTGCGAAGCGGGCGCCGAGCCCGCTCGAGGCCCCGGTCACGACCGCCACCCTCCCGTCGAGGCGGAACGGCGCGAGCGGGTCCAGTGCGGCAGCCGGGTCGGTCATGGGTGGACCTTACGCACCACCCGCCGGCGAGCGTCCACGAGGGCGCAGCGGTGGGACCTGGTCCGGCGGGGCCGAGGCCGACGCCCACCACGGGCTCCGGCGGACACCCACGGGGGCGCGGCGGTGGGACCTGGTCCGGCGGGGCCTGGGTCTGACGCCCACCACGGGCTCCGGCGGACACCCACGAGGGCGCGGCGGTGAGACCTGATCCGGCGGGGCCCGGGTCCGACGCCCACGATGGGCCCGGAGGGCGGACGCCCACGAGGGGGCGGCGGCACCCCGGACTGCTCGGCCGGGGGCAACGCCGCCGGGACCGGAGGGGGTCTACGGTCCCGGTGGTGAAGGTGCGCATCGGGTTCGGGCTCGGAACGGCTGCGCACGCGGCCGCCGACGCCGACTCGTTCGGTCCGCTGCTCGACGACCTCGAGCGCCTCGGGTTCGACTCGCTCTGGTTGTCGGAGCGGCTGTCCGGCCCGGCACCCGACCCGCTCGCCGCCCTCGCCTTCGCCGCCGGGCGCACACGCCGCCTCAAGCTCGGGACCAGCGTCCTCGTCGTCCCGGGACGGAACCCGGCCGTGCTCGCATCCGAGCTCGCCAGCATCGACCGGCTGTCGGGCGGTCGCCTGCTCCCCGCCGTCGGCCTCGGGGCGGTCGACCCGGTCGAGCAGCAGGGCTTCGGCGTGGACCGGACCGAACGGGCCTCCTGGTTCGACGAGGTGCTCCCCCTGCTTCGCCGCTTCTGGTCCGGCGACCCCGTCGACCACTCGGGGCCGCGCTTCAGCTACTCGGGCGTGCGCATCCTGCCCACGCCCCTCCAGGAGCCGCTGGAGATCTGGCTCGGAGGCATCGCCCCCTCGGAGCTGCGGCGCGTCGGCCGCCTGGGTGACGGCTGGCTGCCGTCGTTCTGCACGCCTGCGGACGTGTCGGGCGCCCGCCCGCGCATCGAGGCCGCAGCCGCCGAGGCCGGGCGTGCCATGGACGCCGAGCACTGGGGTGCCCTCGTCCTCTACGCAGGCGGCGAGGTCCCCGACCGGCTGGCGGAGGTCGTCGCCAGGCGGCGGCCGGGTGTGGAGGTCGCCGACCTCGTGGCCGCCGGGCACGTGGCGCTGCGGGACACGCTCGAGCGCTTCATGGACGTGGGCTTCTCGAAGTTCGTCGTGGTCCCCGTGGGTGAGCCGGCCGACTGGTCCGCGGAGCTCGAGGCGCTCGCCGACGAGGTCCTGCCGCTGCAGGTGTGAGCACCTGGTCGAGGGTGCTCGGCTGACGCCCTCACCCTGCGCCGAGCCAGGGGCACCGAGGTAGGGTCCGGCAGCCGCACACGGCCGCAGACCGCCTCGAAAGGTGCCTCACGTGAACTACACGCTGCCCGACCTGCCCTACGACTACGGCGCACTCGAGCCCCACGTCGCCGCCCAGATCATGGAGCTCCACCACGACAAGCACCACGCCGCCTACGTCGCCGGTGCCAACACCACGCTCGAGAAGCTGGCCGAGGCGCGCAGCAAGGACGACTTCGGCTCCATCGTCGGCCTCGAGAAGACCATGGCCTTCCACCTCGCCGGCCACGTCCTGCACAGCCTCTTCTGGAACAACCTGAACCCGGACGGCGGGGACAAGCCCGACGGCGACCTCGGCAGCGCCATCGACGAGCACTTCGGCTCCTTCGACGGGTTCAAGGCCCAGATGACTGCGGCCTCCAACACCGTGCAGGGCTCGGGCTGGGGCGCTCTCGCCTGGGAGCCCCTCGGCCAGCGCCTCGTGGTCGAGCAGATCTACGACCACCAGAGCAACGTCGGCCAGGGCTCCGTCCCGCTCCTCGTGTTCGACGCCTGGGAGCACGCCTTCTACCTGCAGTACAAGAACGTCAAGGCCGACTTCTTCGGTGCGCTCTGGAACATCGTCAACTGGGCCGACGTCCAGGACCGCTTCGCCCGTGTGCGCACGTTGACCCTCCCCTAGCGGGCGCCGGTCCGCGCCGGTGACGAGCGGTGGGCGCCCTCAGGCGCAGCTCGTGACGGTGACGTCTCCCTCGCCCGGCGCCACGGTGGCGCCGGGCCGCTCCGCCGCCCACGCCCTCCACCCGTCCACCAGCTCGGCCAGGTCCTCCGGCGTGTCCATCACGAAGGCGATGCGCACGCACGTGCGCTCGCCCTCGGCCCAGGCGGTGTAGGCGTCCCCACCCCACCCGTCCGCCGCCTCTCGAGCCGTCTCGCGGTCGAGGACGTCGCCGAGCGTGAGGCGCAGGGTGAGCTGACCGAACGCGCCCTCGTCGACGACCTCGCCGTCGGCGGGAGGCCGCGCCACGGGGAGCGGGCCCTCGCCGTCGAGGTAGCGCTCCGGCTCGATCACCTGCTCGCTCGTCACCGGCGGAGCGGTGAAGGCCTCGTCGACCCGAGCCTCCCCTCCCGCCTCGTCGAGCGCCTCGACCAGGAGCGCGCCGGCGGTGTACGG
Source organism: uncultured Acidimicrobiales bacterium (assembly GCA_902805555.1). GTDB lineage: Bacteria > Actinomycetota > Acidimicrobiia > Acidimicrobiales > CADCSY01 > CADCSY01. The sequence continues at coordinate 351 of CADCSY010000081.1, read as the reverse complement.
GAACTCGATCTGGCGGAGCAGGACGAAGGGCAGGTCGCGGACGTCGAGGCCGCCGGCCGCGGCGATCTGCTCGGTCAGCAGCTCGTCGCGCTGGTCCTCGGAGAGGGTCGCCTCCCACTGCTGCTGCACCCGCACGGCGTTGCCCTCGATCAGCGCCAAGAACCCGAGGCCGGACTCGTCGGCGGCCTCGCGCACCACAGGACGGTCGAGCTCGAAGCGCTGGTCGTCGTAGGCGTGGGTGAGCTCGTGGACGAGCGTGGACCGGGTGAGCAGCGTGACGGAGGAGCCCCGCACCACCAGCTCGCCGACCTCGAAGTCGTAGAAGCCGAAGACCCCCTCGCCCAAAAAGTC
>CADCSY010000080.1 GCA_902805555.1 uncultured Acidimicrobiales bacterium | reverse complement strand
GACGTCGACTACGACGTCGACGAGGAGAAGCGCCACGTCGCCCCCCACGACGAGGGGATCGAGAAGGTCGAGGCCGCCCTCGGCGTCGAGAACCTCTACGACGAGCTCAGCTCGAACCTCGTGCACCAGCTGCAGGTGGCCCTCAAGGCCAAGGAGCTGTACAAGCGCGACCGGGACTACATCGTCACCAACGGCGAGGTGAAGATCGTCGACGAGTTCACCGGCCGCATCCTCGAGGGCAGGCGCTGGTCCGAGGGGCTCCACCAGGCGGTCGAGGCCAAGGAGGGGGTGAAGATCAAGGAGGAGAACCAGACCCTCGCCACCATCACCCTCCAGAACTACTTCCGCCTCTACGACAAGCTGGCGGGCATGACGGGCACCGCCGTCACCGAGGCGGCCGAGTTCGCCTCCACCTACGAGCTCTCCGTCGTCCCCATCCCCACCAACAAGCCGGTCCTGCGGGCCGACCAGGGCGACCTCATCTACAAGACGGAGGAGGCCAAGTTCGGCGCCGTCGTCGACGACCTCGTCGAGCGCTACGAGGCGGGCCAGCCCGTGCTCGTCGGCACGGTGTCGGTCGAGAAGTCCGAGCGGCTCTCGAACCTGTTGCAGAAGCGGGGGATCCCCCACGAGGTCCTCAACGCCAAGGTGGGCATGCTCGGCCGGGAGGCGGAGATCGTGGCCCAGGCGGGAAAGCTCGGCGCCATCACCGTCGCCACCAACATGGCCGGCCGGGGCGTCGACATCATCCTCGGGGGCAACCCCGAGGCGCGGGCCCGCCGGGAGGCGGTGGCCGAGGGCCTCGACCCCGACGACGGTGCCGAGGGCCGGGCCCGCTACGACGCCCTGCTGCAGGTCTACGAGGTGGAGGGCCGGGCCGAGGGCGACAAGGTGCGCGAGCTCGGCGGCCTGTACGTGCTCGGCACCGAGCGCCACGAGAGCCGGCGCATCGACAACCAGCTGCGGGGCCGCTCGGGGCGCCAGGGCGACCCCGGTGAGAGCCGCTTCTACCTGTCGCTCGAGGACGACCTCATGCGCCTCTTCGCGACGGGTGCCATGAGCTGGGTGATGGGCAAGGCGCTGCCCGACGACGTGCCGATCGAGGCGAAGATGGTCACGAGGGCGATCGAGAAGGCGCAGACCACCGTCGAGGCCCGCAACGCGGAGATCCGCAAGAACGTCCTCAAGTACGACGAGGTGATGAACTCGCAGCGCAAGGTGATCTACCGGCGCCGCAACGAGATCCTCGAGGGCAAGGACCTCCGGGACGAGGCCGTCGCCAACCTCGACGCCGCCGTGCAGGGCGTGGTCGACGCCACCTGCGTCTCCGACATCCCCGACGAGTGGGACCTCGAGAGCCTCGTCGCCTCGGTGAACGAGCTGTACCCGACGGAGCTCACCGTCGACGACCTCGCCGAGCTCGACGAGGTGAGCGAGCTCAAGGAGGTGATCGGCGAGGAGGCCCACCGGCACTACGAGGCGAGGGAGGCCGAGCTCGGGCCGGAGGAGATGCGCCAGGTCGAGCGCCAGGTGATGCTGCGGGTGATCGACACCCGCTGGCGCGAGCACCTCTACGAGATGGACTACCTGCAGGACGGGATCCACCTGCGGGCGATGGGCCAGAAGGACCCGCTCGTCGAGTGGCAGCGGGAGGGCTACGCCATGTTCACGGACATGGTCGACGCCGTCGCTGCGGACTTCGTCAAGTACGTCATGCACCTGCAGGTCGTCCGGGAAGCGCCCGAGACCCCCGTCGACGACGTCCGCAACCTGCAGACCAGCGGGCCCGAGGCGCCGGTCGAGGGCGGCGAGAGCCTCCGCAGGGCGGCGCTGGCCGAGGCGGCCGACCAGGGCGTCGAACCGCCCCCTGCCGCGGTCGAGGCGCCTGTGCCGAACGTGCCGGTGGTCAAGGGCGCCGAGCAGCGGGTCGGGCGCAACGAGCCGTGCCCGTGCGGGTCTGGCAAGAAGCACAAGCTCTGCCACGGGCGCTGAGGCACCGGCGTGCGTGACTTCAGCGACGACCTCGCCGCGCTCCGGCACCGGGTCGGGGAGGCCGAGACGTACCTGCGGGTGGCTCCCGCGCGCGAGCGGATCGTCGAGCTCGAGGTCGAGGCGAGCAGGCCCGACCTGTGGGACGACCAGGAGGTCGCCCGCAGGGTCACCGGTGAGCTGTCGACGCTCCAGGGCGACGTCACCACCTTCGACGAGCTGACCGGGACGCTGTCGGACCTGGCGACCCTGGCCGAGATGGCGCGCGAGGAGGACGACGCGTCCCTCGAGCCCGAGATCGTCGAGGGCATGGAGGAGCTCGACCGCCGGCTGTCGGAGCTCGAGCTCCGGGCCCTCTTCGCCGGCGAGCACGACGAGCGCGACGCCATCTGCGAGGTCCACGCCGGCGAGGGCGGCACCGACGCCCAGGACTGGGCCGAGATGCTGGTGCGGATGTACCTCAAGTGGGCCGACCGCCACGGCTACGCCACCGAGATCGACGAGGCGTCGGCCGGCAAGGAGGCCGGCCTGATGTCCGCCACGTTCATCGTGAAGGGCCGCTACGCCTACGGCTGGCTCCGCTCCGAGCAGGGCGTCCACCGGCTCGTGCGCATGTCGCCCTTCGACGCCGCCGCCCGGCGCCAGACGAGCTTCGCCAGCCTCGACGTCACGCCGCTCTACGAGGACACCTCGAGCGACGTCGTGCTCGAGGAGAAGGACCTCCGCGTCGACACCTACCGCAGCTCGGGGGCGGGAGGCCAGCACGTCAACGTGACCGACTCGGCGGTGCGCATCACCCACCTGCCGACCGGCATCGTCTCGAGCTGCCAGAACGAGCGGAGCCAGCTGCAGAACAAGGCGCGCGCCATGCAGGTGCTCGTGTCCAAGCTGGCCGACAAGCAGCGCGCCGACCGCCTCGCCGAGCTCACCGCCATCAGCGGGACGTCGTCGTCGGCGGCGATGGGCAACCAGATCCGCTCGTACGTCCAGGCGCCGTACCAGCTCGTGAAGGACCTGCGGACCGGCCACGAGACCGGCAACGTCGAGGCCGTCATCGAGGGCGGCGAGCTCGACGGGTTCATGGAGGCCTACCTGCGCGACGAGCGGGCAGCGGCCTCGGCGGCGCGCTGAGCGGCGGGGCTCACTGCCCCAGCCCGAGGACCGCTGGTACCCTCGGTCCGGCTCGTCGACGCCCGTCGGCCACGAGGTGACGAGGCTGGCGGTCCCCGACCGCCCTCTCCCGACCGAGGACGACCCGTGATCAAGCTCGAGAACGTCACCAAGAACTACAAGGGCGATGTGGTGGCCCTGCGCGATGCGACCGTCGAGATCCAGAAGGGCGAGTTCGTCTTCCTGGTCGGCCCCTCGGGCTCGGGCAAGTCCACCTTCATCCGCCTCCTCAACAAGGAGGAGGACCCCGAGGGCGGCCGCATCTGGGTGGCGGGCAAGGACATCGCCGCCCTCAGCCGCGGGAAGATCCCCTACCTGCGCCGCAACATCGGTTGCATCTTCCAGGACTTCAAGCTGCTGCCCACCAAGAACGTGTACGAGAACGTGGCCTTCGCCCTCGAGGTGATCGGCCGGCCCCCCCACGTCATCTCCTCGCAGGTGCCCGCCATCCTCGAGCTCGTCGGGCTCGCCAAGAAGATGAAGAACCTGCCGCACGAGCTGTCGGGCGGCGAGCAGCAGCGCGTGTCCATCGCCCGGGCCTTCGTGAACCGGCCGCTGATCCTCCTGGCCGACGAGCCCACCGGCAACCTCGACCCCACGACGTCCGATGGGATCATGCGCCTCCTCGACCGCATCAACCGCACGGGCACCACGGTCGTCATGGCCACCCACGACCAGGGCATCGTCGACACGATGCGCCGCCGCGTGATCGAGCTCGACCGAGGCGCGATCGTGCGCGACCAGGTGCGCGGGGTCTACGCCTGATGCAGAAGTGGCGGTACGCGATCAGGGAGACGCTGCAGAACCTCCGTCGCAACCTCCTGCTCACCACCGCCTCGATGCTCACGGTCGCCGTCTCGCTGAGCTTCGTCGGCGGCGCCCTGCTGTTCCGCTCGGGGGTCGACAACGCCACCAAGTCCTGGGAGGAGGGCGTCGAGTTCGAGGTCTTCATGGACGTCGACGCCACCCCCGCCGAGCAGGCCAGGGTCGAGCAGGAGCTGAGCGCGCACCCCGACGTGTCGCGCGTCGAGTTCTTCTCCAAGCAGGAGCAGTACGAGCTGTTCAAGAACCTCTTCGCCAACCGGCCCGAGTACATCGACAACGTCACCGCCGACAACCTGCCGACGTCCTACCGGGTCGAGCCGACGGTGGCCGACGCCGACCTCATCAGGGCGATCGGCGACCGCTTCGCCGGCGAGTCCGGGGTGCGGGAGGTCCTCTTCGCCGAGGACTCCGTCCGCGACGTGCTGAGCGTCTCCCGCTACGCGCAGCTCGGCCTCCTCGGCCTCGCTGCGTTCGTGCTCTTCGCCGCGTCGTTGCTCATCTTCAACAGCATCCGCATGGCGATCTTCTCGCGGCGGCGCGAGATCGAGGTGATGAAGCTCGTGGGGGCCACCAACTGGTTCATCCGGGTGCCGTTCATGATCGAGGGCCTGCTGCAGGGCCTGCTCGGGGCCGGCCTCGCGTTCGGGGCCGTGTACTTCGGCAGCGCCTACTTCGTCGACTGGGTCGGCCGCTTCGACCTGTTCGCCGCCTTCGTGCTGGTCACCGCCCAGGTGCTCGGCACCGGTGCGCTCATGCTCGCGGTGGGCGCAGCGGTCGGCGCGGCCAGCGCCGGGGTGGCCGTCACCCGCTTCCTCGACGTGTAGATCACGCTTCCCGCACGGGCCAGGGTGGGGGAGGGGGCCGGGGATGGCACACTTGAGGGCCGTTCCAGCAGCCGGCCCCCGCTCGTCCCCGCTGCTGGCCTCCGCCCGTCCTCCCAGGAGCCGCATGTCGTTCAACGTCGGTGATCGCGTCGTCTACCCCCACCACGGGGCCGCCGTGATCAAGAAGAAGGAGACGCGCGAGGTCAGCGGCGAGAAGCTCGAGTACTTCGTCCTGGACATGATGCACGGCGACCTGACGCTCTCGGTCCCCACCGACAAGGCCGACGAGGTGGGGATGCGCCCGCCGATCAGCAACGAGGACGTGGAGGACCTGCTCCAGCTCCTCGGCAAGAAGGACGTGCGCGAGCCGTCCAACTGGAGCCGTCGGTTCAAGAACCACCAGGAGAAGCTGAAGTCGGGCGACGTCTACCAGGTCGCCGAGGTCGTGCGGAACCTCGCACTCAGGGAGGCGGCCAAGGGCCTCTCCGCCGGGGAGAAGTCGATGCTCGAGAAGGCGCGGGTCATCCTCGCGTCGGAGCTGAGCGTGGCCTGGGGCGTCTCGGAGGACGACGCCCTCACCCGCCTCGCCGACGCCCTCGCCTGACGTCCCCTCCTGCCCACCCCGACGGTCGCACGGCGTCCCGGCAGGAGCCGGCGCCGACCTACGCTCCCGGGGTGGACTTCCTGGCAGAGACCGTGGTCGGGCTGGCCGAGCAGGTGCGGGCGGGTGAGGTCTCGGCGCGGGAGCTCGTTGCCCACGCCTTCGCCCGCATCGACGCCGTCGACGACTCCGTCGGCGCGTTCGTGGCGCTCGACCAGGACGGGGCCATGGAGGCGGCGCGCGCCGTCGACGACCTGGTCGCCAGCGGCGGGGACCCCGGTTCGCTCGCCGGCATCCCGATCGCCGTCAAGGACCTGGAGGACGCCATCGGCCTCCCGACCACCCGCGGCATGAGCGCCTGCACAGGTCTGCCGACGGCCAGCACCGACTCGGCGCTCGTCGCCCGACTGCGCGCTGCGGGCTGCATCGTCGTGGGGAAGACGAACACCCCGGCGCTCGGCCACAAGGCCGACACCACGAACCTCGTCTTCGGTGCCACCCGCAACCCCTGGAACCTGGAGCGCACCGCAGGCGGGTCCTCGGGCGGCTCGGCCGCCGCCATCGCGGCCGGCATGGTGCCCCTCGCCACTGGCTCCGACGGCGGCGGCTCGATCCGCATCCCCGCCGCGGTGTGCGGCCTCTCGGGGATGAAGCCCTCGCTCGGACGGGTGCCGTCGGGCGGAGCCGAGCCGCCCGACTGGCAGCACCTGTCGACCAAGGGCCCGATGGCCCGCTCGATCATCGACGTGGCCCACGCCCTCGACGCCGTGATCGGCCCCGAGCAGACCGACCTGCGCTCGCTCCCCATGCCCGACGTGCCCTGGGCCAGCGCCGTGGCCGACCCCAGCATCCCGCTGCGCATCGCCTGGTCCCCGACCCTCGGGTACGCCACGCCCGACCCCGAGGTCCTCGCCGCCTGCCAGGCCGCCGTCGAGCGCCTCGAGGGCCTCGGCGCCCAGGTCGTCCAGGTCGACGACGTGTTCGACGTGGACCCGGTGTTCACCTGGCTGGCGCTGACGGGCACGTACCTGCGGCGCTCGCTCGAGGCGCTCGGCCCGCTGGACGACGAGGACCTCGACGACACCCTGCGGGAGCAGCTGGCGCTGACCGCCTCGGTCACGGCGGTGGACCTGGCCAAGGCCGAGGACGACTGCCACCGCCTCAACCTCCGCCTCGTCGAGCTCTTCACCGACACGCGGCTGCTCGTCACCCCCGTCACCGCCGGCCTGGCCCCCCGCAGCGGGATGCCCGGCACGATCGACGGCCGGGAGAACCCCCACTGGACGCAGTACACGTACCCGTTCAACTGCACCCGCTCGCCGGCCGGGACGGTGCCCGTCGCCGTCAGCAGCGAGGGCACGCCGATCGGGCTCCAGGTGGTGGGCCCGCAGCACGCCGACCAGGTGGTCCTGCGGGCCCTGGCCGCGATCGAGGCCGAGCTCGGCCTGCCCGACCCGCCCCGCCTGTAGGGCGGGGATGACGGGGGGAGCGCCGGCGCCACCGGCGCGCCCGACGCTCCACCGTCCTCCCGCCGGCGACCTCGTCCTGCTGGCCGTGGCGGTCGCTGCGGTCTCCACGTCGGCGCCGCTCATCCGCGAGGCGGCGGCCCCGGCGCTCGCCGTCGCCTTCTGGCGCAACCTGCTGGCGAGCGGCGTCCTCGTCCCCTACGCCCTCGCCACCCGTCGCCGCGAGCTGGCCGGCCTCGACCGGCGGACGCGGCGGCTGGGGATCGTGGCCGGCCTCCTGCTCGCCGCCCACTTCGCGACCTGGATCCCGAGCCTCTCGTTCACCTCGGTGGCCTCGTCGGTGGCCCTGGTCGCCACCCAGCCGGTGTGGGCTGCGCTCATCGCCCGGCAGCGCGGCGAGCACGTCGCCCGGTCGACGTGGCTCGGGATCGGCGTGGCGGTGGCGGGTGCCGTGCTCCTCACCGGGGTCGACGTGCAGCTGTCGTCCCGGGCGCTGCTCGGCGACCTCCTCGCGGTCACAGGCGGGGCGTTGGCGGCGGCCTACGTCACGGTCGGGTCCGAGGTGCGGGCCACCGTCTCGACCACGACCTACACCACCGTCTGCTACGCCACTGCGGCCGGAACCCTGCTCGTGGTCTGCGTCGCCGCCCGACAGGTGCTGTGGGGGTACCCGGCGGGGACGTGGTGGGCGCTCGTCGGCCTCACCGTCGGGGCCCAGCTCCTCGGCCACTCGGTGTTCAACAAGGTCCTGGCCACGACGAGCGCGACGGTGGTCTCGGTGTCGATCCTGTTCGAGATCGTGGGGGCGGCGGTGCTCGCCCGCCTGTGGTTCGACGAGACGCCGCCACCCGCGGCCATCCCCGCCGCCGCCCTGATCGGCCTCGGCGTGGTGCTCGTCGTCCGCTCCGGTCGCGCGCCGGTGACCGCACCGGTGCTCGAGTAGCACCGCGGCCGGGACGGTTGCGGCCCTCAGGCGGCCAGGAGCCTGACCGGGCGCGAGGCCTTGGCCGCCAGCTTCGCCTCCCGCCGCGTGCGGCGCACGGCTGCGCCGGCGTGCTCGGTGGCGTGGCGGGTCCGCCACAGCACGCCGGGTCGTCCCTCGGTGTCGAGGGCGGCGAGGAGCAGGCCGCCGAGGAGGCTCACGTTCTTGAAGAAGTGCTCCCGGTGGTCGGCCCGCTGGGGGGCGTCGTGCTCCCAGAAGCGGTGGCCCGCCGCCGTGGCCGGGACCAGGGTGGCGGCGAGGGCGACCGCCGCCAGGCGGGGCACCCGCCCGATGGCCAGGAGGGCGCCGGCGCCGACCTGGACGCCAGCGGTGGCCCGCACGAGCTGCTCGGTGTCCATGTCGCCCAAGCCCGGCAGCCTGGCGGCCACCGGGGTGGCGACGTCCTCGGCGGCGGGCGCCTTGGCGCCTGCGTTGCGCAGGGTGTCGACCCCCCCGACCACGAAGATCGAGGCGAGCAGGGGCCGGGCCACGTGGCGCGAGATCGTCATGCGAGGAGGGCTACCGCGATCGTGCCATCGCCAACCCGCGCGGGCGATGGGCCCGCCGGTGCGTCAGTCGGGCGCGTCAGTCGGGCGCGTCAGTCGATGGGGAGGCGGGAGAGGAGGTCCGCCTTCTTCTCCTCGAACTCCTCGAAGGTGATCCGTTCGGCGTCGAGGTCGTTGTGGATGGTCTCGATCAGCTTCAGGAGGGCGTCGGCCGACAGCTCGCCGCCTTGGTCGACGAAGGCCGGGCCCTCGTCCATCGTGCTGGTCCTCGGCTCCTCGATGCCCTGGCGCCGGTCGCGCTTGAGCGCCTGCTTGGCCTTCTTGGCCCGGTCCCGTTGCAGCTTGTCGAAGCTCGTTCGCTGCGCCATGTGCGCCTCCTCCCGGGGTAGGGCCCCGACGTGCCTTCCCGTCGACCGTGGACCGGTCGACGCGCCGTGAACGCGAGGAGCCGCCGGCACGAGGTGCCGGCGGCTCTCACAGGGTGCTGCGGTCAGATGACGCGGACGTTCTGCGCCTCTTCGCCCTTGCGCCCGGGGGCGACGTCGAACTCGACGCTCTGGCCCTCGTCGAGGGACTTGTAGCCGCTGCTCTGGATGTTGGAGTAGTGCACGAAGACGTCGTCCCCCTGCTCGCGGGAGATGAAGCCGAAGCCCTTCTCTGCGTTGAAGAACTTCACGGTTCCGGTTGCCATTGCTTGTCTCTTCTCTTCACTGCGAGCGGGTCTGGTTGACGCTCTCGTCCCCACCAGCATGCCGGTTCCGGCCACGTCGCGCACCTCGGCTGCCCGACGAGGCCGGCTCGGCGCCCGACGGCACCGGCCGGCCGGTGCCTGCGGTGGCCGGTTCCCGCCGTCCCGGAGCGGAAAGGGTGCCGGGCGATGCCCCCCGCCCCCGACCTCACCCGCCCCCTCGAGGCGCTGCGGGGGGCGATCGCCGCCAGCCGCTTCGAGCTGGCCGGGTCGGGGTCGCTCGAGGCGGCCGCAGCCCGGGACGCGCTCGTCACGCAGATCGACGACTACCTGCTGCCCCGCCTCCGGTCGCTCGACGCCCCGCTCCTCGCGGTGGTCGGCGGGTCGACCGGGGCCGGCAAGTCGACGCTGGTGAACAGCCTCGTGGGCGCAGAGGTGTCGACCGCCGGTGTGCTGCGACCGACGACCCGCTCCCCGGTGCTGGTGTGCAACCCGGCTGACCGGCGGTGGTTCGAGGACGACCGGGTGCTCCCCGGCCTGGCACGGACGTCGGGCGCCGAGGGGGGCCACGGCAGCGTCCAGCTGGTGGAGAGCGACGGCCTCACCGCCGGCCTGGCCCTCGTCGACGCCCCCGACATCGACTCGGTGGTGGCGGCCAACCGGGAGCTGGCGGCACAGCTGCTGGCGGCCGCCGACCTGTGGATCTTCGTCACCACCGCCGCCCGCTACGCCGACGCCGTGCCGTGGGAGCTGCTGGAGACGGCTTCGGAGCGCAGCGCCGAGGTGGCGGTGGTGCTCGACCGAACCCCGCCCGAGGCGGTGGAGGAGGTCGCTGCCGACCTGCAGCGCATGCTGGCGGACCACGGCCTGGGCGGTGCCCTCGTCCGCTCGATCGAGGAGTCGGTGCTGCAGGACGGCCGGCTGCCGGAGGACCAGGTCGCGCCGCTCCGGGCGTGGTTGACCACCCTGGCCGGCGACGCCGGGGCCCGGGCCGAGGTCGTGCGGGCGACGCTCGACGGGGCCCTGTCGAGCATGGAGCGCAAGGTGGCCGAGCTCGCCGACGCCGCCCGGGAGCAGGACCGGGTGGCGGAGGCGCTGCGGGTGTTCCCGAGGGACGCCTACGACGACGCCCGGGGCGACGTCGTCGAGTCGATGCGAGACGGGACGCTCCTGCGGGGCGAGGTGCTCGACCGCTGGCAGGAGTTCGTCGGGACCGGTGAGCTCATGCGCTCGGTGCAGGCCAAGGTGGGGTTGGTGCGGGACCGTGCCTGGGCCGCGATCACCGGGCGGCCGACGGTGGCCGCCGGGGTGCAGGAGGCGGTGGAGAGCGGGGTGGAGGCCATCGTCCACGCGGCGGCGGACCGGGCGGCGGGGCGTGCGGTCGCCTCGTGGCGGGACTCCGCAGCCGGTCGCGACCTGCTGCGGGGGCGCGAGCGGGAGCTGGGGCGGGCGTCCCCCGCCCTGCTGGCTGCGCTCCCCGACGAGGTGAGGTCCTGGCAGGGCCAGGTCCTCGACCTCGTCCGGGAGCAGGGTGCGGGGAAGCGCACGAGCGCCCGGGTGGCGTCCTACACGGTGAACGGCGCGGGGCTGGCGGTGATGCTCGTGGTCTTCGCCCACACCGGGGGGTTGACCGGCACCGAGGTGGCGGTGGCCGGCGGCACCTCGGCGGCGAGCCAGAAGCTGATCGAAGCGGTCTTCGGCGACCAGGCGGTCAGGGCGCTCGCCCGCCAGGCCAGGGAGGACCTGCTCGAGCGGGTCGAGCGGCTCCTCGACGCCGACGCCGACCGGTTCCACGAGCTGGTCGACGCGGCGGCGCCGCCCGACGGGGGACAGTCGCTCCGCGAGGCTGCAGCCGACTGGCGCGACGTCCGATCCGTCGCTGGTCGAGCTCGGTGAGCCTGCGTCGCCGGGACGCCACGCCCGACCTCGAGCAGCGGCTGTCGGCGGTGCAGGCCGCCGTCGGCGCCGGTGCCGGCATCCTGCCCGAGCCGGTCGCCGCCACCGGGCTCGCCCTCGTGACCCAGGCGGGGGAGCGGCTCGGCCACGGCCTCGAGCACACCGTGGTGGCGCTGGCCGGGGCCACCGGCAGCGGCAAGTCGTCGCTGTTCAACGCCCTGGCCGGGGAGGACCTCTCCCGGGTGGGGGTCACCCGTCCCACGACGTCGACGACGCACGCCTGCTGGTGGGGGCCGGACGCCTCGGGCCTGCTCGACTGGCTCCAGGTCCCCAGGCGCCACCACGCAGCGGCCGACCCGGACCTGTCCGGCCTCGTCCTGCTCGACCTCCCCGACCACGACTCGACCGCCGTCGAGCACCGGCGGGAGGTGGACAGGGTGGTCAGGGTGGCCGACGTCGTGGTGTGGGTGCTCGACCCGCAGAAGTACGCCGACCGCGCCGTCCACGAGGGCTACCTCCGACCGCTCGCCCACCACGCCGGCGTGCTGCTGGTCGTGCTCCACCAGGCGGACCGGCTCGGTCCCGAGCAGCTCGCCGCCTGTCGGGCCGACCTCGGCCGGCTCCTGGCCGACGAGGGCCTCGAGGGCGTCTCCCTGCTCACCACCTCGGTCAGGGCCGAAGGCGGCACGGAACCGCTCCGGGCGGCGCTCGAGGAGCGCGTGCAGGCCCACCGCTCGGCGATCGGCAGGCTGGAGGCCGACCTCGTCGCGTACGCCGACGTGCTCGGCGACGGGTGCGGCGGCCCGACGCCCCGGTCACGACCGCATGACCGTCGCGCCGTCACCGCGGCCCTCGCAGACGCCGCCGGGGTGGACGCGGTGGTCAGGGCCGTGTCGGCGTCGCACCGCTCCCAGGCGGTGGCCGCCACCGGCTGGCCGGCGACCCGCTGGCTGCGCCGGCTGCGGCCCGACCCGCTGCGCCGGCTGCACCTGGGACGGGCCGTCGGGGCCGGCGGGCGAACCTCCCTGCCCCCCGCCAGTGCGGCGTCGGTCGCCCGGGTCGAGACGACGGTCCTCGGGGTCGCGTCCGAGGCCGCCGCCGGACTGCCCCTGGCGTGGGCCGACGCGGTGCACGACGAGGCCGCCGCCCGGCTCGGCACCCTTCCGGCCCGACTGGACGCCTCCATCGCCGCCACCGACCTCGGGAGCTCCCGTCGCCCGGTGTGGTGGCGGGCCGTCGGGGGCGTCCAGGTGGTGCTGGCGGTGGTGGCGATCATCGGCGCGCTGTGGCTGGCGGCCCTCGCCGGCCTCGCCTACCTGCAGCTCTCGGAGCTGGCCTCGCCCGACGTCGGGCCGGTGCCGCTCCCCACCGCCATGCTCCTCGGAGGGATCCTCGCCGGCCTGCTCCTCGCGGTGCTCTCCCGCATCCTCTCCTCGATCGGGGCGCAGCGGCGAGCCCGCAGGGCCCGGGCCCGGCTGGAGGAGGGCGTGGCCGAGGTCGCCAGGACCGAGGTGTTCGAGCCGGTCGCAGGCGTCCTCGATCGCCACGTCCGCTACTGCGAGGCGGTCGAGGTGGCCGCCGGGCGGGCCCGCACGACCTGAGCAGGGTGCGTCCGGCCCGCGCCCCGTCGGACCGGTGGGCGCTGCTCCCGCCGCTCGGGTTCGAGGCCGCTTGACAGGCTCGCACGACGTTTCCGGAGCGGAGACGATCGGGTAACCGGCCGCGACACCGACCGACGGAGCAGAGGAGGTCGCCGGTGGAGGGAGCAACGGGCGATCACTGCGTCCCCCTCGGTCGCCGCGTGCGGCGGCCACGTGCCGGTGGTGGGCACCGGTGAAGGTGGCTGCCGCCTTCCCCTCGGACGTGGCCACGCTGGCCCGGACCCGCCGCTTCGTGGTCACCGCCCTGGAGGGCATGGCTGCCAGCGAGGAGCAGGTGGACGTTGCGGTCCTCGTCACGAACGAGCTGGCCGCCAACGCCATGTGCCACGCAGGTGAGGAGGACGTGGTCGTCCGGCTGCGCTGCAGCGACCTCGGTCTGCGCATCGAGGTGGAAGACCGGAGCCCGGGGGTCCTCCCCGAGGACACGGGGGAGATGGAGGTCTGGTCGGGGCTCCGGCTCGTCGAGACGCACTGCTCGAGCTGGGGCGTGGAGCCCACCGAGACGGGGAAGCGGGTGTGGGCGGTGGTCGATGTCGGCTGAGCGTCCCACTCCGGCTTCCGAACGAGGGCACCGCAGGGTGCCGGGAGGAGTGCACCATGCACCGGACCATCGCTGACCAGACCGAAGCGGAGCTGGGCGGGAGGGGGAGCGTGCTCGTGCGCCAGCGCCGCGACCACGTCGACCTCGACCACCTGCTCGAGCGCTGTGCCGCCACCGACGGCGACGAGCAGCTCGGGGTCCTGAACCGGATCTACCGGCTCGTCTTCTCGCATGCGTTCGCCGAGGAGGCGGTGCTGTGGCCGGCGCTGCGCAGGAGCGTGCCGGACGGGGAGGCGCTGACGCTGCGGGTGGAGCAGGAGCACCAGGAGATCAACGACCTCGTGACCCGGCTGGAGCGGGCCCGGCCGGGGGACCCGGGGCGCGAGGCACTGCTCGGGGAGGTGGTCGACCTCCTCCGACGCGACGTGCGCGACGAGGAGGACCTCCTCCTGCCCCGTCTCCAGGAGCACCTCGACCCTGCGGCGCTGCGACGTCTCGGCCGGTCGTGGGAGCTGGTCCGGCGCATCGCGCCGACCCGCCCCCACCCCGTGGTGTCGCGTCGGCCTCCGGGCAACGTGCTCTCGGCACTGCCGCTCTCGCTGGTCGACCGGAGCCGGGATGCCCTCGACGGCGTCGGGCGGCGGTGGCCTCGCCCCCTGGGCGGTGCGGCCAGCGCCACCAGTGCGGCGCTGGCGGAGGTGGCCGGGGCCATCGAGCGCCTCCCGGGCATGCGGCGGGGCGAGCGGCCCGCCACGAGGCGCGGCGACGATGCGGTGGCGGGGTGAGCGGCGACGTCGACCGCCCCGCCGGCCTCCGCCGGGCAGCCTGGCGGGGCGCCGCCGCAGGCCTGGCGGGCGTCGCGGCCATGACCGCAGCCGAGAAGCTCGAGCAGCGGGTGACGGGTCGGCCGAGCTCGTACGTCCCCGCTCGCACGCTGCTCACGCTGACCGGGCACCGGCCTCCTGACGACGCCCAGCCGCCGGTGCCGAACCACGCCATGCACTGGGGGACAGGTGCCGTCCTCGGTGCCCTGCGGGGCATCTGGTCGGTCACCGGGCTCCGTGGTCCGCGGGCGTCGCTCGCCCACACCGTGGTGCGCCTCGCCACCGACCAGACCCTCGAGAACGCCACGGGGATGGGCGCGCCTCCCAGCACGTGGCCCTTGGGCGAGCAGGTGGTCGACGTGGCGCACAAGGCGGTGTACGCCCTCGTCACCGGTGTGGTGGCCGACCGGATCGTGGCCCCCCGCCTGGCGGTCAGGACGTCGCCCGTCAGCCGCTGAGGCGCCCGACCCGGCCGGCCTTCCGAGAGCGTCCGCCGGCCCCCGGGGTCGGCTGGCCGTCGACCCGGGCCGACCTCCGCCAGCGCTCGGTGCACGTCGCCATCCGTGGCACGGCCGGGGGACGCTCTCCAGGGGCGCGACCTCGGCGGGCCCGGGGAGATGGGCTGCGAGTGACCGGACGGCGCCTGCGCGGAGGAGGAGTGGCGGTGGTCGCCGCCCCGCCTCAGTCCTGGGCGAGGGTGGCCGGCCCGACGAAGATCGCCGTCGGCTGGCCGAGCTGGAGCAGCTTCGTCATCCCGTCCTGTGCGGCCTGTGGCACCCGCGGGTCGATGGCTGCGGCGAAGAGGTTGAAGTCGACCTGGGTGACGAGGTCCGTGAGGCCCGCCTGCTCGAGGTCCTCGATGACGTCGGCCCGCGTCCGCTCGAACTCCGCCACCTCCGCCGGCGTCCTCAGGTCGACGAAGGCGATCTCGGTGGCGTCCGGGTTGTCGCGCCAGCGCTCGACGTGGACGCCCGTCGCCAGGCGGACGAACGACGTGGACTCGGCCGCCTCGCGGATGCGGTGCCGCGCCACCGGGACGCCCCACGACTCCGTCACCCCGACGTCGTAGCCGGCGCGCTCGAGCTCGTTCACGAGGGCGATGCCCTGCGCTCCGATGTGGATGGCGTCGGACCAGAGCACGAGGTAGCGCTCGTCGCGGCCACGGCCTTCGACACCGTCGTCGCCGAGCGCCTCGAGGACGTCGGGGACCATGACCGCCATCGTCTCCGACAGGTCGTCAGCGGGTTGCTCCACCCCGCTCGCGTCGACGGCGAACACCACCGTCGACACGACGGTCGCACCGACGAGCGCCGCTGCCCCCGCCCTCCGCAGCGACGGATCGGGCCGGCCCTCCCGTCGGCGTGCCAGGAAGGCGGCCACGGTCCACCCTGTGGCCAGGATCATCAACGAGGTGATGCCCCAGGCCCAGGTCATGAGGTAGTACCAGAGCGGGCCGAACACCCGGCTGATGGACAGGACGGCCAGGGCCAGGCCTGCCCCACAGACGAGGTGGAGGCGCAGCAGCGCCTGGTGGCGCAGCTTCCAGGCCACGGCGACGGAGCCCGCCCAGAGCAGCAGGACCACGATGCCGGGGAGGAGGGATCCGGTCGGTGCCTGGGCGGCCTCCGACAGCGACCCGGCATCTGCCCCCTGCTCGGTGACGAGGCGCCAGGGGTCGAGGTGCAGCAGCACCATCTCCACGCCCGTGCCGAGGCCGACCGCTTCCTCGGGTGGGCTCCCGAAGTGGTCGGCCAGGAGGGAGAAGTTGCCGGGCTCGACCGTGAGCTGGTCGACCACCGGCGCCGTCCACAGCAGCGCGCCGAGGGCGAGCGAGCCGAGCGTCCAGCGCACGATCCGCCGGCGCTCGGCGCTGCCCTTGCTCGTCCCCCTGAAGGCCGCCCCCACGCCGAGCAGGGCCACGCCGACCATGCCGGCGACGAGGCCGAGGTAGGGGGCGTGGGTCTGCGCGCAGATGGAGCCCGCCACCATCGCGACGGGCAGGGCCACCACGTCTCGCGCCACCACGGACCAGACGGCGAGCAGCAGCACGAACCACCACAGCAGCGGCATGTACGGGTTCCAGGGCTGCGTGAGCAGCTCGGGGCCGTAGGAGCGGGCCAGCGTGGCCAGCACCGCGGCGACGCCCAGCACGAGGGCCCACCCGCCCCGACGGCGGGCCAACCACAGGGCGGTCCCCATGGCCGCGGTGTGGAGCACGACGGTGGCCACCTCCGACGCCCAGGCGCTCGACCCGAACAGCCGGTAGGCCGGCGCCAGCAACCAGAAGCTCAGCGGTCCCGGGTGGCTCCCCTGCTCCTCGCCGAGGACGCCGATGCGACCGGGCAGCCCGATGAGGGGCGTGTTCCGCGTCCCCACGTCCCGGATGCGCAGCTCGGTCATCGCCAGGTCGAGGATGGGGAACCACCGGGGCCGGCCGAGGGCGACGAGCGCCACCACGAGCGGTGCGGCCAGGAGCAGGGTCAACCCCAGCAGGCCCAGCCACGACCGGGTGGAGGTCGGAGCCGGCGGCTCCGACGAGGAGGGGTGCCGGGAGGACGTCGCACCCGGGGCACCCGCCCCGTTCGAGGTGGCGCCGTCGGAGGTGTGAGCGACCTCGGCCTCGTCGACCTCCTCGGCGCCCTCGACCTGTTCGGGCGCGCGGCTGCGCGAGGACGCCGGAGGCATGCGCCGGAGTATACGAGTGGGCCCGGAGCGGCCCGGGGTCGACACGCTGGGTCGCAGCCCCGCTCCGAGCGGAGCAGACCGGTCGGGAGGGGGCCGCGACCCCGGGTGACCCGGCGGGCAGGCCGGCTGCGCCGGCCAGCCGAGCCTCCTGCGCCGGAGCGTCACCTAGGATCAGGCCTCCGCCATGGGCCCTCCTCCTCCAACCGACGTCGTGGACCGGCCGGCGGCGGTTGGTGCCGGTGCTCCCGCTCGCCCACGTGGCTGGGACCGGCGGACGCTGGCCGCCCTGGCGGTGGTCGCCGTCTTCGTGGCGCTCCCCCTGCGCGCGCTGTTCATGCAGCCCGGGTCGCCGATGGAGGAGGGCTTCATGCTCACCTTCCCGGAGCGGGTGCTGGCCGGCGACGTGCCCAACCGGGACTTCCTCCACCTCTACGGACCGGGAGCGCTCTGGGTCCTGGCCGGGGTGTACGAGCTCTTCGGCGTCACGCTCGCCGTCGAGCGGACGGTGGGGCTGCTCCAGCACGTCGCCGTCATCGTGGGCGTCCTCGTCCTCGCCTGGCCGTTCGGACGGCGGGTCGCGACCGTCTGCTCGGTCCTGGCCGTGCTCATCACGGTCACGCCGATCGGCCTCACCGCGCTCGCGTGGAACGGTGGCGTCGCCCTCGCGCTGTGCGGGCTCGTCGCGGGGCTCCACGGCCGGCGCCTCGCCGACCGAGCGGACCTAGGGGCGCAGGGTCGCGGCAGCAGCGGTGCCGGAGCGAGGCTCTTCGTGCTCGCGGGGGTGCTCGGCGCTGCGGCCCTGCTGTACCGGCCCGACCTGATCCTCGCCGTGTCGATGGCCTACGCAGCCATGGCGTGGCGCCTCGACCGGTCGCACCTCGTGCGGCTGCTCGCCCCGATGGTCGCCCTGCTGGCCGTCGGGTACGGCACGCAGCTGTTGCTCGCCGGTCCCGGCAACGCCGTCCAGGGGATGCTCATCGACCCGGTGTTCGAGCTCCGGGGCGGCCGGCGCCTCCCGGCACCGCCGTCGTGGGACCACTTCGACGGGGCGCTGGCGGCGGTCTCCCAGCTCGTCGAGCCCGGCTGGCCCTTCCCCGCCCCGGCCGGGCCGCAGCAGGTCGTGCTCTGGTTCTACCTGCTCCCCGTCGTCGCCCTCTTCGAGGTGGGGCTCGGCCTCAGGCGCCTGCGGGCCGACCCGTCGAGCTGGAAGGCGAGGGTCATGCTCGCCGCCGGGCTGCTCGGCCTCGGCATGATGCCCCAGGCGCTGCAGCGGCCCGACACCACCCACCTGGCGTGGGTCAGCTCGGTGCCGCTGTCGCTGCTGCCGATGTACCTGGCCGAGCTCGTCGGTGGCCGGAAGGCCGGGGCCCGACCGAGGGCCCGCGTGGCGGTGCCCCTCGGTGCGGCCGTGCTGCTGCTCTTCGCCGCCATCCCGTACTTCACGGTGCGGTCGTGGACCGAGCTGACCCGCCAGTCGTTCGTGCAGGACTTCGAGGGCCAGGACGCGCGACGGGGCGGCCGGAACTTCTACCTCGGGACCGAGCCGATCACCCCGGCGGCCCAGGCCGTGGTCGACGAGCTCGGGCGGCGGGCACGACCAGGTGAGCGGTTGTTCGTCGGTCCCGCCGACATGCGCAAGACCCCCTACAGCGACGCCTACCTCTACCACCTGTTCCCCGAGCTGACCCCGGCGACGCGCTACATCGAGATGGACCCGGGCATGGCCAACGCCGAGGGCTCGGGGCTGGCCGAGGACGTCGCCAGCGCCGACTGGCTCATCCTGAGCCACGTGTGGGACAACTTCGACGAGCCGAACGACGTGCGCGTGCTCGGGTCGAACGCCCCGAACGAGGTCGTCGAGCGGGACTTCTGCCTCATCGACGACTACGGCACCCCCGAGATCACCTACTTCGAGCTCTACGAGCGCTGCCGGTAGCCAGCGGCGACGCCGACGACCGCTCCTGCTGCGCGCCGGGACGGAGGGGCCGGGGCCCTCCGTCTTCGGGATCGTGCAGCCGCGCGCTGCTGCGCTGCCACCCGGATCTGCCTGCAGGTCTTGTTGTCGGTGGAGCTGGAGGGATTCGAACCCTCGTCCGTCGAGTGCGAGGAGCACGTGCTACGACCGTTCCCGCGTTCGAGGCCTGTCGCTACCTCGGGCCCGGGTGCCCACGTCGCCACGTCTTCCCCGTGGTGCAGTCGTCTTTCCGACCGTCAACCGGTCTCTCCCG
>CADCSY010000079.1 GCA_902805555.1 uncultured Acidimicrobiales bacterium | reverse complement strand
CGGTCCCGGCCCACGTCCGAGCGTCCGACGGGGGAGCGAGGGCGGTCCGGCGGTCCGAGGTCGTGCGGTCGCAGGGGGTGCGAGCCCGGGCCCGGCCGGGCGGTCGGGGGCTCCTGGTGGGAGCACCAGGGCGACGGGTCGGTCGGGCGAGGTCCGCAGAGCCGAGGCCGGGTCGGGGGTCTCCGGCCGTGCGTCGGAGGATCCCCGCGCCCGCCGCTGGGGTGGCGTGGCCCGACGTGGGACGCGCAACCTCGAGTCGAACCCGCCGGTGGCGGGGCGGCGGGTCGGCGGCGACGACCGGGACCGGGGCCGCCCGGCGGGCGGTGCTGACGAGTGGCAGGACGAGGGCCCCGTCCGGGACGAGGCGAGCCGGGCCGTCGCACGGGGGGCCGCCCGCCCGCGGCGCACGTCGACCCAGGTCCCGGGTGACGTGCGGGCCGCGGTGGCCGAGGCGGCCGGCCCGGCCCGGGCCGACCGGACGGCGGCCAGGCTCGAGGACGCAGCAGGCGCCTACCGCCGGGAGCGCTACCAGGACGCCCGGCGCATCGTCGCCCCCCTCGCCGAGCAGCTGCCGGGGACGGCCGCCGTCCGCGAGCTGCACGGCCTGACCCTCTACCGGATGGGCAAGTGGCGGGACGCCATCCGGGAGCTCGAGGCCTTCGCGCAGCTCACGGGCTCGGTCGAGCAGCTGCCCGTGGTGGCCGACTGCTACCGCGCCCTCGGCCAGACGGCGGAGGTGCAGCGGTGCTGGGACGAGCTGCGGCGGGAGGGCGCGAGCGTGGAGGCGATCACCGAGGCCCGCATCGTCCTGGCCGGCGCAGCGGCCGACCGTGGCGACGTGGCTCGCGGCATCGCCATCCTCCGCGAGGGGCCGGTGGACGTCCGCAAGCCGCAGGAGCACCACCTCCGCCTCTGGTACGCCCTGGCTGCGCTCTACGAGCGCGCCGGGGAGGTGCCGCGCGCCCGCGAGCTCTTCGCCAGGCTCGCGCACGCCGACCCCGGCTTCGGCGACGTGGCGGAGCGCCTCGACGCCTTGTCGTAGGGCCGCCCAGCCCGCCATGTCGGCCCCGGTGGTCGGCGCGGCACGGTCGTCACACCGGCGTGCGAGCATGGGTGCGACTTCCCCCTTCGACTGCGCGAGGCCGCTCGCCAACGTCCGAGCGGCACCAAGGGGAACGTCATGAACGTCACCGTCGTCACCGGCCACCTCACGAGGCCGCCCGACCACCGCACCCTGCCCTCGGGAGAGGAGGTCGTCAGCTACGACCTCAGCGTCGTGTCCCCCGAGGACCGGGCCGAGACCGTGCCGGTGGCATGGCCGGCACCGCCCCCGTCAGCGACCCAGATCCAGGTCGGTGAGGCGTTGCTCGTCGTCGGGCGCGTGCGCCGGCGGTTCTACCGGGCCGGCGGGTCCACCCAGAGCCGCACGGAGGTCGTGGCCTCCGCCGTGGTGCCGCTGCGGCGCCGGGCGGCGGTGCGGCGGCTCCTGGCAGAGGCGTCGGTCGCGCTCGAGGAGCTGGCGTCGGCGCCGCCGGTCGCGCCCGCCCGCCGGAAGGGCCGGGCGGGTCAGGTGGCCGATGCCTCGTAGATCGACTGGATGGCGGCGTCGAGGGCCAGGTCGAACTCCTCGTCGCTCTGGCCGAACGACAGGCCCTCGGTCAGCGCCCGGGAGAAGCTGGCGATCACGCCCTTGTTGCGGGACAGGCGGGCGTTGGCCTCCTCGCGGGTGTAGCCGCCGGAGAGGGCGACCACCCGCACCACCCTGGGGTGGTCGACGAGCTCCTGGTAGAAGCCGTCCTCCTCGGGCAGCGTCAGCTTGAGCATCACCTGCTGGCTGTCGGCGAGCTCGTCGAGGCGGGAGGCCAGCGCCGCCTTGAGCAACGCCTCCGCCTCAGCCTTCTCCGGGCTGTGGATGTCGATCTCCGGCTCGAGGATGGGGACGAGCCCGGCGCCGAGGATCTGGCGCCCGACCTCGTGCTGCTGGTCGACGACCGCGTCGACGCCGGCGGGGTTCGCCAGCTTGATGACCGAGCGCATCTTCGTGCCGATCACACCCTTGGTGGTGGCCCGCTCGAGCAGCGCGTCGAGCCCGGGCATCGGCTTCATCACCTGTGCTCCGTCGACCTCGTCCGCGAGGCCCTTGTCCACCTTCAGGAACGGGACGACCTGCTTGACGTCCCACAGGTACTCGGCGGTGTCGCGCCCCTCGACCTGACGGTCCATCGTGTCCTCGAAGAGGATGGCGCCGAGCACGCGCCGGCCGTCGAAGCTGGGGCTGGTGATGATGCGTGTCCGCATCTCGTGCATCCGGGAGAACATCTCCTCGTCACCCGAGTACTGGTCCTCGCCGACGCCGTACAGCGCCAGGGCCTTGGGGGTGCTCCCCCCGCTCTGGTCGAGCGCGGCGACGAAGCCGTTCTCGTCCCGGAGCTTCTGGAGCTGCTCTTCGTTCATGCGAGGATCCCCGATCTGGTGGCTGCGCTCGGCACGAACGCTACCCAGGCCGGTGCCGCCCGCCCAATGGACGCCGGCGTCCCGCAGCTGGTGTCGCGTGGAGGGATCGCCGACGGCGTTAGTCTGGATCGTCGGAGGCGATGGCGACACGCCCGCCGCGCCCGGGAGGCCGACGTTGACCGACACTGCCGCTGCACCCACCAGCTCCGGACCGATCAACATCGACAAGGTCGTGATCCGCTTCGCCGGCGACTCGGGTGACGGCATGCAGCTCACGGGCGACCGCTTCACCAGCGTCTCGGCGGGCTTCGGGAACGACCTCTCGACGATGCCCGACTTCCCTGCCGAGATCCGTGCTCCCGCCGGCACGCTCGCCGGCGTGTCGGCCTTCCAGGTCCACATCTCGGACCACGACATCACCACCCCGGGCGACGCCCCCGACGTGCTCGTGGCCATGAACCCGGCGGCGCTGCGAGCCGAGCTGGCCATCGTGCGCCCGAGCGGCACGGTGATCCTCAACAGCGACACCTTCGACGAGCGCAACCTGAAGAAGGCCGGCTACGTCGAGGACCCCCGCCACGACGGGACCCTGGCCGGCCACACCGTCTACGAGGTGCCGATGTCGTCGCTCACCGTCGAGTCGGTGAAGGACCTCGGCGTGAAGCCCCGTGACGCGGACCGCAGCAAGAACTTCTTCGCGCTGGGGCTCATCAGCTGGATGTACACGCGGCCGGTCGAGCCCACGGTCGCGTGGATCACCAAGCGCTTCGCCAGCCGGCCGCAGGTGGCGAACGCCAACCTCGCCGCCTTCCGGGCGGGTCACGCCTTCGGCGAGACCGCCGAGCTCTTCGACCACCCCTACGAGGTGAAGCCCGCCCACCTCCCGAGCGGGACCTACACCAACATCACGGGCAACACCGCTCTCGCCTGGGGGCTGGTGGCCGCCGGCCAGCAGGCGGGGCTGCCGATCTTCCTGGGGTCCTACCCGATCACCCCCGCCTCCGACATCCTCCACGAGCTGTCGAAGCACAAGCGCTTCGGCATCCGCACCTTCCAGGCCGAGGACGAGATCGCCGGGATCGGTGCCGCCATCGGCGCCGCCTTCGGCGGCCACCTCGGCGTCACCACGACCAGCGGGCCGGGCCTGTCGCTCAAGGCCGAGGCCCTTGGCCTCGCCGTCAGCCTCGAGCTCCCGCTGCTGCTCGTCGACATCCAGCGAGGCGGCCCGTCCACGGGGCTGCCGACCAAGACCGAGGCCGCCGACCTCATGCAGGCCATCTACGGGCGCCACGGAGAGGCGCCGCTCCCGGTGCTCGCGGCCCGCAGCCCGGCGGACTGCTTCGACGCCGCCATCGAGGCGGTCAGGATCGCGGTGACGTACCGCACGCCCGTGATCCTGCTCTCCGACGGCTACCTCGCCAACGGGGCCGAGCCGTGGCGCCTCCCCGACGTCGCCACCCTCCCGACCATCGAGCCCGACTTCGCCACCGGGACGAACCACGTCGACGAGGACGGCAACGAGACGTTCCAGCCCTACAAGCGGGACCCCGAGACGCTGGCCCGCCCGTGGGCGGTGCCCGGCACCCCCGGGCTCATGCACCGCGTCGGCGGCATCGAGAAGGCCGACGGCACCGGGAACATCTCCTACGACCCCCGCAACCACGAGAAGATGGTCCACCTGCGCGCCGACAAGGTCGCCGGCATCGCCAGGGACTACCCCGCCACCGAGGTCGAGGGGGACGAGGACGCCGCCGTGCTCGTCCTGGGCTGGGGTTCGACCTGGGGTTCCATCGGCGCCGCCGTCAAGCAGCTCCGGGCCGACGGGCACAAGGTGGCCCGCTGCCACCTCACCCACCTGTTCCCGTTGCCCCACGACCTCGGGGACGTCCTGCGCCGGTTCGAGCGCGTCCTCGTGCCCGAGATGAACCTCGGCCAGCTCAGCCGGCTGGTCAGGGCCGAGTACCTCGTCGACGCGACGTCGATCTCCAAGGTGCAGGGCCTGCCCTTCACCGGCGGGGAGATCGAGGCCCACATCCTCGACGCCCTGCGCGCCCTGGGCCCGTCGGACGGCGCCCAGGAGGCGCTGGCCCGCACCGAGGCCCGCCTGGCGACCACGCCCGCCCCACCGGCCGGGGTGACGCTCGCCGTCGCCGGTGCCGACGCGGAGGACGCATGAGCTGCCCTGTCCCGAGGTGCGCACACCCGACCGCTGCCCGCCCGAACGCCAGCCTGGAGGGTCCTCGATGACCGACACCGCTTCCCCCGCGACGACCCGGAAGGACTGGGCCAGCGACCAGGAGGTGCGGTGGTGCCCGGGCTGCGGCGACTACTCGATCCTCACTGCCGTCCAGCTGCTGATGCCCGACCTCGGCGTGCGCCCCGAGCAGACCGTGTTCGTGTCGGGCATCGGCTGCTCGAGCCGCTTCCCGTACTACATGAACACCTACGGCATGCACTCGATCCACGGCCGGGCGCCTGCCATCGCCACCGGCCTCGCCGTGGCCAGGCCCGACCTCGACGTCTGGGTCGTGACCGGTGACGGCGACGGGCTCTCGATCGGCGGCAACCACCTGATCCACGCCCTGCGGCGCAACGTCGACATCACCATCCTGCTGTTCAACAACCAGATCTACGGGCTCACGAAGGGCCAGTTCTCACCCACCAGCGAGGTGGGCAAGGTGACGAAGTCGACGCCCTTCGGCTCGCTCGACCACCCGTTCAACCCGCTGAGCCTGGCCCTCGGGGCCGAGGCGAGCTTCGTGGCCCGCACCCACGACCTCGACCGCCAGCACCTCCAGGAGACCCTGCGCCGCGCCCACGAGCACCGGGGGGCGGCCTTCGTCGAGATCTACCAGAACTGCAACGTCTTCAACGACGGTGCGTTCGACACGATCACGTCGAAGCAGAACCGCGGCGCGAACCTCATCCCACTGGTCCACGGCCAGCCGATCCGCTTCGGCGACGAGGGGGAGCGGGGTGTGGTGATGGACGACCAGGGGCGGGCCGCCATCGTCGACGTGGCCGACGTCGGTGAGGGCGCGCTGCTCGTGCACGACGAGGAGCGCCCCGACCCCAGCCTCGCCTTCGCCCTGTCCCGCCTGGCCCCCGGTCCGACCGCGCCCACGCCGGTCGGCGTGTTCCGGGCGGTGGAGCGGGCCGAGTACGCCGAGCAGGTGAGCGCGCAGCTCGCTGCCGCGCAGACCGACGCGGGCCCCGGCGAGCTGTCGCAGCTCCTCACCTCCGGTGGCACCTGGGAGGTGTGACCGGCCGACGCCGGTCGAGCGGGGGGTCCCGGGCCGCACCTAACGTGGACCCATGCGCCTCGGCTTGAACCTCGGGTACTTCGGTGCCGCCGCCCCGTCGACGCTGATCCCCCTGGTGCAGCAGGCCGAGGCCCTCGGCTACGACTCGGTGTGGACGGCTGAGGCCTACGGGTCCGACTCGATCGTGCCGCTCACCTGGGTCGCCGCCCACACCACGACCATCAGGTGCGGCACCGCCATCATGCAGATGCCGGCCCGGACGCCGGCCAACACCGCCATGACGGCGGCGACGTTCGACCTGCTGTCCGAGGGCCGCTTCCTGCTCGGCCTCGGCCTGTCAGGGCCCCAGGTGGTGGAGGGCTGGCACGGTGAGGCGTACGGCAAGCCCCTCGGCAAGACCCGGGAGTACGTGTCGATCGTCCGCTCGATCCTCGCCCGGGAGGCGCCGCTCGAGCACCACGGCGAGCACTACGACATCCCCTACAGCGGGAGCGACGCCACCGGTCTGGGCAAGCCGCTCAAGCTCATCGTCCACCCACGGCGGGCCGACATCCCGATCTACCTCGCGGCCATCGGGCCTCGCAACGTGGCGCTGGCCGCAGAGATCGCAGACGGGTGGCTGCCGATCTTCTTCGCGCCGGAGCGCTTCGACCAGAGCTACGGCGGTGCCTTCGCAGGCACCGACCTGGACACCTTCGACATCGCACCCACCGTCAGCGTGGTGCTCGGTGACGACGTGGACGCATGCCGCAGCATGGTGAAGCCGATGCTCAGCCTGTACATCGGCGGCATGGGGGCGCGGGGCAGGAACTTCTACAACGACCTCGCCTGCCGCTACGGCTACGAGGAGGCGGCCGGCGAGATCCAGGACCTGTACCTCGAGGGCAAGAAGCGCGAGGCGGCGGCAGCGGTTCCAGACGCCCTCGTCGACGAGGTGGCGCTGTGCGGCCCCAAGGAGCGCATCGCCGACCTGCTCGAGCCCTGGAAGGCGTCACCGGTCAACACCATGATCGTCGGTGCCGGGCAGCCCGAGGCGCTCGAGGTGGTGGCCGAGCTCACCCTGTGACCAGGGCCCGGCTCGCCTTCGCGGCCGGAGGCTGCCAGGCTGCGCCCATGGCGGACCAGCCGCTGCTGCTCGACCTCGGCGACTTCGACGCCGTCGGCGTGGTCACCGACGTCGTGGTCGCCCTGCGGGTGCACGCCATCGAGCACGGCTGCGACGCGGCGGCCACCGTCGGCGCACCCGCCGGCTACCAGCGCCTCGTCGTCACCGCCCGCCCGAGCGGGCACGTGGTGCTCGGGACCCGCTACAGCGACCTCGGCCGCTCGCGCTGGAACAACGTCGCCGACGCCCTCGACAGGCGGGGCTGGCAGCTGGACGCCGACGGTGAGGGGGCGACCCGGCGCTACCCGCCTGGCAGCCAGGCCTCCGACGCCGCCTTCGAGGCGCTCGCTGCGGTGACCCTCGCCGGAGCGCCCTCCGACGTCCGGGCGGTGACGGCGGTCGACGGCGAGGGCTCGTCGATCGTCCTCGGCGGCTGACGCCGCTCCCCGGGGGGCGCTCAGGTCATCTGGCGGAACACGAAGCCGGTGCGTGGCTTGGGGAAGAAGTAGGTCGTCTTGGGAGGCATGCGCCCACGCCGGTCGGCCGTCTCGGTGATCTGCGCCACGGTCGCCGGTCGGAGCAGGACGGCTGCCCCTGCGTGACCTCCGGCCACGGCTGCCAGGGCCCTGTCGACGCCGTGCTGGTAGGTGACGTCGACGTCGGGCAGCACCTCGGCCAGGGCGTGCTGGAGCCTGCTGCTGTCGAGGTCGGGGAGCTCGTCGGGGAAGGCGCCTGCCTTCGGCCGGAGCAGCCACGAGCGGCCCTCCGGCAGGACGAGGGCGAGCGCCCCGGCGTCGGCCATGCGCTCGGTGAGGGCGAGGCCCGCGGGCCCGCCGTCGGACAGCTCGAAGTGCCCTCCGAGGACCGCCACCGGGTCGAACGGCTCGGGCAGCTCGTCGAGCAACCGGTGGATGGGGCGCACGGCCAGCTCGTCCTCGGTCAGCTCGACGACGAAGGCCATCGTCAGGTCCCACAGGCCCGCCCCGTCCGAGGCACGTCGCTCGTCCCGGTAGGCGCGCGACGTCTCGTAGCGGTGGTGGCCGTCGGCGATCACCACCGGCGCCCCCGCCACGACCTCGCGCAGCTGGTCGACCAGCGCAGGGGCCGTCACCCGCCAGAGGCGGTGGTGCACGCCCTCGGCGTCGGTGGCCCGGGCGTCGGGTGGTGCGCCGGAGACCGCGTCGCAGAGGGCCGACAGGCCCGGGGCCAGGGAGAGCCCCCAGATGGGGGAGAGGTTGGCGGCGGTGGCCCGCAGCAGCTCGAGGCGGTCCGACCTGGCCTTCGGGGTCGTGTGCTCGTGGGGGAGCACGTCACCCTCGCCCGGCGCCTCGATGCCGAGCGCACCGATCACGCCCGTGGTCTGGCGGGGCCTGCCCTGCTCGTCGTGGTGGCCCATCCGGTACACGTACAGCGAGGGCGCATCGTCGAGCACGAGGACCCCGTCGGCCACGAACTCGCGGAGGAAGCGGGCGGCCGTGCTGTAGCGGTCCTCGCCCGGCTCGCCCTCGCCGTCGACGGGGAGGTCCACCCGCACCGCGTTGTAGCCGGTGCGGGCTGCGAGCTCGGCCCGCTCGGCGTCGTCGATGACGTCGTAGGGCGGCGAGGTGACGGCGTCGAGGTCGATGTCGCTGTGGTAGCGCAGGCCGGCGAACGGCTCGAAGCGGGGCATCGCCCCTGCCTAGCAGGCGTCCCCGGCGGGCCCCTGCGCCGGTTCCGCTGCCGCCGGCGACGAGGGGGCCGGAGGCCCCCGGGTAGGTTGCGGCGTGGCCTGGCTCCTCGACCTGGACGGCGTGGTGTGGCTCGCCCACCGGGCCATCCCTGGCGTGGCCGACGGGATCGCCCGGCTGCGGGAGGGCGGCGAGCGGGTGCTGTTCGTGACGAACGCATCCATGGCGCCGGTGGGGACCCTCGAGGCTGCGCTGGCCGCCATGGACGTGCCGGCGACGGGTGACGTCATCTCCTCGGCCATGGCCGCCGCCCACCTCCTCGAGCCCGGGTCGCGCGCCCTCGTCTGCGGGGGGCCGGGCGTGGTGGAGGCGCTGGTGGGGCGCGGCGTCGAGGTGGTCGCCGACGGGCCGGTCGACGCGGTGGTGGTGGGTCTCACCCACGACCTCACCTACGACCTGTTGCTGCGGGCGAGCACCGCGGTGCGGGACGGCGCCCGGTTCGTGGCCACGAACACCGATCCCACGTATCCGACCCCGGGGGGCCTCACCCCGGGCGGCGGCGCCATCGTGGCCGCCGTCGCCACCGCCGCCGGCGTGGTGCCGGAGGTGGCGGGCAAGCCCCACCCGGCCATGGCGATGCTGGTCCGCTCCCTCGTCGGCGACGGCCCCCACGTGATGGTCGGCGACCAGGACGCGACGGACCTGGCCTTCGGTCGGCTCCTCGGGGCCAGGACCGCCCTCGTGCTGTCGGGCATCACCGGCCTCGCCGACCTCCCCCTCGACCCGCCCCCCGACGTGGTGGCCGCAGACGTCGGCGAGCTCGTCGACCTCGAGCTCGCGCCCCGCGCCTGAGCTCGGGCGGGGGCTCGGCTACTGGCGGAAGCGGTCGAAGGGGTCGACCCCGGGCGGTGGCCGGCCCGGGGCCGTGGCGGGGCTCCGGACCGCAGCGGTCCCCCGCACGACGAGGGCGACGACGACCCCGAACACGAAGCCCCCGACGTGGGCGACCCAGGCGACGCCGTCGTTGGGGTTGATGAAGAACTGCGAGATGAACCAGATGGCGAGGACCCACCTCGCCTGCACCTGGCGGAAGAGGATGAAGAAGAAGATGAAGAGCGTCGTGATGCGGGCCTTGGGGAACCACACGAGGTAGGCCCCCATGATGCCGGCGATGGCGCCCGAGGCGCCGACGACGGGGACGGTGCTCGTGGGCTGGACGGCGATGTGGGCCACCGTGGCGGCGACGCCCGCCGCCAGGTAGAAGACGAGGTAGCGGACGTGGCCGAGCCGGTCCTCGATGTTGTTGCCGAAGATCCAGAGGAAGAGCATGTTCCCGCCCAGGTGGAGCAGGCCGCCGTGCAGGAACATCGAGGTGAGCACCGCCAACAGGACGTTCTTGGTCGGGAAGACGGGGGTGTCCTCGTCCCCCACGCCGCAGGCGGTGGTGTCTCCCGCGCCGAAGGTCGCCTCCACCTCCTCCACGTCGAGAGGCCGGCCCTCGACCACCTCGCAGGGGATGGCAGCCTGCTCGAGGTTGAAGGCGAGCTGGCCGTCGACCTCGCCGCGCCGGCCGTCCACCTCCACCTGCTCGACCTCGCCGGCCGCCGGCTGGATGAGGAAGTACACCCCCACGTTCAGGAGGAGCAGGAGGAGGGTGACGACGGGCCGGCGACGCGTGGGGTTGGCGTCGCGGAGGGGGATCACGGCGCCGACGGTACCCAGGGGGAGGTCGCGGCCCCCCTCAGCCGGTGCTGCGGCGTCCACCGCGCTGCACGGCATCCTCGCCAGGCGACGACCGGACACTTAGCATTCCGGCCATGGCTCAGACCGACATGCTCAGGCGCTACCTCGACGCAGGCATCGCGTTCACGAAGATGACGCAGGAGCGGGCGGAGGCCATCGTCCGGGATCTCGTCGGCGCCGGCGAGGTCGGCGCCGACCAGGCCACCAACGTGGTCCAGGACCTCGTCGAGCGCAGCCGCGAGAACACCGAGCGGCTGCTCGAGACGGTCCGCACGGAGATCAACGCCCAGGTCGGCAACCTCGGCCTCGCCACCCGCGACGACCTGGAGTCCCTCCGCAAGGAGATCGCCGAGCTGCGAGAGCGCGTGCGGTCGAGCGCCGCCGCCCCGTCGGCCTCCTCACCCGCGCCGCCGCAGCCGTCCCCCGCCCCGAGCCCGTCGAAGGCGTCTGCTCCCACCTCCTCGCCGGCCAAGCGGTCGCCGGCAAAGCGTGCGCCGGCCGCCGGCGCCGGCGGGGCCGTCAAGCTGCCGGCGACGAAGGCTCCTGCCGCCAAGAAGGCGGCGGCCACCAAGGCCTCTCCCGCCAAGGCCTCTCCCGCCAAGAGCGCCTCTCCCGCCAAGAGCGCCCCTGCCAAGAGCGGCCCTGCCAAGAAGGCCTCGCCCGCGAAGAAGGGCGCTCCTGCCAAGAAGGGCGCTCCTGCCAAGAAGGCCTCGCCCGCCAAGAAGGCCTAGCTGCTGCGCCGGCGCCTCGACGCCGAGCTCGTGAGACGGGGGCTGGCCGAGAGCCGAGAGCGGGCGCAGGCGGACATCGCGGCACGACGGGTGCTCGTGGCGGGGTCGGTGGCGACCAAGGCCGCCACCCAGGTGTCGGCGGACCAGCCCATCGAGCTCCTCGGCCCGCCGCCCCGCTACGTCAGCCGCGGTGGTGAGAAGCTCCACGCTGCGCTGTCCCGCTTCGACGTCGACCCGACGGGCGTCCGCTGCATCGACGCCGGCGCCTCGACGGGGGGCTTCACCGACTGCCTGCTCCAGTGGGGGGCCGCCGAGGTCGTCGCCGTCGACGTCGGCTACGGCCAGCTGCACGAGCGGCTGCGGTCTGACCCGCGGGTCCACAACCTCGAGCGCACGAACGTCCGCAGCCTCACGCCCGAGGACGTCGGCGGGGTCGGAGGGGTCGTCGTCGCCGACCTCTCGTTCATCTCGCTGACCACGGTCGCCCCCGCCTTGCTCGGCCTCCTCGACGTCGACCACGGCCACCTCGTCGCCCTGGTGAAGCCGCAGTTCGAGGCCGGTCGGGTGGAGGCCGCGAGGGGCAAGGGCGTGGTCCGGTCGCCGGTGGTGTGGAGGCGGGTCCTCGGCGAGGTGGCGGAAGCCGTCTCGTCACTGGGAGCGACCATGATGGGCGCCATGGTGTCGCCGCTGACGGGTGCAGACGGCAACGTCGAGTTCCTCGTGCACGTCGTCCCGGACGGGATGGCGGCGGCAGGGACGGTCACCCACCTCGACGCGGTGGTGGACGAGGCGGTCGCCCGCCACGGGGCCCCGGGCCAGGACGCCTGATGGCCGTCGTGGCGCTGTGCCTCCACCCGGAGCGGGAGCGGGTGGTCGACGTCGCGGTGCGGGCAGCGGGCTGGCTCGACGAGCGCGGCCACGAGGTGCGCCTCTCCGAGCGCGACGCCGAGATCGCCGGGTTGCCCGCTCTCGGCGTGTCCGACGCCTGCTTCCTGGCCGGCCTCGACGTCGCCGTGAGCCTCGGCGGCGACGGGACGATGCTGCGCACCGTCGACCTGGTGGCCGGCGCCTCGGTGCCGGTCATCGGGGTCAACCTCGGCACCCTCGGCTACCTGACCGAGGTGGAGCCCCAGCACGTCGAGCTGGCGCTCGAGCGCTTCCTGGCCGGCGACCACGAGGTCGAGGCCCGCATGCGGATGTCGGTCGAGGTCGAGGCGCCCTCGGCCACGAGCCTCTCGTCGTGCACGGTGCCGGCGCTCAACGAAGCGGTCGTCGGCAAGTCGCCGACCGGCCAGATCGTCCGGGTCCGGGTGCTCGTCGACGACGAGCAGCTGACCACCTACGCCGCCGACGGCATCATCATCGCCACGCCCACCGGGTCCACGGCCTACGCCTGGTCGGCGGGCGGCCCCATCGTGTCGCCCGGCCACGCCGCGCTGCTGCTGACGCCGGTCGCGCCGCACATGCTGTTCGACCGCTCGCTCGTCCTCCCGCCGACCTCGTGCATCCGCCTGGAGATCGCCTCCGGCCGGCCGGCCACCCTCTCGGTCGACGGTCGCAACCTCGGGCTGCTCGAAGAGGGCGACGCCGTCGTCTGCACCGCTGCGGCCGACCCTGCGAGGATCGTGACCTTCGAGCCGCGGAACTTCCTGCGCATCCTCAAGGCGAAGTTCGGCCTCGACGACCGGGAGGTTTCGTGATGCTGGTCGAGCTGGTGGTGCGCGACCTCGGCGTCATCGCCGACCTGTCGCTCGTCCTGCCGGCCGGCACCACCGCCGTCACCGGCGAGACCGGCGCCGGCAAGACGCTGGTGGTGACGGCGATCGAGCTGCTCATGGGCGGCCGCGCCGATGCTGGCGTGGTGCGCCCGGGTGCGTCCGAGGCCCGGATCGAGGGCCGGTTCGTCGACGGCGAGGACGAGGAGGTGGTCCTGGCCCGGGTGATCCCCGCCGAGGGGCGCAGCCGCGCCTACGTCGACGGCCGCCTGGCGCCGGTGGCTGCCCTGGCCGAGCACGGCGCCTCGCTCGTCGACCTCCACGGCCAGCACGCCCACCAGTCGCTCCTGTCGCCCTCGACCCAGCGGACCGCCCTCGACCGCTTCGCCGGCGTCGACCTCGGCGACCTCCAGGCCGCTCGCCGGCGCCTGGCCGACCTCGACGCCGCCCTGGCGGCGCTCGGCGGCGACCCCCGGGGGCGGGCCAGGGCGGTCGACCTCCTGCGCCACCAGGTGGTCGAGCTCGAGCGGGCCCGCGTCGAGGACCCCGAGGAGGACGAGCGGCTCGCGGCCGAGGAGGACCTGCTGGCGGACGCAGTCGCCCACCAGGTCGCGGCCGGGGCCGCCCACGAGGCCCTCACGGCCGAGGAGGGAGCCGTCGACGGGGTCCGCAGCGCTCTGGCGGCGGTGTCGGGGCGGGCGCCGTTCGAGGCGGTGGAGGCAAGGCTCCGGTCCCTTGCGGCGGAGCTCGACGACGTGTCCGCCGACGTCCGAGGCGTCGGCGAGAGCATCAGCGACGACCCTGAGCGCATCGAGGTCGTCAGGCAGCGCCGGGCCCTCCTCCACGACCTGCGCCGGAAGTACGGGGACACGCTCGAGGAGGTCATGGCCTTCGAGCGGACGGCCCAGCGGGACCTGGCCGACCTCGAGTCGCACGACGCCCGGGCCTCCGCCCTCGACGCGGAGCGGGCGCAGGCACAGGTCGCGCTCGACGACGCCGCAGCGAGCGTCGGTGCCGCCCGCCGGGCCGGTGCCGAGGCCATGGCGGCCGCCGTCGAGGCGAACCTGCGGGAGCTGGCCATGCCCCGGGCAGTGGTGGCGGTCGAGGTGGGGGCGGAGGACCCCGGGGACGAGGTGACGTTCCTCCTCGGGGCCAACCCGGGGGAGCGGACGCTGCCGCTGGCGAAGGTCGCCTCC
Organism: uncultured Acidimicrobiales bacterium; assembly: GCA_902805555.1. GTDB lineage: Bacteria > Actinomycetota > Acidimicrobiia > Acidimicrobiales > CADCSY01 > CADCSY01. The sequence continues at coordinate 5,530 of CADCSY010000079.1, read as the reverse complement.
GGCGGCGAGCTGGCGCGGGCGATGCTGGCGCTGCGGCTCGTGCTGCTCGACCGGGACGCCACGGGCGGCGCCCGGACGCTCGTGTTCGACGAGGTCGACGCCGGGATCGGTGGTGAGGCGGCGCTGGCCGTCGGCCGATCTCTGGCGGCCCTCGGGGCCGAGCACCAGGTGCTGGTCGTGACCCACCTGCCGCAGGTGGCTGCGTTCGCCGACGCCCAGGTCCGGGTGACCAAGGAGGTGACCGCCGGCCGCACGGTGGCCGCGGTCGCGGAGCTCGACCAAGGAGGCCGGGTGGTCGAGCTGTCGCGGATGCTGTCGGGTCAGCCGGCGAGCTCGACCGCCCGTGAGCACGCCGAGGAGCTGCTGGCAACCGCAACGGCATCCCGGGGCCAGCAGGCGCCCGCACGGCCCCGTGGGAGGCCCGGAGCGGGGGACGTGCGCCGGCGACGTCCGGAGGGCTCGGCCGCCGCGGGCGAGGAGGGGCGCGCGTGACCTCGCGGGCGGAGCAGACGACGGTCGCCATCGGGACCGCACGGGTCGGTTCCCGGACGAAGGACCTCATCAGCCGGCTCGCCGTCGGCGACATCGCCGTCATCGACCACGTCGACCTCGACCGGGTGGCGGCCGAGGGCCTCGTCGCCGCCGCGCCGTCGGCGGTGGTCAACGCCGCCCCGTCGATCTCGGGCCGCTACCCGAACGTGGGCCCGCTGCTGCTGGCTGCGGCCCGCATCCCCCTCGTCGACGGGGTCGGTCCCGAGGTGATGCAGGCGATCCACGACGGCGAGGAGCTCATGGTCTCCGGGTCCGTGGTCTCCACGCCCACGTGGACGGGCAGCGGCACCCTCCAGACGATGGAGACGCTCGAGGCGGACATCGAGCGGGCCAAGGCGTCGCTCGGCGACGAGCTCGAGAAGTTCGCGGCGAACACGCTCGAGTACATCCGGGCCGAGCGCCACCTGCTGCTCGACCAGACCGGTGTGCCCGACGTCGGCATCGACTTCAAGGGTCGCCACGTGCTGATCGTGGTGCGGGGGCGGGACTACCGGGAGGACCTCGCCGCGCTCCGCCAGGCGGGGTACCTCAGCCAGGTGCGACCGGTCCTCGTCGGCGTCGACGGGGGCGCCGACGCCTTGCTCGAGCTCGGGCACAAGCCCGACCTCATCATCGGTGACATGGACTCGGTGAGCGAGCGCTCCCTGCGCTCTGGGGCGGCCCTCGTCGTGCACGCCTATCCCGGCGGCAAGGCTCCCGGGGCGGAGCGGCTCGAGGCCCTCGGCCTGGCCCACCAGCGCTTCGAGGCGCTCGGCACGAGCGAGGACATCGCCATGCTGCTCGCCGACGCCGGCGGCTGCGAGCTGATCGTGGCGGTGGGCACCCACAGCTCGATGGTCGAGTTCCTCGACAAGGGTCGAGCCGGCATGGCGTCGACGTTCCTCGTCCGCATGAAGGTGGGGCCGATCCTGGTCGACGCCAAGGGGGTCAGCCGGCTCTACGCGACGAGGGTGCGCAAGCGCGACCTGGTCCTCCTCGTGGCCTCCGCGCTGTTCGTGCTGCTGGTGGTCATCCTCACCAGCCAACCGGCACGTCTGTTCCTCGAGAACCTCTGGCTCCCGATCGAGCTCCTCGTCCGCTGATGCTCAACTTCCGGTTCCACATCGTGAGCCTCGTGGCGGTCTTCCTGGCCCTCGCCATCGGGATCATCATGGGCTCGACCGTGATCGACCGGGCGCTGGTCGACACCCTCGAGGACCAGCAGCAGTCACTTCGCTCGGACCTCGACGACCTCAGCGAGGAGAACGCGACCCTCCGCGGGGAGCTCGGCGACCTGCGGGAGGGCGGCGAGCGCCTGGCCAGCGAGGGCGGTGCCCGCCTGCTCGACGGCATGCTGGCCGACGTGCCGGTCCTCGTGGTCGCCGTGCGTGGCGTCGACACCGGCGTGCTCGACGACCTCACGACCCTGCTCGAGACCTCGGGCGCAGCCGAGCAGGGCACGCTGTGGCTCACCGACCGGATGGCCCTCGCGGACGAGGATGCGGTGGCCGACCTCGCGGAGGTGCTCGGCCGGGAGGAGGGCGCCGACGCCGACGAGCTGCGGGCGGCGGCGGTGGAGGAGGTGGCGGCGGCGGTCAGGGGCGCGGTGACGGAGGTGGGGGCCGACACGGCCGGTCCTGCGACCACCACGACCCTGCCGGCGGCCGGCGAGGGACCCGCGGAGGGCGAGACGCCAGCGGCGAGCGTGCTGCTGGCGCTGCGTGAGAACGGCTTCGTCGAGTACGACGCCCCTGACGGCGGGACTGACGACGTCGCCGACCTCGCCGCGCCCGGCTCCCGGGTCGTCCTGGTCTCGGGCGCCACCGCCGCCGTGCCCGACGCCGAGCTGGCCGTGCCGCTGGCCGAGGCCCTCGTGGCCGCCGACGACGGGGGGGTCCCGGCCGTGGCCCTGCTCGCAGCCGAGCGCCAGCTGCCGCCGACGGACGAGGACGAGGACCGGGAGGACCCGCAGCCCGGGATGGTCGAGCTGCTCCGGGACGACGACGTGGGAGACCGGCTCGCGACCGTGGACAACCTCGATGCGTTCGCCGGCCGTGTCGCTGCGGTCGTCGCGCTGCAGGACCTCGGAGTCGGCCGTCGCGGCCACTACGGCGTCGGTCCCGGGGCCCAGCGGCTGGTCCCGGCCCCGGCGGAGTGACCACCCCGACGCGCGGTCGGCCGACCTCCTCCCGCGCACCGGACGCAGCGCGCGACACCGGCACGGTCGCGGCGCTCACGCTGGTGGCGCGCATCACCGGCTTCGTGCGGGTGCTGGTGGTCGCCGCCGTCCTCGGCACCACCTTCCTCGGCAACACGTACCAGACCGCCAACACCGTCCCGAACATCGTGTTCGAGCTGGTGGCGGCGGGGGTGCTCTCGGCCGTCCTGCTGCCGACCCTCGTCCGGCTCCTCGACGGCCCGGACCCGGCCGAGGCCGAGCACGTCGCCCGTTCGGTGCTCGGCCTGGCGGCGGCCGCGCTCGCGCTGCTGGCGGTTGTCGGCATCGTCCTCGCCCCCCAGGTGATGCGGGCCCTGCTCTCCGGGGTCCCGGCCGGACCCGCGCGGGACGACCAGGTGCGGGTCGGTTCGCTGCTCCTGCGGTGCTTCCTGCCGCAGCTCGTCCTCTACGCCGCCGGCATGGTGGCCACCGGCGTGCTGCACGCGAAGGGACGCTTCGCCCTCCCCGCCTTCGCCCCCGCGGTCAACAACGTCGTCGTCACCTCCACCTACGTCGCCTTCTGGCTGCTCGTGCGAGACGCCGACCGGGGCCTCGACCTCACGACCGTCGAGCAGCTCGTCCTCGGGCTCGGCACCACCGCGGGCGTGGTCGCGTTCTGTGCCGTCCCGGTGGTGGCGGTGGTGCGCTCCGGCACCTCGCTCCGGCCCCGGTTCGACCACCACCACCCCGAGGTCCGCCGCCTCGGCCGCATGGGGGGCTGGGCCGCGGCGCAGCTGGGGTCGGCCCAGCTCCTCCTGGTGGTCGTCCTCGTGGTCGCCAACGCCGTGGAGGGCGCGGTCGTGGCCTACCAGCTGGCGTTCACCGTGTTCCTGCTGCCGCACGCCATCGTCGCGCTCCCCGTCGCCACCGCCCTCTACCCAGCCCTCGCCCGCAGCGCTGCGGACGGTGGCGGTGGCTTCGCCGCCACCAGGGGGGCGGGCCTCCGGGCCGTGCTCCTGCTCAGCGCGCCGGCGGCCGCTGCGCTCCTCGCCCTCGGCCGCCCACTGGCCGAGCTCGTCTCGCTCGGTGCCGCCGCTGGTGGCGCAGGCCAGATCGCGGGCGCCATCGCCGGCTTCGGCCCCGGCCTCGTCGGCTACGGGGCCCTGGCCTTCCTGACCCGCGCCTCCTACGCCGCCGGTGACACCCGCACCCCTGCTCTGGTCCACCTCGGTGTGCTGCTGGTCGGAGCGGCGGCCATGCTCGCCGCATCGGCCGTGGTGGACGACGCGCACCTGGTCGCCTGGCTGGCGGCCGCCCACTCCGGCGCCCACCTCCTCGGCGCGCTGGTCCTGACCCGTCCTCCCCGCTCGGCGGCCGCCGGCTCCTACGCTGCCGACCTGACCCGCTCGCTCGTCACCACGGTCGCCAGCGCCGCCGCGGCCGGCCTCGTGATGGCCGCGGTCGTGGGGGTGCTCGACGGCGGGGGACGCCCGGAGGCCGCGCTGGCGCTGGTGGTGGCCGGGGCCGCCGGCCTCGTCACCTACCTCGGGGCGCAGCGGCTCGCAGGCGTCCGGCCGAGCGCCGTCCCCGCCCTTCTCCGAGGCCACCCGGCATGAGCGGGGCGTCGCCCCGTGTGCTGCTCCTGCTCGGACCGTCGACGGGGGGCATCAGGGCCCATGTCGGGGCGCTCGCCGCCGCCCTCGAGGAGCGGGGCTGGGAGGTCGCGACCGCCGGGCCGACGGACGTCCTCGACGGGGTCCGCCGGCTCGACCACGTCGTGCCGGTCCCGTCCGGCCTCGCCCCCGCCCAGGTGCTGCGTGGGCGGCTGTCGCTGCGGAAGGTGGCGCCGGCCTACGACCTCGTGCACGCCCACGGCCTGAAGGCAGGGTGGGTGACGGTGCTCGCCGCGCTGCAGCAGCCCTTGGTGGTCAGCGTGCACAACCTCGTCCTCGACGACGTCGCCGGCCGGGCGGCCCGGCTCCTCCGGGTGCTGGAGACCTCCCTGGTCGGTCGGGCCGACGCCACCATCGCCGTCTCGGCCGAGGTGGCGCGACGCTTCACCGGTGCTCGGGGGGCGGGCCGCACCACCACCGTGCCACCGCTCGGGCCGGCGCCCGCCGTCCAGGTGCCCCGGGCAGCGGTGCGGGCTGCGCTCGGCGTGCCCGAGGGGGGCCACCTCGTCGTCACGGCCGCCCGGCTCCACCCGCAGAAGGGGTTGGGTGACCTCGTCCTCGCCGCCGACCTCCTCCGGCAGCGCGTGCCCGGCCTGCGCTGGGTCGTCTTCGGGGAGGGCCCCCAGCGGGCCGAGCTCGAGGACCTGGTGGCGGCTCGTGGGCTGGCCGAGGTGGTCGTGCTCGCCGGCGGGCGGCCGTCCGTCGCCGACGAGCTCGCTGCTGCCGACGCCGTCGCCGTGACCTCGCACTGGGAGTCGGGGCCGCTCGTGGTGCTGGAGGCGCTGGCCCTGGGGCGACCGGTCGTGGCCACCGCGGTCGGCCTGGTCCCCGACGTCGTCGGGCCGGCGGCGGGGCGGGTGGTCCCCGTCGGGGACGCGGAGGCGATGGCGGGCGCCCCCGCCGAGGTGCTGGCGGCGCCGAGCGGGGCCGGGAGCGGCCGACCGGGGGTCGACCGCTATGGTCCCGACCGCCTCGTCCCCCCGATCGAGGCCGTCTACCGGGAGGTGCTGGACCGCCGATGAGGAGCCTCGGCGCGCGCCTGGGGGCGCTCCTCGCCTCGGTGGCGGTGGTCGCCGGCGTGGCGCCCATCACGTCGGGCGCGGCCGATGCGGCGACCGGCGACCAGGGAGCCGTCGAGCGGGTCGTGGTGCTCGCCGTCCCCACCCTC
>CADCSY010000078.1 GCA_902805555.1 uncultured Acidimicrobiales bacterium | reverse complement strand
TGTCCGTTCTTGATGCGGAATTGCTGAACGTCTCGAGTCCGGGACCGAAGCCCCGGGCGCGGACGCCCGCACTCGCTTTTGAACCTTCCTCTGTTCCGTTTTCAAGGAGCGCATGTCGCTCGGTGCACACCACTTCGCAAGGAAGAGGTTGGTGCACGTGTTGCCCTGGTCTGGAGCACCTGGCAGAGCCGGTGCTGCTCGTCCCGGATGTCCGGGGCTCCCAGCGGCGGGTAGTCACTGTATCCACCTACCGGTGGGGTGTCAACCTGGTCCGGTGCTGCTGGCCCAGCCCCCCGACTCGTCGGCGGGGCTCGCCAAGGTACCCGCCCTCGCGCCGGTCGACAACCCGTCTGCGGCCTCCGCCCGACCGGAGGCGGTCAGACCCGGGGGGACCGGGTGCGCACGAGGTGGTAGGTGCGCTTGCCCTTGCGGAGCAGGAGGTAGCGGCCGGCCCGCAGGTCCGCCCGCCCGACCGGGTCGCCGCCGGGGGCGAGGCGTCGGTTGTTGAGGTAGAGCGAGCCCTGGTCGAGCGCACGACGGGCGTCCCCCCGCGAGCTGGCCACGCCCACCTCGGCGAAGAGCTCCACCGGGTCGATGCCGGCGGCCAGCCGCTCCTCTGCGAGCTCGGTCGTCGCGATCTCGGTCTCGAGCGCCTCGAAGACCTCACCGGGGAGGCCCTCGGGCTCCGCCCCGAACAGCACTGCGGCCGCGGCCTCGGCGCTGGCGGCGGCAGCCTCGCCGTGGACCAGGGCCGTCACCTCCCGGGCGAGGCGGCGCTGCCCCCGGCGCGCGGCCGGCTCGGCGGCGTGCTCGTCGGCCAGCGCCTGGCACGTCTCGACCGGGAGCATCGTGAACCACAGCAGCATCCGTCGGACGTCGGCGTCGGGCACCTGCACGAAGTACTGGTGCAGCTGGTACGGCGACGTGCGCTCGGCCGAGAGCCACACCGAGCCGTCGGCCGACTTCCCGAACTTCTTCCCGTCCGAGCGGGTCAGCAGCGGCCACGTCACGGCGTGGACCTGGGCTCCGGCCACCTTCCGGATGAGGTCGACGCCCATGGTGATGTTGCCCCACTGGTCAGACCCGCCGACCTGCAGCTCGCACCCCCGGCTCCGGTGCAACGACAGGTAGTCGTGCGCCTGGAGGAGCATGTAGGAGAACTCGGTGTAGGAGATCCCGTCGCCGTCGGCCATGCGGGCCCGGACGGACTCCTTCGCCGTCATCTGGTTGACGGTGACGTGCTTGCCGGTGTCGCGCAGGAAGTCGAGCAGGCGGACCTCGGCGGTCCACTCCCGGTTGTCGACGAGCGGCACCCCGCTCAGCCGCCCGAGCTGCTCGGCGATGCCGGCCAGGTTGCGGGCCAGGACGTCGGGTTCGAGGAGGTTGCGCTCGTCGGACTTGCCGCTCGGGTCGCCGATCATGCCGGTGGCCCCCCCGGCCAGGGCGAGGGGGGAGTGGCCCGCCTCGGCGAAGCGGCGCAGCACGAGGATGCCGATGAGGTTGCCGATGTGCAGGCTCTCGGCCGTCGGGTCGCACCCCCAGTAGAGGGTGATCGGCCCTCCGGCCAGCCGGGCGCCGAGGGCGTCGAGGTCGGTCGAGTCCTGCACGAGACCCCGTGCGACCAGGTCGGCGAGCACGTCCATGGGGGGCATCGTGGGCCACCCGGTGCCCGGGGTCCAACCCCATTGGGGCGGCACCGCCACCGGGGTACCTCAGGTGCGGGACCCGGAAGGTCGATGATGGAGGGATGGTGGCCACCCGGGGCGCGCTCCTCCTCACGGTGGCGCTGGCAGCAGGCGCGTGCTCCTACACCCCGACGACCCTCGAGGTGGCCGAGCCCGACCTCGCGCAGTCGACGAAGGTCTTCGCGGCCGACGGCACGCTCATCACGACCCTCCAGAGCGAGGAGAACCGGGAGGACGTCCGCGTCGCCGACCTCCCCGACCACGTCACCCGGGCGGTGCTGGCCGTGGAGGACAGCCGCTTCTACCAGCACCGGGGCGTCGACGTGCGGGCCGTCCTCCGGGCGGCGAGGGCAAATGCCCGGTCCGGTGAAGCGGTCCAGGGGGGGTCGACGATCACCCAGCAGTACGTGAAGAACACCATGCTCAGCCCCGACCAGTCCCTCGACCGCAAGGTCGAGGAGGCGGTCCTCGCCGTGCAGCTCGAGCGCCAGCACTCCAAGGACCGGATCCTCGAGCTGTACCTGAACACGATCTACTTCGGCAACGGCGCGTACGGGATCCAGGCTGCCGCCGGTGAGTACTTCGGCGTCGGCGCCACCGACCTGACGGTGGCGCAGGCCGCCACCCTCGCCGGGCTCATCCGGGCGCCGAGCGCCTACGACCCCCACGACCAGCCGGAAGCGGCCACCCGCCGTCGCGACGCCGCGGTCGACCGCATGGAGGCGCTCGGCTGGCTCGACGAGCCGGAGGCGGCGGCCGCCCGGGCGGAGCCCCTCGTCCTCGCGGCCAAGACGGGCCAGGACCGCTACCCGGCGGCCTCGGTGGTGGAGCAGGCGAAGGCGCTCATCCTGCGGGACCCGCGCTTCGGCGCCACGTTCGGCGAGCGCCGGGAGCTCCTCTTCGACGGCGGCCTGCGGATCACCACCACCGTGGACCTCGGGCTCCAGGCCCTCGCAGAGGAGTCCGTCGCCCGGGTGCGGCCGCCCGAGCCGGGGCCCGAGGCGGCCCTGGTCTCGCTGGACCCGAGGAACGGGGCGGTGCGGGCGCTCGTCGGCGGGCGCGACTTCTTCGGGGGCGGCGCGCAGGCCAAGCTCGACCTGGCGACGGGAGGCGAGGGACGTCCGGCCGGGTCGTCGTTCAAGCCGCTCGTCCTCGCCGCCGCCCTGGAGGAGGGGGTGCGGCTCGACACGCTGTTCCCGGCGCCGCCCGAGATCGACATCCCGCTCACCGGCGAGGTGTGGCACGTCGAGAACTACGAGGGCGGCGGCGACCTGGGCGAGGCCGACCTGGTGCAGGCCACCGCCACCTCGTCCAACACCGTCTACGCGCAGCTCATCCAGGCCGTGGGCCCGGCCGACGCGGTGTCCGCTGCGGCGCGCTACGGCATCCGCTCCCCGCTCCAGGCGTACCCGTCCGCCGTGCTCGGGACGAACCTGGTGACGGGACTCGACATGGCGACCGCCTACGCCACCTTCGCCACCCGCGGCCTGCGGATCGAGCCGGCGTTCGTGACGAAGGTGACGAGGTCGGACGGGACGATCCTGTACCAGCACGAGCACCAGCAGGAGCGGGTCCTGCAGGCCACGGTCGCCGACCAGGTCACCGCCGTGCTCCAGCAGGTGGTCGAGCGGGGCACCGGCACCCAGGCCAGGATCGGGCGGCCGGTGGCGGGCAAGACCGGCACGGGGCAGGAGTGGCGCGACGCCTGGTTCGTCGGGTACACCCCCGAGCTCGTCACCTCCGTGTGGATGGGCTACGCCGAGGAGGGCAGGCGCTCGATGGTCCCTCCCGCGACGCCGATCAAGGTGACCGGCGGCTCGTGGCCGGCGCAGATCTGGCAGCTCTACACCTCCGCCGCCCTCGCCGACGTCCCGGTGACGCCGTTCGTGGCCCCGACCGCCCCGGAGGTCGAGGAGGCCCCGGCGGGCGACGCCCCCGCCAGCTCGCTCCCCCGGGTCCGCAGCGTCGTCGGCCTGCCCGTCGAGCCTGCCGAAGCCGGCCTGACCCGTGACGGCTGGGTGGTGCAGCGCGTCGACGTGCCGAGCGACGAGTACCCGCCCGGCTACGTGGTCGGCCAGCGGCCGCCCGCCGGGACGAGGGCGGCGAGCGGCGCCCCCGTCCTCGTCGAGGTGGCGGACGGCCGACCTGCGACGTCGGAGGTGCCGAGCGTGCTCGGCCTCGCCGAGGCCGATGCCACCACCTTCCTGCGGTCGGCGGGCTTCGCCGTGCAGCCCGTCCTCGAGGGCGAGCCGCCGGGCGCGGGCGCGGCGGCGAGGGCCGGGCTCGTCTGGAGGCAGTCCCCCGCCGGCGGGGCGAGGCGCACGCCGGGCACGGTGGTGCAGGTCACGCTGAACCCCGTGCCCGCACCAGCCGGCTGAACGAGCCGCTCACGGTCGCGAGACGTGCGGATCCCCACGCACGTACCACCGCCACGGCTCGTCGACCGCCTGGCTGATCCCGACCCGGGTCGTGACGACGGGGTCGGGCGGAGGAGCGGTCCCGTCGTCGACGATGCGCACCCCCCGGTCCCCGAGGACGAGGTCGGCGCCGTCGTGCCCTCCGTGGATGCCGAGGGCCTGGCACAGCTTCGCCGGACCGCTGCAGAGGTCGCGTTCGCGCCGAGCGGCCGGGCGCAGCGCCCGCATCTGGTCGACACCGCCGAGGGGGGCCAGCGCCCGGACGAGGACGGCGACCGGTTCGTCCTCGTCTCCGCAGACCGGGTTGCAGCACCAGTGCATCCCGTAGGTGAAGTACACGTACAGGTGCCCGGGCGGGCCGAACATCGTCGCGTTGCGGGCCGACCGGCGACGGTAGCTGTGGGCCGCGGGGTCTGCGGCGCCGAGGTACGCCTCGGTCTCCACGATGCGCCCGGACCGCTCCCCCGCCACCAGCACCTTGCCGAGGAGGTCGACCGCGACGAGACGAGGGTCTCGACGGTAGAACGCCCGGGGCAGCGGGGGCGCCTGCAGTACGACGCCATCCACGCCCCCGCCCGGACCACCGCCGACGGGCACCCGGTCCTCGTCATGTTCCGGAGACGGCACCGTCGCATCTTGCCCCGCACGCCGCGGGTCACCGGCGCCCCTCCCGACCTGCCCGTCGCGAGCGGCGGCACCCTCGGGCGACGGGGTCAGCCGGCTGCGGGCTCCCCGAGCAGCGCCCTGACCTCGTCCGGCGGAGGCATGGGCGCAGTGGTCCCGAGGGCGACGCCGACGTAGGTGACGGTCGCCCGGAACAGCGCCCGCTCAGCGATCGTCCCGGTGTAGGCGACGTCGAGGCTGGTCGTGCCCCACCGCGCCACTGCGACGTCGATGTCGACGTGGTCGCCGGCACGGGCGGCGGCGGCCCACTCGATCACCGCCTTGACCACCATGCAGTCCCAACCGTGGCTGGCCCCCCGCAGGCCGAGGTCGCCGAACCACACCTCCAGGGCGTCGTCGCACCACGCCAGGTAGTGGGCGTTGAACGCCACCCCCTGCATGTCGACCTCGCCGTAGCGGACCCTGACCCGGTGGCGGAACGGCTGCCGCCCGCTCACGGCGCCACGCCCGGAGCACGGAGGGCGCCCACCCGCGCCCGGTCGGCGTCCAGGCGGGCCTGGAAGCGCTCGAGCTGGACGGCGACCGGCGCCGGTCCCGCACCGCCCGGCGTCGTGCGCCGGAGGACGGCGGCGCCGGGCTCGAGGAGGGCGACACCGGCCGGGCCGAGCTGCTCGTGCCCGCCCACGAGCTCGGCCAGCGGCGGGCCGCCCGGCTCCAACGACGCCCGCACCAGCCCCCCGACCACCGCATGGGCCTCACGGAACGGCATGCCGCCGGCGACGAGGTGCTCGGCCAGGTCGGTGGCGGCGACCACCGGGCCGTCGGCCGCCTCCTGCATGACCTCCGTCCGGAAGGTCGCAGTCGCCAGCAGCCCCCCGAGCGCGCCGAGGGCCAGCACCATCTGCTCGACGGCGTCGAACAACGGCTCCTTGTCCTCCTGGAGGTCGCGGTTGTACGCGAGGGGCAGGCCCTTCAACGTCGCCAGCAACCCGGTGAGGTGCCCGATCAGCCGCCCGCTGCGACCGCGAGCCAGCTCGGCGATGTCGGGGTTCTTCTTCTGCGGGAGCATGGAGGAACCGGTCGACCAGGCGTCGTCGAGGCCGAGGAAGCCGACCTCGTCGCTCGACCACAGGACGACCTCCTCGCCGATGCGGGACAGGTGCACGCCGAGCAGGGTGAGGGCGAAGAGCGACTCGGCGACGAAGTCGCGGTCGGAGACAGCGTCGAGGCTGTTCTCGAAGCGGGCGGCGAAGCCGAGGTCGGCGGCGACGCCGTCGGGGTCGAGCGGCAGGGACGAGCCGGCCAGGGCCCCGGCGCCCAGGGGGGAGACGTCGAGGCGGCGACGGGCGTCCAGGAGGCGGTCGACGTCGCGGGCCAGCGCCCACCCGTGGGCCAGGAGGTGGTGGGCGAGCAGCACGGGCTGCGCCCGCTGGAGGTGGGTGTAGCCCGGGAGGTACGCGCCCCCCGCCGCCAGCGCCCGCTCGACGAGGACCTGCTGGAAGGCGAGCACCGCCTCGGACACCACCAGCAGCTCCCGCTTGCACCAGAGGCGCAGGTCGGTCGCCACCTGGTCGTTGCGGCTGCGACCGGTGTGGAGCTTCGCGCCGGCGGGGCCAGCGAGCTCGGTGACCCGGCGCTCGACGGCGGTGTGCACGTCCTCGTCGCCCGGCGCGAACACGAAGGTGCCGGCGGCCAGCTCGGACTCGACGGCGTCGAGCGCCCCGAGCACGGCAGCGGCCTCGTCGGCGTCGAGGAGGCCGACCCGGGCAAGGCCCCGCACGTGGGCGCGCGAGCCGACCAGGTCGTCGCCGGCCATCCGGCGGTCGACGTCGAGGCTGGAGGTGAAGGCCAGCAGGGCGTCGGCGGGACCGCCTTCGAAGCGCCCGGCCCACAGCGTCACGTCGGCGGGGCGAGCTCGACCGGGCCGCCCTGTCGGCTCGACCAGGTCTCGATGCCGAGGCCCCACAGCTTCACGAAGCCGCCTGCCTGCTCGTGGTCGAAGGTGTCGGCGGCGTCGTAGGTGGCGAGGCCGTAGTCGTACAGGCTCCAGTCGCTGCGACGCCCGGTGACGAAGCACCGCCCGGGCTCGAGGTGGAGCCGCACCTCGCCGGTCACGAAGCGCTGGCTCTCGTCGATGAACGCGTCGAGCGCCGCCTTGAGGGGCGAGAACCACATGCCGTCGTAGACGAGCTCCGACCAGCGGGGCTCGAGCCGCGCCTTCTCGTGGTGGAGGTCGCGCTCGAGCGTGAGGTCCTCGAGGTCGCTGTGGGCGAGGAGGAGGGCGAGGGCGCCGGGTGCCTCGTAGGTCTCCCTGCTCTTGATGCCGACCCTGCGGTTCTCCACCATGTCGAGCCGGCCGAAGCCGTAGGCGCCGACCACCTCGTTCATCCGGGCGATGACCTTCGCCGGCGTGAGCGGTGCGCCGTCCACCATCACCGGCACCCCCTGCTCGAAGCCGATGACGACGTCCCGGGGCACGTCGGCGGTGACCTTCGTCATCGACCACACGCCCTCCGGCGGCGTGGCCCACGGGTCCTCCATCGGGCCGCACTCGATGGCCCGGCCCCAGAGGTTGTCGTCGATCGAGTAGAGCTTCTCCTTCGTGGCCGAGATCGGGATGTCGTGCCGGGCTGCGTACTCGATCGCGTCCTCGCGGGTGAGGCCCCAGTGGCGCACGGGGGCCAGGATCTCGAGGTCCGGCGCCAGCGCCCTGATCCCGACCTCGAAGCGCACCTGGTCGTTCCCCTTGCCGGTGCAGCCGTGGGCGACGGCGTCGGCGCCGAACCGCCGGGCGGCGGCCACCAGGTGCTTCACGATCACGGGGCGCGACAGGGCCGAGACGAGCGGGTACTTCCCCTCGTAGCGGGCGTTGGCCTTGAGCGCCGGCACGGCGAAGTCGGATGCGAACTCCTCCGTGCAGTCGACGACCACGGCCTCCACGGCGCCGGTGGCGAGGGCCCGGTCCTTGATCGCCTCCCAGTCGCCTCCTTGGCCGACGTCGGCGGCGACGCAGATGACCTCCACCCCCATCTCCCGCTGCAGCCACTTGACGGCGACGGAGGTGTCGAGACCCCCGCTGTAGGCGAGGACGACGCGCTTGGCCATGGTCAGCCCTTTCGAGAGGGTCGTTGGGTCGGTTGGGGGGGGAGCCCGGCGAGGTCGCGGAACCGGGAGGCGACCACGTCCCCCCCGACCTCGGCGTCGACGACGACGATCATGGTGTCGTCGCCGGCCACCGTGCCGAGCACGTCCGGCAGGCCGGAGCGGTCGAGGGCGGAGGCCACGACGTGGGCCGAGCCGGGCGGCGTGCGGAGGATCACCAGGTTGGCCGACGAGGTGACCTCGACCACCCAGTCGGCCAGCATGCGTCGCAGGTGGTCGCTCGGCACCACCCGCTCGTGGGGCAGCTCGGGGATGGCGTAGACGGTCTCCCCGCCCGGCACCCGCACCTTCACGGCGCCCACCTCCTCGAGGTCGCGCGAGACGGTGGCCTGGGTGGCCACGACGCCCTCGGCCTCCAGCAGCTCGACGAGCTGGCCCTGGCTGGTGATCGCGTGCTCGGCGAGCAGGATGCCGATGCGGTGCTGACGCTGGGCCTTGGAGGGCCGACCGACGTCGCTCATGCCGTCCGCTCCGGCTCGGGGCCCTCGAAGAGCCAGAGGAGAAGGCCCCGGGCCACGTGCATCCGGTTCGCGGCCTCCTGCCACACCAGGCTCCGGGGGCCGTCGACGACGTCCGCCGCGACCTCCTCGCCGCGGTGGGCGGGGAGGCAGTGCAGGAAGACGCCGGCCGGCGCGGCGCGGTCCATGAGCGCGACGTCGACCGTGAAGCCCTCGAACGCCTGGCGGCGGGCGGGGGCCTGGTCCTCCTGGCCCATCGAGGCCCAGACGTCGGTCACCACCGCGTCGACGCCCTCGACGGCTTCCGCAGGGCGGGTGACGACGAGGGGCGCCGCCCCGAGGGCCGCGAGGCGGTCGACGTCGAGGGCGCCTGGCCCGTAGCCGTTGGGCGCCCCGACCCGCACCTCCATGCCGAGCGTGGCTGCGCCGATGGCGAGGGAGCGGGCGACGTTGGTGTAGTCACCCACCCAGGCGAGGGAGCGCCCCCGCAGCTCGCCGAGGTGCTGGCGGAGCGTCAGCAGGTCGGACAGGGCCTGCATCGGGTGGGCGTCGTCGGAGAGCAGGTTCACGACCGGCACGTCGACCGCCGCTGCCATCCTCTCGAGCTTGGCGTGCTCGTGCACCCGGGCCCCGATGGCTGCGTGGTAGCAGGCCAGGGTGCGCCCGACGTCCTCGGCCGTCTCCCGCACGTCGATGCCGACCTCGTCGCCCCTGATGGCCACGGGGTGCCCGCCGAGCTGCACCACCGCCATCTCCGTGGCGCTGCGGGTCCGGTTGGAAGGCTTCTCGAAGATCAGCGCCACCCCCCTGCCCGCCAGCACCTGCGGCGGGTCGGGGCGCTCCGACGCGTCGAGCACGGCCACGAGCTCCTCGGGCGTGAGGTCGTCGATCTCCAGGAAGCTGCGGCTCATGCTCCCCGCTCCTGGCCGGTCCCGGTGCCCATCACGCCGGACAGGATCGAGACCGCCTCGTCGAGCTCCTCGTCCTGGACGAGCAGGGAGGGGGCCAGCCTGACGGCGGTCGGGCTCACGGCGTTGACGACGAGACCGGCGTCGAGGGCGGCGGCGGCGACCGACTTGGCGTCCCCGCCCGGCTCGAGCTGGGCGGCGAGCAGCAGCCCGAGCCCCCGCACGGAGGCGACACCGGGGAGCGCCTGCAGCGCCTCGGCCAGGCGGGCCCCGGCGGCGGCTGCCCGGGCCGGCACGTCCTCGGCCTCCATCACCTCGAGCACGGCCCGGGCGGCGGCGGCGGCGAGGGGCTGCCCGCCGAACGTGGTGGCGTGGTCGCCGGGCTCGAAGGCGGCGGCCACGTCGGCCTTCGCCCAGCACGCCCCGATGGGCACGCCGTTGCCAAGCGCCTTGGCCATCGTCACCACGTCGGGCTCGATGCCCATGTGCTGGAAGGCGAACCACCGACCGGTGCGGCCCAGGCCGGTCTGCACCTCGTCGACCATCAGCAGCGCCCCGCGCTCGTCGCAGAGCCGCCGTGCACCTTCGAGGAAGGTGCGCGACGCAGGCTGCACGCCGCCCTCACCCTGCACGACCTCGAGCAGCACCGCCGCCACCGTCGGGTCGAGGGCCGCGTCGAGGGCGTCGAGGTCGTCCCAGGCCACGTGGCGGAAGCCCTCGGGGAGCGGTTGGAACGCCTCGTGCTTGGCGGGCTGGCCGGTGGCGTGGAGGGTGGCGAGCGTCCTCCCGTGGAACGAGCCGAAGGCGCTCACCACGACGTGGCGACCCCGGCCACCGAACCTGCGGGCCAGCTTCAGGGCGCACTCGTTGGCCTCTGCACCCGAGTTGGCGAAGAACACCTGGCCGCCGCCACCGATCAGCCGGTCGAGGGTGCGGGCGACGTCGGGAGCGACGTCGGTCGCGAAGAGGTTCGACACGTGGAGCAGGGTCTGCGCCTGGTCGAAGAGCGCGGCAGCGACGGCCGGGTGGGCATGGCCGAGGGACGTGACGGCCAGCCCCGAGAGGAAGTCGAGGTACCGCTTGCCGTGGCTGTCCCACAGCCACGACCCCTCGCCCCGGACGAACTGCACCGACGGCGGCCCGTAGGTCGGCATGAACGGGCAGCGCTCCCCCTCCACCCCACCGACCGCGTCGAGGTGCGCGCTCACGTCTCCCCTCCGCTCATGCCGTCACCATGGTGCCGACGCCGGCCCGGGTGAAGATCTCGAGCAGCAGGACGTGGGGGATCCGCCCGTCGAGCACGTGGGCCTGCCCGACCCCGCCCCGCACGGCGTCGGCGCACGACACCGCCTTGGGGATCATGCCGGTGTGCACCGCCCCAGAGGTCACCAGCTCGTCCAGCTCGTCGACGGTGAGGACGCTCGCCAACGTCGCCGGGTCGCCGGCGTCGCGCCGGACGCCCTCCACGTCGGTCAGGTAGACGAGCTTCTCGGCGGCGAGGGCGGAGGCGACGGCCCCGGCGGCGGTGTCGGCGTTGATGTTGTACGCCTGGCCCTTCCCGTCCGTCCCGATGGTCGCCACCACGGGGACGATGCCGTCGTCCATGAGCTGCTCGAGCAGCTGGGGGTCGACGTTCGCCACGTCGCCCACGAACCCGAGCTCGGGCGAGCGGGCGGTGGCGGTGATCGTGCGCGCGTCCTCCCCGGACAGCCCGACCGCCTTCGCCCCGGCGACGTTGAGCGCGCCGACGAGGTCGCGGTTGACCGAGCCGACGAGCACCATCCTCGCCACGTCGAGCGTCTCCCCGTCGGTGACCCGCAACCCGTCCACGAACGCGCTCTCCTTGCCGAGGCGGGCGAGCAGCGCGCCGATCTGGGGACCACCTCCGTGGACCACCACGACCCGCATCCCGACGGCGACGAGGAGGGCGATGTCCCCGGCGAAGTCCTTGAGGTCGTCACCCTCGGTGGACATGGCGTTGCCGCCGTACTTGACCACGACGACCCGCCCGCTGAAGCGGTGGATGTAGGGCAGCGCCTCGAGCAGCACCTCGGCCTTCAGCGACGCCGGCAGGTCGGCCGGTGCGAGGCCGTCCGCAGTCACACCGGCGCTCACGAGGTCCCCATGTTCTCGTCGACGTAGGCGTGGGTGAGGTCGTTCGTGAGGATGAGGCCCTCACCTCCGCCGACGCCGAGGTCGACGACGAGCTCGAGCTCCCGCTCCCCCATGACCTGCTGCAGCGCGCCCACGTCGTGCATCGCTGCGACCCCGTCGCGGCAGACGGTGATGCCGCCGTAGGAGACGCTCACCCGATCCTGGTCGAAGGCGGCACCGGAGCTGCCGGCCTCGCTGACGACGCGCCCCCAGTACGGGTCCTGCCCGTACCACGAGCACTTGCAGAGCGCGCTGTCGGCGACCCGGCGCGCCGCTGCCACGGCGTCGTCGTCCGAGGCAGCCCCCACGACCCGGACCGTGACGACCTTGGTGGCGCCCTCGGCGTCGCCGGCCATCTGCCGGGCCAGGCCGGCGCAGGCCTCCGCCACCGCCGAGCCGAGCTCTCCGGGGTCGACCGGCCCGGCCACCCCGCTCGCCAGGAGGAGCACGGTGTCGTTGGTCGACGTGCAGCCGTCGGTCGACAAGACGTTGAAGGAGCTGGCGACCCCGGCGGTGAGCGCCTCGTGCAGCTGGGCCGGCGTCGCATCCGCGTCGGTGGTGAGCACCGCCAGCATCGTCGCCATGTTCGGCGCCAGCATCGCTGCGCCCTTCGCCATCCCCCCGACGCTGAAGCCGTCCCGTCCGACCAGCACCTCCTTGCGGACGGTGTCGGTGGTCCGGATGGCCTCGGCCGCGGCGCCGCCGCCCTGCGGACCGAGCCTCGTCGCTGCTGCGGGGATGCCCTCCTCCAAGCGGTCCATGGGGAGCGGGATGCCGATGAGGCCCGTGGAGCACACGAGGACCTCCGCCGCGGCGCACGTCAGCGCGCCTGCGGCCAGCTCGCACATGCGCTCCGCGTCGGCCAGCCCGGCCGCACCGGTGGCGGCGTTGGCGTTGCCGCTGCTGAGGACCACCGCCGCCGCCCGGCCGCCGCTCGATGCCAGGTGGGCCCGGCTGACCAGCACCGGGGCGGCCGTGGCCTTGTTGGCGGTGAAGACGCCTGCCGCCGACACGGCCCGGCCGGAAGCGGTCGCGACGACCGCGAGATCTGGGTCGCCGGAGGCCTTGACGCCACAGGCGACCCCGCCGGCGACGAAGCCGGCGGGGCCCGTGACGCTCATGTCGGGCCGGAGACGCTCGGGCAGCGGTGTCGTGGGGCTCCTGCGCCAGGCCTGCAGCCCGACCCCTGCACCGGCAGGTCCCTCACGGCAGCAGGCCGGTCACCGGCAGCCCGGTGCCCTCGTCGAGGCCGAGCACGATGTTGGCGCACTGCACAGCAGCGCCCGCGGTCCCCTTCACGAGGTTGTCGATGGCGGCGATCGTCACGAGCCAGCCCGTGCGGGGGTCGACGCGGGCCGTCAGGTGCGCGCAGTTCGACCCGGTCGCCGCCTTCGTGGTCGGCGACGCGTCGGTGACGACGATGAAGCGCTCACCGGCGTAGGCCTCGCGGAGGAGGGCGATGGCCCCGGCCGTGTCGAGGTCGGTCGACGGCCGGGCGTAGCAGGTGGCGAGGATGCCCCGGCTCATCGGCGCCAGGTGGGGCGTGAAGAGGATGGACGCGCCGGTCCCCTGCTCCATCTCCGGCGTGTGCCGGTGGTCGAGCAGCCCGTAGGCGTTGAAGCTCCCGTCGACGGCGGCGAAGGTCGTCGTGTCCTTCGGCGGCCGGCCGGCCCCGGTCACGCCGCAGGCTGCGTCGACGACGACGCCGGTCGGCTCCACGACGCCGGCCCGGGTGAACGGCGCCAGCGCGAGGATCGCTGCCGTCGGGTAGCAGCCGGGGACGGCCACGGCGGTGGCGCCCTCGAGGTCGGACCGGAACAGCTCGGGCAGCCCGTAGGCGAAGTCGGCGAGCTGCTCGGGTGCGGTGTGCGCCTCCCCGTACCACGCCGGGTACAGGTCGGGGTCCTTCAGCCGGAAGTCGGCGGCGAGGTCGATCACCGCCTTCGCCCGGGTGCGGAGGTCAGGCACGAGCGCCTGGCTGGCGCCGTGGGGCAGCGCGAGGAAGACGAGGTCGAGCCCGTCCGCCATGTCCGGGTCGAAGCGCTCGTAGCGCAGCTCCGGGAAGGCGACGCTCAGGTTGGGGTAGAGCCCGGAGACGGGCTGGCCGGCCTGGGTGTCCCCCGTGGCCCACACCACCTCGAGCTGCGGGTGCCCCGCGCACAACCGGAGCAGCTCCGCCCCTGCATACCCCGATGCCCCGATGATCCCGACCGTCGCCACCGCGTCACGATACGGGCACCTGCATGCTCATGCAAGTCGCGGGAGCGTCGTGCGGACGCCAGGTCAGCCGCGGAGGCGGGCGGCGTGGGTGCGCTCGACCGCGGCGACGAGGCGTTGGCGCACGGTGGCAGCGTCCTCGTCCCGCAAGGTGCGGTCCTGCGCCTGGAGGCGCACGGTGAAGGCGAGGCTCCGGTGGCCGGGTGCCACCTGGTCCCCCCGGTACACGTCGAAGAGCTGCACCCCGACGACGAGGTCGTGGCCGGCGCGCAGGGTCCGGGCCACCTCGCCGGCGGGGACCTCCTCGGGGACCTCGAAGGCGAGGTCGATGTCGCTCGAGGGGAAGCGGGACACCGGGACGTAGCGCCCGGGGCCGTGCGGCAGCGCCAGCAGCACCTCGAGGTCGACCTCGAGCCAGGCCACGCGCTCGTCGATGCCGTGCGTCGCGAGGACGTCCGGGTCGACCTCGCCGAGGAGGCCGACGGCGGTGCCCCCGACCACGAGGCGGCCGGTCCTCGTCGGGTGCAGGCCCGGGGCGGGGGTGGCCTCGATCCGGGGGTCGTCCAGCACCAGCCCCTCCACGAGCACCTGCCAGGCGTCGACAGCTGCCGCAGCGTCGGCTCCGGCCACGGCCACCGCTGCGACCTCCCGCTCGACCGGCAGCGGCGCACCGGGCGCCGGCCGGGCGAAGACCTTCCCGACCTCGAAGAGGTGGACGCCGCGCTGGCGACGAGCCGCGTTGTGGGCGACTGCGGCCACGAGGCCCGGGAGCAGCGACGGGCGCAGGCGCGACTCGTCGGCCACCAGCGGGTTCGTCACCACCACCGCGCCGGCCGGGTCCAGGCCGGCCCGCTCGATGGCCTCCACCGACAAGAACGTGGTGCTCCACGCCTCGGAGGCGCCGAACCCGGCGAGCAGCTGGCGCACCAGGCGGCGGTCCCGCTGGTAGGGGGTGAGCCCACCGGTCTGGGAGGAGGTGGGGACGGTCCTCTCGATGGCGCCGTAGCCGTGGATCCTGGCGACCTCCTCGACCAGGTCGATCTCAGTGGTGCTGTCCGGACGCCAGGTGGGCACGACCACGTCGACGACGCCGTCGCCCGCCGGCGTGCTGTCGAAGCCGATGGCGCCGAGGTGGGCGACCACCTCGGCCTCGTCGAGGGCGGTCCCCAGCAGCGCGTTGACCCGGGCCACCCGCAGCGGCACGGGGTGGCGGTCGGGGAGGTCGCCCCGGACGTCCACCGGCGGCGCGCTCGGCGCCACGCCCAGCAGCTCGCAGAAGCGGGCGGTGGCGATGTCGAGCGCCGCCCAGTCGACGCCCTTCTCGAACCGGGCGGACGCCTCGGTGCGGAGCTTCAGCCGGCGGGACGAGCGGGAGACGGCGAGCGACGAGAACCAGGCGGCCTCGAGCAGCACCTCGGTGGTCCCCGGGCCGATCTCCGAGGAGGCGCCGCCCATGATCCCGGCGATGCCGACAGGTCGGCGCTCGGCGTCGCAGATGAGCAGGTCGTCGGGCGTGAGGCTGCGCTCGATGCCGTCGAGCGTCACCAGCGACTCCCCCGCCTCGGCTCGGCGCACCACCAGGCCACGGCCCCCCAGCTGCGCCAGGTCGTACGCGTGGTTCGGGTTCCCGAGCTCGAGCATCACGTAGTTGGAGGCGTCGACCACGTTGTTGATCGGGCGCATGCCGGCGAGGGTGAGCCGCCGGGCCACCCAGGCGGGCGACGGCCCGACCGTGATCCCGCCGAGGACGGTGCCGAGGAACCGCCCGCACAGGTCGTCGGCCTCGACGACGACGGTCGCCGCCTCGGCCCCGGCACCCGCAGCCGCCACCTTCGGCTCGGGGACGGCGAAGGGCACGCCCAGGCGCCCCGCCAGGTCGCGGGCCACCCCGGCCACCGACATGGCGTCGGGTCGGTTCGGGTTCACCTCGAGGTCGACGACGACGTCGGAGGTGATGCCCGTGGCCTCTGCGAAGGGCGTCCCGGGGGTGAGCCCGTCCGGGAGGACGAGGATGCCGTCGTGGTCGCCGGGGAGGCCGAGCTCGTCGGCGGCGCAGAGCATCCCGTGCGAGTCCACGCCCTTCATCCTCCGGGCGGCGATGGCGAAGTCACCGGGCAGCACGGCCCCCACGACGGCCAGGGGCACGAGGTCGCCGACACCGAAGTTCCAGGCGCCGCAGACGACCTGCACCGGCTCGGCGCCGCCGGCGTCGACCACGACGCGACGGATCCGGTCCGCCTTCGGGATCGGGCCGACCTCGAGGACCCGGGCGACGACCACCCCGTCGAGCCCCTCCCCCACCCGCTCGACGGACTCGACGGCGAGGCCGAGGTCGTCCAGGGTCGCGACGAGCACCTCGACCGGGTGGTCGAGGGGTGCGAAGTCCCGGAGCCACGAGAGCGGGACCCGCATCAGAACTGCTCCAGGAAGCGGATGTCGTTCGTGACGAGGTCGCGCAGGTCGGCGACACCGGAGCGCTGCGCGGTCATCCGGTCGATGCCGAAGCCGAAGGCGAAGCCCGACCACGCCTCCGGGTCGTAGCCGACGGAGGCGAAGACGTTCGGGTGCACCATCCCGCAACCACCGAGCTCGAGCCAGCCCGTCCGGCCGCACGACGCACAGCCGTCCCCCTTGCAGAAGGTGCAGGTGATGTCGAACTCAGCCGACGGCTCCGTGAAGGGGAAGTAGGAGGGCCTCAGCCTCGTGGTGATGCCGGGCCCGAAGTAGGCGCTCGTGAAGGTGTCGAGCGTGCCGGCGAGGTCGCCGAAGGTGATGCCCCGGTCGACGACGAGGCCCTCGATCTGGTGGAAGTTCGGGAGGTGGCTGGCGTCGGCGGTGTCCTGCCGGTAGCAGCGACCGGGCATCACCGAGTAGATCGGCGGCTCCCCCGCCTCCATCACCCGGATCTGGGTGGGGGACGTGTGGGTGCGGAGCAGGACCGTCTCGGGCTCGCCCACCTCGAGGTAGAGCGTGTCGTACATGTTCCGGGCGGGGTGCCCTGGCGGGAAGTTCAGCGCGCCGAAGTTGTACCAGTCGGTCTCGGCCTCAGGACCGTCGGCGACGGTGAAGCCCATGCCGATGAAGACGTCCTCGAGCCGGTCCCGGGCCTGGGTCACGAGGTGGAGGTGGCCCCGCCGGCGCCGGGGGACGATCTCGGTGAGATCGAGCCGCTCCGCCTCGAGCCGGGTCCCCCGGGCGAGCGCCTCGAGCGCCTGCCGGCGCTCGGCGAGCTCGCGCTCGACCTCCTGCCTCGCCTCGTTGAGCCCCCGTCCGGCCTCCCTGCGCGCCTCGGGCTCGAGCGATCCGAGCCGCGCCTTGGCCGTGGCCAGCCGGGACCGCTTGCCCAGCAGCTCGGCGTCGAGGGCGCGGAGCTGCTCGAGCGTCTCGGCCTCGGTGATGCGGGTCCGGGCCTCGGTGAGGAGGGCGGGAAGTTCGTCGGTCACCGGTCTCGTTGCTCCAGCTCTGCGGGGAGGGGGTCGACGGGAGGAGGTCGGGTCGGAGAGGGATCGATCGGGAGGGCGAGCCGGAAGGTCGTGCCCCCACCCGACCGCCTCTCCACCGTCAAGGCGCCGCCGTTGGCCTCGACCAGTCGCCGGCCCAGCCAGAGCCCGAGACCGGCGCCGCTCGGCCGGGCCAGGCTCCGCCGGTAGAACTTCGTGAACACCAGGGGGAGCTCCGAGGATGGCAGCCCCGCACCCCGGTCCGCCACCGAGATCGTGACCCGGTCGCCGTCGTGGGCACCGGTCATCGCGACCCCGCTCGGGCTCCCGTACCTGGCGGCGTTCTCCACGAGGTTCGTCAGCACCTGCGTGACCTTGTCCAGGTCGGCGGAGGCGTGCGGCAGGCCGTCGGGGAAGGAGAGGTCGCAGGTGAGGTCCTCGTACCGTCCGCCCACCTCCTCGACCACGACCTCGCCCAGGCCCCGCAGGTCCACCGGTCCGGGGCGCAGGTGGAGCCGGCCCGCCTCCAGCCGGCAGACGTCGAGCAGCTCGGCGAGCAGGCGGGCGACCCGGTCGGCGTCGTGGTGGACCTCCGTGAGCATCGCGTCACGCTGCTCGTCGGGTACCCGGTCCCAGCGGTGCAGCAGCAGCGACGTGTAGCCCTTGATCGAGGTCAGCGGCGAGCGCAGCTCGTGGGCCACCGTGGTCACGACCTCCGCCGCAGACGGCCCCGGCTCGGGGCACGTCTCGCTCCGGCGCAACGCCAGCACCGCGCCTCGCAGCCCGCCGTCGGCGTCGCGGAGGGACCGCCCCGACACCTGGCACCGCACGGTGCCCCCGTCGGACGCCCGGAGCTCGACGGGCTGCTCGTGGCTCACTCCCCCTGGCCGGTCCCAGGATCCTGCGCGCGGCAGCGACGTCCCCCCGCCGGTGGCGCCTGCGAGGAGGTCGTCGAGGGCGCACCCCCGGAGCGCGGACACCGGACGGCCGAGCAGGTCCGCCGCGAGCTCGTTGGCTGCGGTGACGGACGTGTCGGCGTCGACGACGAGCGTGGCCACCGGCACGTCCTCCAGCAGGACCGCGTCCGGCCGGACCGCCTCTGACCGGACGGCGTCCGCAGGGTCGGTCACGAGGCCGGCTCGGCCGCGGCGGCGATGGAGCGGCGCTGCCGGAGCGACTCGAAGCAGATGACCGCGGCCGCCATCCCGACGTTCAACGACTCGGCCCGGCCCGCCATCGGGACCGTCAGGCCGCCGTCGAGGACGTGCTCGAGGCCGGCGGGGAGGCCGTGGGCCTCGTTCCCGAGGACGATCGCCACCCGAGCGGCCAGGTCGGCCTCGTCGTAGGGCGTCCCGCCACGGGCGGTGGTGGCGTACCGGCGCAGGCCGGCTCGGCCGAGACGCTCGAGCACCTCGACCGGGGGTCCCGAGGCCACCACGGGGACGTGGAACAGCGAGCCGGCGGAGGCGCGGACCGTCTTCGGGTTGAAGACGTCGACCGAGCCGTCGCAGAACACCACCGCCCCCGCCCCGGCCGCCTCGGCGCTGCGCAGCACGGTGCCGGCGTTGCCCGGGTCGCGCACGTCCACGCACACGACGACCAGGTCGGCTGCGAGGACGTCGTCGAGGGCCACGTCCACCCAACCGGCGACGGCCATCACCGGTTGGGGGGTCACGGTGCCCGCCACCCGCTCCAGCACACCCGGCTCGAGGGTGTGGACCCGGGCGCCGGCCGCGCCGGCCCGCCGCAGCAGCGCCTCGTGCCCCGTCGCCCGGTGGTCGACGAAGACGGCCTCCAGGGCGACGCCGGCGTCGAGCGCCTCGGCCAGCAGCTTCGCCCCCTCGAGGACGAACGCCCGCTCGGAGGTGCGGACGCTGTGGCGGCGGACGAGGCGGCGGAGCCGCTCGACCCGCTGGTGTCGAGCGCCAAGAGCGCCCGGGCCGACCACGCGACCCCTACGCGGAGGGGGCGGGAGCGGCCCCGGCGACCTTCACCAGGGCGGCGAAGGCGGTGGGGTCGCTGACGGCCAGGTCGGCCAGCACCTTCCGGTCGACCTCCACGCCTGCGTTGTGGAGGCCGTTGATGAAGCGGCTGTAGCTCATCCCCTCCTGGCGGGCCGCCGCGTTGATCCGCTGGATCCAGAGCTTGCGGAAGTCGCCCTTGCGGGCCCGCCGGTCCCGGTAGGCGTAGTTGAGCGAGTGCATGACCTGCTCGTTGGCGGCCTTGTACGAGCGGCTCTTGTTGCCGTAGTAGCCCTGCGCCTGCTCGAGGATGGCGCGGCGGTGCTTCTTGCCGTGGACGGCGCGCTTGACCCTTGCCATGGGGAAGCTCCTTCTTGTGGGGGGTGGTCGAGGGCGAGGTTCGGGGTGTCGGTCAGCGACCGAGGAGCTTGCGGGCCTGCATCTCGTCGGCGCCGCTGACCTGGGCCTCGCGGTTGAGCCGTCGGGTCACCTTCGACGGCTTCTTCTCGAGGATGTGGTTCATGCCGGCCTTGCGCCGCATGATCTTGCCGGTGCCGGTCACCTTGAAGCGCTTGGCGGCGCCTCGGTGCGACTTCATCTTGGGCATCGCTACTGGTTCTCCTCTCCCGCCAGTGGGGCTTGCGGGC
>CADCSY010000077.1 GCA_902805555.1 uncultured Acidimicrobiales bacterium | reverse complement strand
GGTCCCGAGCGTCCTGGCGAGGTCCACCAACACGTCCGAGAGGTCCTGCCGAAGATCCACGCGCTGCTCCTTGTGCGGACCTCCTGGCCTGAAGTCCTGGGCAGCACATCGGCCGGTCGGGCGAGAAGTTGAGGCCGCGTCTTCGGGGGGCTGGATGACGACCGGTCGGAGCCCCGCAAGGACTGGCCGGAGCCGACCCGGGGGGCCCGACCAGCGCTAGGTTCGGCCGATGAGGAAGCTCCTGATCCTGTCCTTGCTCGCCGCCCTGGGGGCCCTCGCCTCGAAGAAGCTGAAGGAGCTCTAGGTGACGAGCCCGGGCGGGTCCGGGAGAGCTACACGGCGCGGCTTGCGCCGCCGTGCAGCCGCAGGACGATGCGCTGGCGCCTGCTCGGGAGGGTGACAGCCGGCGGCTGGCGGTGGAGCTGCCACCACACCACGGTGGCGGCGACGGCCGTGGCGAAGCCGCCCGCAACAGCGGTGGCGGCGGGGCGGGGCATGGCCACCCGCTCCCGGAGCGGCACCGGTCGCACGAAGCGGCGGACCTCCCAGTCGCGCTGGCGTGCGATCCGCAGCAGGCCGCGGTCGGGGTTGACGGCGACGGCGTGGCCGACGGCGTCGAGCATGGGCACGTCGGTGATCGAGTCGGAGTAGGCGAAGCTGGCAGCGAGGTCGAGGGCCCGCTCCTCCGCCAGGTCGACCATCGCCTGCGCCTTCGCCGGCCCGTAGCTGTAGAACTCGAGCTCTCCGCTGTAGCGGCCGTGCTCGTCCAGGCGTGCCCTCGTGGCCACGACGACGTCGGCCCCCAGGTAGGAGCCGAGGGGCGCCACGACCTCCTCGGGTGACGCCGAGATGAGCACGACGAGGTGACCCGCCTCGCGGTGGTGTCGCATGAGCTGCAGCGCCTCGTCGTAGACGATCGGCTCGATCACCTGCTCGAGGGCCTCGGCCACGATGGCGCTCACGTGGTCGTGGTCCCACCCCTTGGTCAGGGCCAGTGCGGCTCGGCGCATCCTCGCCAGGCGGGCCTCGTCGGCGCCCAGCCAGAGGTACACGAGCTGCCCGTACAGGGCGCGCAGCAGGAGCCACCGCGACAGCAGGCCGGCACGGTAGAGCGGGCCGCCGAAGGCGACCATCGACGCCTTCGCGATGACCGTCTTGTCCAGGTCGAAGAAGGCGGCGACCATGCCCGCCTCAGCCTAGGTTCGGCTCGACCGGCCTCTCGGGACCCGGCGGGGGGACCCTTGCGGGTCCGCCGCCGGGCCCCTAGGTTCGGGCGCCTCCACTCCCCCTTGGACCTGTCCTTGCGCGCCCGAGGGGTGGAGTGACGTGTTGCTGGCTTGCTGGTCCGTGAAGGGCGGCTCGGGCACCACCGTGGTGTCCGTCGCCATCGCCTCGGCGTTCGCCGACGCCTCTCCGACGGGGGCCCTCGTCGTCGACCTGGCGGGCGACGTGCCCGCGGTCGTCGGCCTCTCGGAGCCGCAGGGGCCGGGCGTGGGGGGCTGGCTCGCTGCCGGGTCCGGCGTCCCGGCCGACGCCCTGACCCGTCTGGAGGTGGCCGGGCCCGGCCGGCTCCGCGTCCTGGCGACGGGTGGGGCCGAGAGCGGAGGGCACGAGGGGGCAGGGGCGGAGGTGGCGGTGGGCCGGGCGACGGTGCTGGCCGCGCTCCTCGCCGCAGATCCCCGGCCGGTGGTGGTCGACTGCGGCGCGACCCCTGGCGGCGCGGCGGCGGCCGTCGTCGCCGCCGCCACCACCTCGCTGCTCGTCCTGCGACCCTGCTACCTGTCGCTGCGCCGGGCGCAGCAGCTCGGGGTGCGGGCCTCAGGGATCGTGCTCGTCGGTGCCGGGGGGCGGGTGCTCCAGCCGGTCGACGTGGAGGCGGCGCTCGACGTCCCGGTGGTCGCCTCGCTCGACCACGACCCGCAGGTGGCGCGGCTGGTCGATGCCGGGCTGCTCGGCCACCGGGTGCCACGTGCGCTGCGCCGGTCCCTCCGCCATGTCGCCTGAGCACGGCGTGCCCCACGACGACCTGGCCGGCGCCGTCCACGCCGCCGTCCTCGCCGACGCCCGGGAGGGCTCGCCGGTCCGCCGTGACCGGGTGGCCGACCTCGCCCGGGCCGCGTCCCCCCTCCTCGGCGGCCGGGCGCTCGACGCGCTCGTCGAGGTCGTCACCTCCCGCACGACCGGCCTCGGTGGGCTCGACCCCTTCCTCGCCGACCCCTCGGTCAGCGAGGTCATGGTGAACGGGCCGGGGCCGGTGTGGGTCGAGCGCCGGGGGCGGCTCGAGCGCACGTCGACCGTGCTCGACACCGACGCCATCGAGCACGCCATCGAGCGGATCGTGCGGCCGCTCGGGCTCCGGGCCGACCGCTCGTCGCCGATCGTCGACGCGCGACTCCCCGACGGCTCGAGGGTCAACGCCGTCGTCCCGCCGCTGGCCGTGGACGGGCCCTGCCTCACCATCCGACGGTTCGGCGCAGCCGCCGTGCCTCTCGGCGCGCTGTGCCGCCCCGACGTCGCCACCCTGCTCGTCGACGCCGTCCGGCAGCGGATGAACGTGCTGGTGGCAGGGGGCACCGGTGCCGGCAAGACGACGTTGCTCAACGCGCTCGCCGCAGCCATCCCCGACGGCGAGCGCGTCGTCACCGTGGAGGACGCGGCCGAGCTGCGGCTGCCGGGCCACCACGTCGTGCGCCTCGAGTCACGCCCGGCGAACGCCGAGGGGGTGGGCGCGGTGAGCATCCGGGCGCTCGTCCGCAACGCCCTCAGGATGCGGCCCGACCGGATCCTGGTGGGGGAGGTCAGGGGTCCCGAGGCCCTCGACATGCTGCAGGCGATGAACACCGGCCACGAGGGGTCGCTGTCCACCTGCCACGCGAACAGCCCGGCGGACGCGTTGCGCCGGCTCGAGACGATGGTCCTCGCCGGCGACGTGGCACTCCCGCTCCAGGCCGTGCGGGACCAGGTCGTCGCCTCGATCGACGTGGTCGTGCAGGTGGCCCGAGCGACCGGCGGGACCCGGCGGATCACGGCCGTGTGCGAGGTGGGGGCGGCCCTCGACCGGGGTCGGCCCACGGTGCACGTCCTGGCCGACGCCGACGGGGTGGTCGCCCCACCCCTCCGGCCGGCGCGCAGCAGGCCGGGCGGCGCGGGCGAGGGGCGGTCCTGGTCGTGAGCGGCGCAGCCACCGCCCTGGCCGCCGCCGCGTCGGTCGCGTCGTTCCTCGTCGCCGCCCACGTGGCAGCGGTGCAGCGCCGCCGTGCCCGCCTGCGCAGCCGGTTGCACGCCGGCGTCGGTCCCGGGTCCGGCGGGGGGGCCGTGGCGACGGTCGTGCTGCGGGCTCCCTCGTGGGTGCGGGGCCACCTGGACGACGCGGCCCTTCCGGTGCCGGCAGACGCGGCCTGGACGGGGTGGTGCTGCGCCGTCGCCGTGGTCGGGCTCACCGCGGTCGTGGTGGCCGGGCCAGGCGCCGGGGTCGTGGCCGTCCTGGCCGTCACGGCCGCCGGCGCCCTCCTGGTCGCCTCCCGCCGGGGCGCGACGGGTCGGCTGGTCGAGCGGGGGCTGCCGGACGCCCTCGACGGGGTCGCCAGGGCCATGCGCAGCGGAGCGACCACCTCGCAGGCCCTGGTCGAGGTGGCGTCCAGCACCCCTGGGCTGCTCGGGGCCGAGCTGCGCCGGGCGATGGCCGAGGTCTCCGGTGGCAGGAGCCTCGAGGACGCGCTGGTGGCGCTGCAGCTCAGGCGACCCGAGGCGGGCGTGCGCCTGGCGGTCGCAGCCGTCCTGCTCGGGGCCGAGGCCGGAGGTGCCCACGCCCGAGCGCTCGAGGGGGTGGCGGCCAGCGTCCGGGCCCAGCTCGGGGTGGCAGGTGAGGTGCGGGCCCTCGGGTCCCAGGCGCGCCTCTCGGCCGTCGTGATCGCCCTCGCGCCCCTCGGGTTCGCCGGGCTGGCGGTGGGGACCGACCGCACCAGCGCCGCCTTCCTCCTGCGCACCCCGGTCGGGCTGGGCTGCCTGCTCCTCGGCCTGTCGCTCGACGCGGTGGGGGCGTGGTGGATGCACCGCCTGGCGCAGGTCGACGCATGAGCGCCACCACCACCACCTCCCTCCTCGGTGCCGCCTGGGCGGTGCTCGTCGTCGCCGGCCTCTGGCCGCGACGGCCGCTGCGTGGCGCGCCCGACCGGGCGCCGGGACGGCCGACGGCGCCGCGCCGACGGGTTTCCTGCGCCGAACGGCTCGGTCTGCTCGTCCTCCGCCCGCTCGACGGCCGGGGCCGGTGGGGCGAGTGGGCCGCCGGCGCCGATCCCCTCCGGCTCGGGCGGGCGCTGGCGGCCGGCGCCACCGGCCTGCTGCTGCACCCCGTCCTCGGCGCCTCCCTGGCGGCGCTCGCCTGGGCGCTCCCGGCGATGGCCGCACGGCGATCCGACCGGCGACGGGCCGCGCTCGTCCGCCGGGAGCTGCTGGAGGCCGTCGACCTGCTGGCGCTGGCGGTCGGGGCCGGCCTCACCGTCCCGCTCGCCGTCGACGCCGTCGCTCGCCGCTCGAGCGGCCCTGTCGGCGCCGCGCTGGGCGCCGCCGTCGCCACCGCCGCCGCCGGGCGCCGGCTCGGGGACGCGCTCTCGGAGCTGCCTCGTCACCTCGGCGAAGACGTCCGACCGCTGAGCACGACCCTCGTCGGCTCGCTGCGCGACGGCTCACCGGCGGCCGACGGGCTCGACCGGCTGGCGGTCGAGCTCCGAGCCGAGCGCCGCCGTCGGGCCGAGGAGGTCGCCCGGCGGGTGCCGATCAAGCTCCTGTTCCCCCTGGTGGCCTGCATCCTCCCCGCCTTCGCGCTGCTCACGGTGGCGCCGCTCCTCGCCGGCGCCCTCGACTCGCTGCGCCCCTGAGCTCCCCCCACCCAGCTCGTCACCACCAGGGAGAACCACGTGCTCGTCCTCATCATCCAGCTCCACCTCGCCGTCCTCACCGCGGCCGACCGGCTCTGCCGCGCGCGGGCACGGGCGCGGTCGGAGTCCGGCCAGACCTCGGCGGAGTACGCCCTCGTCCTGCTCGGTGCGGCGTCGGTCGCGATCCTCGTCACCCTCTGGGCGAAGAAGAGCAACAGCGTCGGCGAGCTGCTCGACGCCGTGTTCGACGACGTCGTCGACATGGTGAAGTGAACCGGCGAGGCCGGGGGGACGCAGGACAAGCGGCTGTCGAGCTCGTCCTCGTCCTCCCCCTCGTCGTCGTCGTCGCCCTGGCCGCCCTCCAGGTGGCGGTCGTGGCCAGGGACCAGGTGCTCGTGGTGCACGCCGCCCGCGAGGGTGCGCGCCAGGCTGCGGTGAGCCCCGACGACGACGCGGTGGGCGAAGCGGCCGGCGGTGCCACCGCCCTCCACCGCGCCCGCCTGGTGGTCCGCACCAGGCGCGCCCCCGACGCCGGCCCGGTGACCGTCACCGCCACCTACGAGGCGCCCACGACGGTCCCGATCGTTGGAGCGCTGGTCGGCGACGTCGAGCTGGAGGGGACGGTGACCATGCGCTTCGAGCGGTGACGGGTCCTCGCCCGCCCCTCCTCGCGACACCCCGTCCCGGGGGGAGGGCCTCAGCTGGCCAGCGCGCCCCTGGCGGTGGCCCGCCCGAGCAGCGCCCGCAGCAGGGCGACGGCACCCGCCTTGTCGAGCGGCTCGTTGAGGTTGCCGCACTTGGGCGACTGCACGCACGACGGGCAGCCGGCCGTGCAGGCACATGCAGCGATGAGGTCGAGGGTGGCATGGAGGAGCTCGGCACCTGACGCGAACCCGAGCTCGGCGATGCCCGCGCCCCCCGGGTAGCCGTCGTAGATGACGATGGTCGGCAGCCCGGTGTCGGCCTGCAGCGCGGTGGAGACCCCGCCGACGTCCCAACGGTCGCAGATCGTGAACAGCGGCAGCATCCCGATGGCGGCGTGCTCGACGGCATGGAGGGTCCCCGGCCAGCGTGCGGGGACCAGTCCGGCGGTCGCCAGCAGGGCGGGCGTCACCGTCCACCACACCGCCCGCGTGAGCAGGCGCGAGGGCGGGAGGTCGAGCTCGACGTGGGCCAGCACGTCACCCGTGAAGGCGTCTCGTCGCTGGTACCCGGTCACCTGCTGGCACACCTCGACGGGCCCGAGGCGCATGGTCGACGCGCCCACGGTCGCTCGCGCCTCGGTGTCGAAGATGCGGATGTCGGTCTCCGACCTGACCTGGGTGGTCTCCTCCCCGCCCACCACCCGCACCGTGGCGACGCGCTCGGACAGGTCGAGCTCGGTCACCTGGAAGGCCTGGCCCTGGTGGAGGTAGACGGCACCCGGGTGCACGACCGTGAAGGCACGACCTCCGTCGACCGTCCCGATGACGTGGCCCTCGGCGTCGGCGATCCGGTACTCGTCGGCTGCGCCGCTGCGCAGCCCCACCTGCCACGCAGGCGAGCCCCTGCCCGCCCAGAACGCCTTCCGCCGACGCACCTTGAGCACGTCGCGGAGCACCAAGGCGCGCACGCCCTCGGCGAGGTCGTCCCCCCACCACTGCTCGTCCCACTCCGAGAGGGGGAGCTCGTAGGCGGCGCACGCCAGGTGGGGGAGCAGGACGTGGGGGTTCGACGGGTTGATGACCGCCGGTTCCGGAGAGCGGGAGAAGACCTCGGACGGGTGGGCCATGAGCCACTGGTCGAGCTGGTCGTCCCCGGCCACCAGCACGGCGAGTGAGCGCTCCTGCGACCGGCCCGCTCGCCCGGCCTGCTGCCACATCGACGCGATGGTGCCCGGGAAGCCGTCGAGGACGCAGGCGTCGAGCCCTCCGACGTCGATGCCGAGCTCGAGGGCGCTCGTCGCCACCACCCCCCGGAGGCGCCCGCCGAAGAGCTCGTCCTCGATCTCGCGCCGCTCCGCCGGCAGGTACCCGCCGCGGTACGGGCGCACCTCCCCGTGGCGACCGAGCCTGCGCTCGGCGTCGGCCGCGACCAGCTCGGTGCCCTTGCGGCTGCGGCAGAAGGCGATCGCCCGGTGCCCGTCGCCCACGAGGCCGGCGACCAGGGCCGCGGTCTCGCCGTTCGCGGAGGCCCGGGCGCCGCTGCCTGCGTCGAGCAGCGGCGGGTTCCAGAGCGCGAAGAGGCGCTCGCCGCGAGGTGATGCGTCGTCGGTGACCGCCGTGACCGGGACGCCGGCCAGGGAGGCGGCGAGGACCTCGGGCTGGCCGATCGTCGCCGACGTGAAGATGAAGGTCGGGTCGGCCCCGTAGTGGGCGCAGATCCTCCGCAGGCGGCGCAGCAGCTGGGCGACGTGGCTGCCGAACACCCCGCGCAGCGTGTGCAGCTCGTCGATCACGACGTACCGCAGCCGCATGAGGAAGGTGGCCCAGCGCCCGTGGTGGGGGAGGAGGCCGACGTGGAGCATGTCGGGGTTGGTCAGGACGGCGGTGGCGTTGGTCCTGGCGAACGCCCGCTCCTCCGGGCCGGTGTCACCGTCGTAGCAGCACGCCACGACCCCTGGCAGGTCGAGCGCGGCGAGGGACCGCAGCTGGTCCCTGGCGAGTGCCTTCGTCGGGAACAGCAGGAGGGCGGTCCCCGCGCTGTCCTCGTCGGCGGCGGCCTCACCGATCACCGCCTGGTAGCAGAGTGACTTGCCCGACGCGGTGCCGGTGGCGATGGCGACCGAGCGCCCGGCCCGTGCGTGGTCGATGGCCTCGGCCTGGTGGGCCCACAGGGGCCGCCCCCCGAGCCGAGCCGCGACCTGTGGCGGCAGGGGGTCGGCCAGGCCGGCGTGCCGGGCGGGCCGCGTGGGCAGCCGCTCGAGGTGCACGAGCCGCTCGTCGGCCGCGAGCGACCGCACCAGGTCGTCCAGCTCCACCCTTGCGAGCGTACCGGTCGAACGCGTGTTCCTGGGGCTCGTCGGGGCCCGTCGCCCGCTGCCGCGTGGTGGTCAGGTCCACCCGGTCCGGTAGCGTGCCCCGGCGGCATGACACCGGCTGGTCGCGGCCTGAACTCGCTGAGGAGCACCCTGGGATGGATCTTGGTCTTGACGTGACGGAGCGAGACGGTTGCGCGGTGCTGGCGGTGTCCGGCGAGGTCGACGTGGCGACCGTCCCCCGGCTGCGCGAGCAGCTGCACGGGCTGGTCGCCCAGGGCAGCAACCGGATCATCGTCGACCTCGACGGCGTCGACTTCCTCGACTCCACCGGCCTCGGCGTGCTTGTCGGCGCGCTCAAGCGCGTCCGCTCCAACGACGGTGAGCTGAGCCTCGTCTGCACCCAGCCCCGGATCCGCAAGGTCTTCGAGGTCACCGGCCTCACAAAGGTGTTCTCGTTGTTCGACTCCGTCGACGAGGCCGTGGCCGGGACCACGTCCACCTCCGCCTGACGCAGGCCTGGGTCGGACGACGTGAGCGAGCGAAGCGAGCGTGGCCCGAGCGGCCCGGCCGAAGGCGGAGAGCGGACGACGTGAGCGAGCGAAGCGAGCGTGGCCCGAGCGGCCCGGCCGAAGGCCGAGAGCGGACGACGTGAGCGACGGCGCCGCCGGTGCCGGCGGCATGGCGACCATCCCCAAGCCGGACGAGCTGCTGGCCCTCCACGGGGTCACCTCGCAGATGTTCACGATCCTCCGCCGGTGGTTCGACGTGCCGACGACGGTCACGCTGGACCTCTCTGCCATCGACTCGGCGGTCGTCGAGCTCGGCGAGCCCCGCCTGATCGCCGCCATGGCGATGCGCAAGCTCCAGGCCCTGCACCTGCTGGCCACGCCCGGGGTGCGCACGAGCACCGACGTCGTGGTCGCCATCGTCCAGGACCTCCAGCGGGCGCTCATCCAGGCCCCGTCCATGCGGCTGCGGCTGCAGGCGTCCTCCACGGACTGGGACGCAGCGCTCCGGTCCCTGGACGACACGGCGCCCTCCGGTGGGGAGGCCCCGCCCTCCCCGGCCTCGACCGACGCCGCCGACCCCGAGGTCGACGAGTTCCGGGCCCTGCACGCCCTGCTGCTCCTGGCGGTCGACGCCGTGATCGACGTGTCCGACGGCGAGGTCCGCTACCTCGTCTGACCCCCGGCGCCTCCTCGTTGCGCCGGCGGCGGCCATAGGTTCGGGCGGGTGGACACCGTCTGGGTCTTCGGCGACCAGCTCAACCGGGCCATCGGCGCGCTGGCCGAGGCCCGCCCCGGTGAGGTCCGGGTGCTGCTCGTCGAGCTCACCGACGCGCTCGCCACCAGGCGCTACCACCGGCAGCGGCTCCACCTCGTGATCAGCGCCATGCGGCGCTTCGCAGCCGAGCTCGAGGAGGAGGGCTTCGACGTCGACCTGCGCCGGGCGCCCACGCTCCTCCAGGGGCTCGCCGAGCACCGCCGGGAGCACCGACCCGGGGCGGTCCGGGCCACCGAGCCGCTGTCGTGGGGCCTCGAGCGCCAGCTGCAGCGGGCAGGGGTCGACCTCGTGCGGTCGAACCAGTTCCTCTGCCACCGGAGCGACTTCGCCGAGTGGGCGGCGGGCCGCCGGCGCCTCGTGATGGAGGACTTCTACCGGGAGCAGCGCCTGCGGCTCGGCTACCTCCTCGACGGTGACCGGCCGGTCGGGGGCCGGTGGAACTTCGACGAGGAGAACCGGGAGCCGCCCCCGAAGGACGGGCGGGACTGGCCCCAGCCGTCGCTCGAGCCGCTCGACGCCCTCGACCTGGAGGTGCTGGACGGGCTGCCGCCGACTGCGTTCGGCGCGGACCCGGTGGGGTGGTGGCCCACGACCCGGGCGGCTGCCCTCGCCCGCCTCGACCACGTCGTCCACGACGTGCTCCCCGGGTTCGGCCCGCACGAGGACGCCATGCTGACCAGCGGCGCCGCCCGCAACGGCGCCAACGCCTGGCGCCTCAACCACTCGATGCTCAGCTCGTCGCTGAACCTCGGGCTCCTCCTGCCCGGCGAGGTCTGCGACGCCGTGGAGGACGCCTACCGGCAGGGCGAGGTCCCGCTGGCGTCGGCCGAGGGGCTGCTCCGGCAGGTGATCGGGTGGCGGGAGTACGTGTGGGGCATCTACTGGCTCTGGATGCCCGAGTACCGGGACCTGAACGAGCTCGGCGCCACCCGGCCGCTGCCGCCGGCCTTCACCGGCGACGCACCGACCGCGATGGCGTGCGTGGCCGAGGCGCTCGGCGGCATCGAGGAGCGGGGCTGGGTCCACCACATCCAGCGGCTCATGGTGCTGGCCAACCTCGCCATGCTGAGCGGGGTCTCGCCCCAGGCGATGAGCACGTGGATGGCGTCGAGCTTCGTGGACGGCTCCGAGTGGGTCATGGTGCCGAACCTCATCGGCATGGCCATGCACGCAGACGGCGGACGGATGGCGACCAAGCCGTACGCAGGCGGCGGGGCCTACATCAACCGGATGAGCGACCACTGCCGGGACTGCCGCTACGACCCCAAGCAGCGGGTGGGCGACGACGCCTGTCCGTTCAGCACCCTCTACTGGGACTTCCTGGCCCGGCACCGGGAGCGCTTCGCCGGGAACCACCGGATGCAGCGCACGTTCGCCAACCTCGACCGCCTCGGCGACCGGGGTCGGATCCCGGCTCGGGCGGCCGAGGTGCTCGCCCTGCTCGACGAGGGTCGTCTGTAGTCCCCCGGGCCCGGGTGCCGGGGTCGCTCGCCCGGGCCGGCGGCGGGGTCGCCGGGGTCCCGGCTTGGCGTCTCGAGCCGCGGGCGGCCACCATGCGCGCCGTGCTCCCCACCGAGGACCCACCGCTCCGCCACTCCTGGAGCGAGTCGACGAGGTTCGTGCCCCGCGCCGTCGTACGGCCCCTGCAGCGCTTCATGGCGCTCGAGACGGCCGGTGGCGTCGTGATGCTGCTGGCAGCCGTGGTGGCCCTCGTGTGGGCCAACTCGCCGTTCCAGAGCAGCTACGAGC
Source organism: uncultured Acidimicrobiales bacterium (assembly GCA_902805555.1). Taxonomy (GTDB): domain Bacteria; phylum Actinomycetota; class Acidimicrobiia; order Acidimicrobiales; family CADCSY01; genus CADCSY01. Next base: position 8,807 of record CADCSY010000077.1, on the reverse strand, counting down.
GGCTGTGGGAGACCCCACTCGACGTGTCCCTCGGGTCGCTGGTCCACCTCGAGCTGTCGCTGCGGGAGTGGTGGAACGACGCCGCCATGGCGATCTTCTTCTTCGTGGTGGGCCTCGAGATCAAGCGGGAGCTCGTGGCCGGTGAGCTCATGGACCGGAGGGCCGCCGCCCTCCCCGCGGTGGCGGCGATGGGCGGGATGGTCGTCCCGGCCCTCATCTACGCGGCGTTCAACGCGGGGGGTCCCGGCTCGGGAGGTTGGGGGATCCCCATGGCGACCGACATCGCCTTCGCCGTCGGGGTCCTCTCGCTGCTCGGCCGACGGGTCCCGTCGGGCGCGAAGCTGTTCCTCCTCACCCTGGCGATCGTCGACGACCTCGGGGCCATCCTCGTGATCGCGCTCTTCTACACGAGCGACCTCTCCCTCGGTTGGCTGGGGGTCGCCCTCGTCGCCCTCGCCTGCGCCGTCGTGCTGCGGCGCCTCGACGTGCGCTCCCTCCTGCCCTACGGGCTGGTGGCCGTGGCCTGCTGGTACGCGCTCCACGAGTCGGGGGTGCACGCCACCCTGGCCGGTGTCGCGCTCGGGTTCCTCACACCTGCGTGGTCCTTCTACGACCCGAACCTCTTCGCCACCCGTGCCCAGCGGCTCACCCAACGGATCGAGCACGCGCTGACGGGTGAGGACACCGTGGGCGACCACCAGGAGAGCGAGGCGTCGCTGCGGGACCTCGTCCGCCTGGCGAGCGAGTCGGAGTCGCCGCTGCAGCGCATCGAGCACCGCCTGTCCCCGTGGGTGAGCTTCCTGATCGTGCCCGTCTTCGCCCTGGCCAACGCGGGCGTCGCCCTCTCCGGCGACTCCCTCGGCGGCGCCCTCGGTGACCGGGTGGTGCTCGGTGTGGCCCTCGGGCTGCTGGTCGGCAAGACGGTCGGGGTCTTCGGCGCCACGTGGCTGGCGGTGCGGTTCGGCGTCGGGCGGCTGCCGAGCCGGACCACCTGGCGCCACATGGTCGGGCTGGCCGTCTGCGCAGGGATCGGCTTCACCGTGGCCCTCTTCGTCGCCGGCCTCTCGTTCACCGACCCCGAGCTCGCGGACTCGGCCAAGATCGGCATCCTCGGAGGGAGCCTGGTGGCGGGCGTGGCCGGCTACCTGTGGTTGCGGGCGAGCCCGCCCGTCGCCGAGGAGGGCGGCTCGACCGGCGTGGCGGCCGAGGAGCAGCCGCTCACCCCGGTCGGTCCCTGACGGTTTTCGCCGCGACCGGTCCTGGCCCGTACCGTTCTGCACCCCGCGCCCCCCGTGCGGCGTCCAACCACCCCTCGAAGGAGCAAGCCGTGGAGTCCGTCCCGTACATCGCCGCCCTGACAGCGGTCGCGGGCCTCGTCCTCGCCGTCTACTTCTACGGGGTGGTGAGGAGGGCGAGCCCGGGCAACGCCCGGATGGTCGAGCTCATGGAGGCGATCCAGGAGGGCTCGCGGGCCTTCATCCGCCGGGAGTACACCTGGGTGGCCGGCTTCGTCGTCCTCATGACGGTGCTCATCGCCGCCTTCCTCGACTACGGGCGGCCCTGGGGGGCCATCGCCTACATCTCCGGGGCCGTGCTCTCCGCGCTCGCCGGCTTCATCGGCATGACCGTCGCCACGCTCGCGAACGCCCGCACCGCCGAGGCCGCCCGGTCGGGCCCGCAGCTGGCGCTGCCCCTCGCCTTCCGGGGAGGGGCGGTGATGGGCTTCACCGTGGCCGGGCTCTCCCTCCTGGGCCTGGCGGTCAGCTACCTCCTCTACGTGGAGTGGCTCGAGGTCGAGGACCCGTTCAGCGTCCTCACCGCCTTCGGCCTGGGTGCCAGCTCGATCGCCCTGTTCTCCCGCGTCGGCGGCGGCATCTACACCAAGGCGGCCGACGTCGGCGCCGACCTCGTCGGCAAGGTCGAGGCCGGCATCCCCGAGGACGACCCCCGCAACCCCGCCACCATCGCCGACAACGTGGGCGACAACGTGGGCGACGTCGCCGGCATGGGCGCCGACCTCTTCGAGTCGTACACCGGCGCGATCATCGCCCCGATCGCGCTCGCCGCCTTCATCCCGTTCCTCGCCGTCGGTGGCGTGGACGTGCCGATCACCATCGACCGCGTGCCCGAGCTGTTCCTGTTCCCGCTCGCCATCGCCGCCGTCGGCATGGTCGCGTCGATCGTCGGCGCCTTCATGGTGAAGTCCTCCGGCAGCACCTCGGTGCACGACCTGTCGAAGGCCCTGCACCGGAGCACCAACGTCGCAGCCGCCATCACGGTGGTCGGTGTGGTCGTGCTCGCGTACGTGATGCTCGACGGCAGCGAGGCCGTGGAGAGCTGGTGGGGCCTCCCTGTCGCCGTGATCGGCGGGCTCTTCGTCGGCTACGCCATCGGCAAGGTGGCCGAGATCTGGACGTCGGACGAGTACCGGCCCGTGAAGAAGATCGCCGAGCAGGCCGAGACCGGTCCGGCCACCACCATCCTCGGCGGGATCTCCGCCGGCATGGTCTCGGTCGCCGCGTCCGTCGTGCTCATCGTCATCGGTGTCGGCGTCGCCTACTGGGGGGGCGAGCAGGCGGTGGAGGGGCTCGGGATCTACGGCATCGCCGTCGCGGCGATCGGCATGCTCGCCACCACCGGTGTCGTCGTCTCGGTCGACGCCTACGGGCCGATCGCCGACAACGCCGGTGGCATCGCCGAGATGGCGCACATGCCGCCCGAGGTCCGTGAGGTCACCGACAGCCTCGACTCGCTCGGCAACACCACAGCGGCGGTGGCCAAGGGCTTCGCCGTCGGGTCCGCCGCGCTCACCGCCCTCGCGCTGTTCAAGGCGTTCGAGGCGTCCCTGGCAGTCGAGGGGCACGACCTGTCGCTCGACGTCGGCGTGGTCGAGGTGTTCATCGGCCTGTTCCTCGGGGCCATGCTGCCGTTCCTCTTCGCCTCGCTGACCATCGACGCCGTCGGCCGGGCCGCCAACAAGATGATCGAGGAGGTCCGCCGCCAGTTCCGTGACATCCCGGGCCTGCGCGAGGGCCGCGAGGGCGTCGTCCCCGAGTACGCCAAGTGCGTCGACATCTCCACCACCGCCGCGCTGCGCGAGATGCTGATCCCGGGTGCCCTCGCCGTGGTGGTCCCCCTCGTCATCGGGTTCATCGACGTCGACGCCCTGGGTGGCTTCCTCGCCGGCGCCCTCGTGACCGGCTTCTGCCTCGCCATCTTCATGGCCAACGCCGGCGGTGCCTGGGACAACGCCAAGAAGTACATCGAGGCGGGCGCCCACGGCGGCAAGGGCTCCGAGCCCCACAAGGCGGCCGTCGTCGGTGACACCGTGGGCGACCCGTTCAAGGACACCTCGGGGCCGGCGATGAACATCCTCATCAAGGTGATGACGATCGTCTCGCTGATCTTCGCCAGCGCCTTCGTGTAGCCGCCTCCGACCGCCCTCCGACCTCGGTCCCCGGACCGCCGGTCGGGGGCGCGGAGGGGACGGCCGTTTGACAGGCGCCCCTCCGCACCTATCTCCTTGCAACCGTGTCGAAGCCTCTCGTCATCGTCGAGTCACCAGCCAAGGCCCGCACCATCGCGGGCTTCCTCGGTGACGACTTCGTCGTCGAGTCGTCGATCGGCCACGTCCGTGACCTCCCCCGCAACGCCGCCGACGTGCCCGAGGCGTACAAGAGCCTGGCGTGGGCGAGGACCGGCATCGACGTCGACAACGGCTTCAAGCCGCTCTACATCGTCCCCCGGGAGAAGAAGGAGCAGGTCGCCAAGCTCAAGAAGCTCGTGAAGGGCGCCAGCGAGATCTACCTCGCCACCGACGAGGACCGCGAGGGTGAGGCCATCGCCTGGCACCTGCTCGAGGTCCTCAACCCCCAGGTGCCCGTGCGGCGGATGGTCTTCCACGAGATCACCCGGGCGGCCATCGAGCGGGCCATCGCCGAGCCCCGCGACCTCGACCTGCGCCGGGTCGACGCCCAGGAGACCCGTCGCATCCTCGACCGGCTGTACGGCTACGAGACGAGCCCCGTCCTCTGGAAGAAGGTGGCGCCCAAGCTGTCGGCGGGGCGGGTGCAGAGCGTGGCCACCCGCCTGGTCGTCGAGCGGGAGCGGGCCCGCATGCGGTTCCGCCGCGCCTCCTACTGGGACCTCGAGGGCACCTTCGCGCCGGTCGACGCCGACACCACCTTCACCGCCACCCTGGTGGCGCTCGACGGTCGACGGCTCGCCACGGGGCGGGACTTCGGCGAGACGGGTGAGGTCACGCGCGAGGTCGTCGTGCTCGACGAGGCCGGGGCGGCAGCGCTGGTGCAGGACCTGGAGGGGGCCGCCTTCGCCGTCCGGTCGGTGGAGCGCAAGCCGTACCGCAGGCGGCCCGCCGCCCCGTTCATCACGTCGACGCTGCAGCAGGAGGCCGGCCGCAAGCTCGGCATGGGCGCCAAGCAGGCCATGGCCACGGCCCAGCGCCTCTACGAGAACGGCTACATCACGTACATGCGCACCGACTCGACGACGCTGTCGGAGGGCGCCGTCGCCACCGCCCGGGCGCTCATCCGGGAGACCTTCGGCCCCGAGTTCGTGCCCGACGCCCCCCGCACCTACGCGAGCAAGGTGAAGAACGCGCAGGAGGCGCACGAGGCGATCCGCCCGGCAGGCGACCGGTTCCGCACGCCCGCCGAGGTCGCCCGGGAGGTGGGCGGCGCGGAGGCCCGGCTGTACGAGCTCGTGTGGCAGCGCACCGTGGCCTCGCAGATGGCCGACGCCGTCGGGGAGACGGTGACCGTCCGGGTGGGCGGGACCGGCCGCTCCGGCCGGGATGCCGAGCTCGCCACGAGCGGCACGGTCATCACGTTCCCGGGCTACCAGCGCGTGTACGTCGAGGGGCGCGACGAGGCCGCCGACGCCGAGGAGGCCGAGCGCCGGTTGCCCGCCCTGGGCGAGGGGGACCCCCTCGACGTCCGTGCCCTCGTGCCGAACGGGCACGAGACGAGCCCCCCCGCCCGCTTCACCGAGGCCTCCCTCGTCAAGCGGCTCGAGGAGCTCGGGGTGGGCCGTCCGTCGACCTACGCAGCGACGATGGAGCGGATCCAGAACGTCGGCTACGTGTGGAAGAAGGGCAGCGCCCTGGTGCCGAGCTTCACCGCCTTCGCCGTGGTGACCCTGCTCGAGCGCCACTTCCCCGACCTCGTCGACTACGCCTTCACCGCCCGCATGGAGGACGACCTCGACGAGATCGCCGGTGGCAGGGCCGAGTCGATCCCGTGGCTCACGCGCTTCTACTTCGGGACCGACGACGCCGTTGGCGGGGATGCCGACGCGTTGCAGGGCCTGAAGCGGATGGTGAACGAGAACATCGGTGACATCGACGCGATCGCCGTCAGCACGATCCCGATCGGCGTCGACGTCGACGGCACGCCCGTCGAGGCCAGGGTCGGCCGCTACGGCCCCTACCTCGTCCGCGGCGAGCAGCGGGCCAACATCCCCGAGGACATCGTCCCCGACGAGCTCACCATCGACCGGGCGGTGGCGCTGCTCGAGGCGCCGAGCGGCGACCGGGAGCTCGGTGCCGACCCCGCCACCGGGCTGCCGGTCATCGCCAAGGCCGGGCGCTACGGGCCCTACGTGCAGCTCGGGGAGCTGGAGGAGGGGTCGAAGGACAAGCCCCGCACGGCGTCACTGTTCTCGACGATGTCGCTCGACTCGATCAGGCTCGAGGACGCGCTCGAGCTCCTCACCCTCCCGCGGGTGGTGGGCGTCGACGACGACGGCCAGGAGATCACCGCGCAGAACGGGCGCTACGGGCCGTACCTCAAGAAGGGGAGCGACTCCCGGACGATCGGCTCGGAGGAGCTGCTCCTCACCATCGACCTCGAGGCGGCCAAGGCGGTCTTCGCCGAGCCGAAGCGGCGTCGCGGCCAGACCGTCACCCCGCCCCTGAAGGAGCTCGGCGACGACGCCGTGTCGGGGAAGCCCATCGTGCTGAAGGAGGGCCGCTTCGGCCCGTACGTGACCGACGGCGAGACGAACGCCTCGCTGCGCAAGGGCGACACCATCGAGGAGATCACGCCCGAGCGGGCCATGGAGCTCCTCCAGGACCGGCGGGACAAGGGTCCGGCGCCGAAGCGCCCGGCGGCGAAGAAGGCAGCCGGGAAGAAGGCGCCTGCGAAGAAGGCGCCTGCCGGGAAGGTGCCCGCCGGGAAGGCGCCGGCGACCGGCGGGGCCGTCGCCGCGAAGAAGGCCACCGCGAAGAAGAAGGCCCCGGCGAAGAAGAAGAAGGCTCCGGCCACGAGGAAGGCGTCGACGAACGTGCAGGCAGCCGAGGAGGCGCCTGCACGGGAGGTGGCGGCCGCGGCCAGGACGCCCACCGCCACGACCGGCTCGCCGGCGACTGTGGCCTCGCCCGACGCCTGACCAGTCGATCGGGCACGACCCGTCCGGCCCGGACCCGCACGGCGGGTCCGGGGCCCCTCCGGGGCGAACCCGTAGGCTGCGCACGTGCCGGGGGCCAAGCGACAGGTGAGGCCCGGGGGCGGCGCCCCCGAGCGACCCGTCGGGCCCATCGGCCACGGCGGCGGGGCGGGGCACGCCGGAGCGCCCCCGCCCGGTGGGGCAGGACCGACGGCGTCCTCCGCGAGCGGAGGCGGTGCGTCGCCTGGAGGAGACGATGCCGGGATCGGGCAGCGCGTCGACCACGTGATCCCCGAACCCGAGCTCCCGGACCGCTCCGCGGTCACCCGCCTGTTCGGTTCGAGCAGCTTCTTCCGGTTGTGGGTCGCGCAGGTGGTCTCGGCGGTGGGCGACTGGCTGGGCTTCGTCGCCATCGTCGCGGTGGCCACCAGGATCAGCGGGTCCGCAGGGGCCATCTCGCTCGTGATGAGCGCGCGCCTCATCCCCGGGTTCTTCCTGGCCCCGGTGGCGGGCGTCCTCGTCGACCGCCTGGACCGCAAGAAGATCATGGTCGCCTGCGACCTCGTCCGCGCAGGCGTGCTGTTCACGATCCCCTTCGTCAACGCCATCTGGCAGCTCGTGATCGCCTCGCTCGTCCTCGAGGTGGCCACGCTGCTGTGGTCGCCGGCGAAGGAGGCGTCGGTCCCCAACCTCGTACCGGCCAGCCACCTCACGACCGCCAACTCGCTCTCGCTCGTCGCCGCCTACGGCACCTTCCCCATCGCCACGCTGCTGTTCGCGCTGCTGGCCAAGGTCGCCGACTGGTTGGGCGACATCGACATCCTGCGCGTGCTGCCGATCACCCAGGAGTCGGTGGCGCTCTACGTCGACGTGGCCACGTTCGCCCTCTCGGCGCTGTTCATCTCCACCCTCGCGCTGCCACCACGACGGAGCGCCCCAGTCGGGGCCGGCGAAGCGGGCGAGGCGGTGAAGATGGATCTCGGCCAGACCGGCCGGGAGCTGAAGGAGGGGTGGAGCTTCATGGTCTCCCACCCGGTGATCCGGGCGGTCATGGTGGCCATCGGCACGGGGCTCATCGGCGGCGGCATGCTCGTCCCCCTCGGTGACCTCTTCTCCCGGCAGGTGCTGGGGGGCGGCTCGGCCGGCTTCGGGCTCCTGCTGACCGCGCTGGGGTCCGGTCTGGCGGCCGGCGTGATCCTGATCTCGGTGCTGCAGAAGCGCCTCCCCAAGGTGCAGGTGTTCTGCGGGGCGGTGGTCACCGCAGGGGTGACGCTCCTGCTCGGGGCCACGATGTCGACGCTGCCGCCGGCCATCGCCTTCGTCTTCGTGCTCGGCATGTGCGCGGGGACGATCTACGTCCTCGGCTTCACGATCCTGCAGGAGCGGGTGGCCGACGAGCTCCGGGGCCGCGTCTTCGCCAGCCTCTACACCCTCGTGCGGCTGTGCGTCCTGCTCGCCTTCGCCGCCGGTCCGTTGCTCGCCGACCGGCTCGAGGCGTTCTCGCAGAGCGCCTTCGACGGCTCCATCGACGTGGCGGGGCTCACCGTCGCCATCCCCGGGGTGCGCCTGGCGCTGTGGTTCGCAGGGGTCATCATCGTCGCGGCCGGGGTGCTGGCGGTGCTGGTGCTGCGCCGAGCCCACGACGAACCGGTGGTCGAACCTGCCTGAGCCGTCCTCCGGTCGAGACGTCGGGCTGCTCGTCGCCCTCGAGGGCGGGGAGGGGTCGGGCAAGTCGACCCAGGCGGCGCGCCTGGCCGGCCGGATCGGCGCGGTCCTCACCCGGGAGCCGGGCGGGACCGAGCTGGGTGAGCGGGTGCGGGCGCTCCTCCTCGACCCCGACGGGATCTCCATCGGTCCGCGGGCCGAGGCGCTCCTCATGGCCGCCGCGAGGGCACAGCACGTCGACGAGGTGATCCGGCCTGCGCTGCGGTCGGGGCGCACGGTCGTGACCGACCGCTACATCGGGTCGTCGCTCGCCTACCAGGGCCACGGCCAGGGCCTCGACGTCGGCGCCGTCGGCTCGCTCTCGGACTTCGCCGTCGACGGCGTCCTCCCCGACCTCGTCGTGCTGCTGGCGGTGCCGGCGGCGGTGGCGCGGACCCGCCTCACCGGGCGCCCGGACCGCCTCGAGGCGCTGGGGACCGACTTCCACAGCCGTGTCGAGCAGGGCTTCCACTCGCTGGCCGCCGCCGACCCTGGGCGTTGGATCGTGGTCGACGGCACCGGCGAGGCCGACGACGTCGAGGCCCGGATCTGGTCCGCCGTGACGGATCGCCTCCCATCGCTCCGGCGCTGAGCGGCGGGCCGTCGCACCGCGTCCTCTTGCCTGCGGCGACGGGCCGGACCGTGGAGCCACGGACGGGTCATGGCGGTTCCGAGCCACGTCTTCCTCGGGCGGGAGG
>CADCSY010000076.1 GCA_902805555.1 uncultured Acidimicrobiales bacterium | reverse complement strand
GGTCACCGCTTCTTCACCAAGGTCCCCCAGGTGGAAGCGCTGTGGCACGAGATCCTCCCGGACGAGGACTTCCTCATGCGCCCCCGCATGAGCCGGATCTTCTACGAGGGCAAGTACTACGACTACCCGCTCAAGGCCAGCAACGCCCTGCGCAACCTCGGGCTCTTCGAGGCGGTCCGCTGCGTGGGCTCGTACGGCTGGGCCAGGGTGCGGCCGCCGAAGGACCAGACCAACCTCGAGGGCTGGATCTCGTCCCGGTTCGGCAACCGGCTCTACCACCACTTCTTCAAGAGCTACAACGAGAAGGTCTGGGGCGTCCCGGCCAGCGAGATCTCGGCCGACTGGGCGGCGCAGCGCATCAAGAACCTCTCCCTGCTCTCCGCCATCGTCAACGCCCTGCTCCCGAAGCGGAACCAGAAGGACATCGCGTCCCTCATCGAGGAGTTCCAGTACCCGAAGTACGGGCCGGGGATGATGTGGGAGCGGTGCACCGAGCTCGTCGAGAAGGCCGGCATCCCTGTGGTGATGGAGCGGAAGGTCACGAGCATCCGCCACGCCGGCGGCAGGGCCACCGAGGTCGTCACCACCGACCGCGACGGCCACACCGAGAGCCACCCGTGCACCGAGGTCGTCTCCTCCATGCCCTTCCCGCTGCTGCTCAGGTCGATGGACCCCCAGCCCCCGGCCGAGGTGCTGGCCGCCGCCGACGGGCTCACCTTCCGCGACTTCCTCACCGTCGCCCTCGTGGTGCCCGAGCGCTACTCGTTCCCCGACAACTGGATCTACGTCCACTCCCCGCAGGTCAAGGTCGGCCGCATCCAGAACTTCGGGTCGTGGTCGCCGTACCTCATCAAGGAGGGCCGCACCTGCCTCGGCCTCGAGTACTTCGTGTTCGAGGGCGACGACGTGTGGAGCACCCCCGACGCCGACCTCGTCGAGCTCGGGAAGAAGGAGCTGTCGGTCCTCGGCCTGGTCGAGCCGGGCATGGTCGAGGCGGGCTACGTCGTGCGGATGCCCAAGGCGTACCCGACCTACGACGACTCCTACAAGGCCAACGTCGACGTCCTGCGGGGCTGGCTCGAGGCGAACACACCGAACGTGCACCCGGTGGGGCGCAACGGCATGCACAAGTACAACAACCAGGACCACTCGATGCTGACCGCCATGCTGACCGTCGAGAACATCCTCGGCGCCTCCCACGACATCTGGACGGTCAACGTCGAGGAGGACTACCACGAGGAGAAGGCCGCAGAGGGGCCGGAGGACGGCGGCCTCGAGTCGGACGCCCCCGTCGTCGTGTCCTCCTAGTCGGTCCCGCCCACCCTCACGTCGCCCCGGCAGGCTCCGGCGCCGTCGAGCCCCGGGCGGCGCGCCGGTCCCGGACCCACACCACCAGCGCAGCCGCCCCGAGGATGAGGAACGGCACGACCGGCACGTGGAACCGCACGTCGCCGAAGAAGGCGAGCGGCGTGGCCGCGAGCGAGAGCGCGACGAGCACCACGAACGTGCGTCCCGGGTCCCGGACCCCGCTCCGCCCGCGCAGCACGAAGGCGGCGGCGGTGCCGACGATGAGGGTTGCGAAGAAGGTGACGTTCGAGAGGATCCCGAGCGCCGTCCGGAGTCGGTCCCCCAAGAAGGGTTCGTCGCCGTAGCTCTCGGTCGCATCGAGGGCGTCCGTGTCGTTCCGGTACGTGTAGAGCGCCCGCAGCGGCACGAGCCGGAGCTGCTCCTCCGGGTGCTCCCGGATGAACTCGAGCGCCGTCGCCCGGCCGTCGGCGTCCCGCCGCACCTCGTACTCGGGCCGCACGAGGTCGTCGTAGCCGTCGAGGCAGGACGGGGGGAACTGGAACGCCCCCGTCGCGTCCGGGTTGTGGCCGATGCAGAGGTTGTCGCCGACGTTGCTCGACAGCAGGATCGGCGCTCCCATGACGTCGAGGTTCCTCAGTGACCACGGCAGGATCACAGCGGCGGCGGCGACGGTGGGCACGACGAGCGAGCGCAGCGCCTCCCGCCACCCCCATCCCCCCGCGCGCCAGCCGGCGAGGACGAGCACGGGGAGGAACAGCAGCGAGGGCGGGCGCACCAGCGCCGCCACCCCGACGAGCACCCCGAAGCCGAGGAGCACCGGGAACGGCCGTCGCCGCCAGTCCGTCGCCACCACGAGCAGCACGGCGGCGAGCGCGATCGTGTTGAACAGCGTCTCGGTGAGCGCCAGCGCCGTGTGGAACACGAGGTTGGGCATCAGGGCGAGGCCTGCGGCCGCGGCGAGGCCGACCCGACGGTCGAACAGGCGGCTCCCGATCTGGTGGATGAGGACGAGCGACACGGCCGCCGCCACGAGGTTGAGCGCCACCGCGAGCGGGACCCGGCCATCCGGCAGCGGTGTGTTGTCGGCCAGCCAGTAGACGGCCCCGAGGGCGGCGGGGTAACCGACCGGGTAGTAGGCAGTGGGCTGACCGTCCGGCAACCGGTACCCGTCGCCAGAGGCGAGGCTCTGGGCGAAGATCGTGTAGAAGGCGGGGTCGTGCTCCCCAACCGGCTGGCGTGCTGCGTACACCGACCAGACCAGACGGACGAGCACGCCGACAGCGACGATCACCACCAGCCACGATCGGCCACCTCTGGCTGCTCGGCCGACCTCGTCATGCTCGACCACGGCAGCATCGGTCACGAGCCGCAGCGTACGGCGTGGCAGCGCCCGGCCGTGCTCCCCCACCGTCAACGGCGCTGCCCGCGCGCCCGGTCAGGGACGGGCGCAGGTCTCGGAGGACCTGCGGTCGGCGCGACCGCCGCCCTCGGGCATCCCCCGGCGCGCCGCTGCGTAGCATGCCGCCCGTGACCGCGGCGGAGGGGGACCCGGCTCCCCTCCGGAGCGATCGGCGCTTCGCGCTCGGCCTGCTGGCCGTCGCAGCGGTGGCGCTCGTCGTCCGGGTCGGCTTCGCCATCGTGGTCGACCCGCAGGTGGCGGAGGTGAGCGATGCCGGTGCGTACCACCTGCTCGGGACGCACCTCGCAGAGGGACGGGGCTACATCCGGCCCTTCGACCTCACCCTCCTCGGCGAGGTCCGCCCCACCGCCGAGTACCCGCCCCTCCTCCCGGCCGTGATCGCCGTCTCCGCCCTCGCCGGCATCGACGGGGTCGACGGCCAGCAGCTCGTCCTCTGCCTGCTGGGGACGTGCACGGTGGTGGTCGTGGGGCTGCTCGGGCGGCGGGTGGGGGGCCGGGCGGTCGGGCTCGTGGCCGCCGCCATCGCTGCCTGCTACCCCATGCTGTTCCAGAGCGACGCCGTCCTCATGCCCGAGACGCCCTTCGCCCTGCTCGTGGCGACGTCGCTGCTCCTCGCCCACCGGGCGGCGGCCGCACCGAGCGCGGGTCGCTTCCTGGCGGCGGGGGCGGTCGTCGGGCTGGCCGCCCTCACCCGTGCCGAGGCGCTGCTGCTGGCACCCCTGCTCTTCGTCCCCCTCGCCCTGCGGCTGCCCGGCCAGCCGACCCGGCGGAGGCTCCTGCTCGCCTTCGGCGGTGTGGCGGGCGCGGTCCTGGTCGTGGCGCCGTGGACGATGCGGAACGCGGTCCGCTTCGACGGCGCGCTCGTCCCCGTCTCGAACAACCTGGGCTCGGCCCTGGCCGGTGCCAACTGCGACAAGACGTGGTCGACGAGCCAGACCGGCCTCTGGCTGTACGAGTGCTTCGGCGGCTTCGACCTGACGGATCAGGACGAGGCCGAGGCTGCTGCGGCGCAGCGAGCCCGTGGCCTCGAGTACGTGGGGGACCACCTCGGCCGGCTGCCGGCCGTGGTGGCGGTGCGCGAGGCCCGCACGTGGGGCGTGTACGACATCGAGCGGCAGGTGCTGGGGGAGTCCTTCGAGGGGCGGTCCTTGCGGTGGCAGACGATCGGCACCCGGACCTGGTGGGTGCTGGCGCCGCTGGCCGCCGTCGGGCTGGTGGTCGCGCTCCGTCGCCGCCGCCTGGTGTGGCCGCTCGTCTCCACCTTCGCGCTCGTGGTCATCACGACCGCCGTCACCTACGGCAACCAGCGGTTCAGGGTGGCGGCCGAACCGGCGGTCGTGGTCCTGGCGGCCGTGGCCCTCGTCCGGCTCAGCGACGTCGTGCGACGAGGTGGGCGGAGTTCGCTGCCCTGGTGAGCAGGTCGTCGGAGCCTCTTCGGACGACGGTCGGCACGTGCGTCCGGTGCCCCGCCAGGAGCTCGGCGGTCACCGCTCGTCCGCGAGGAGTCGGCGCCCCTCGTCGAGCACCCAGCCGGCGATGTGCTCGGCGCCTGCGCCG
>CADCSY010000075.1 GCA_902805555.1 uncultured Acidimicrobiales bacterium | reverse complement strand
GACGTAGAAGTCGAGTGCGGCGTCCTGATCGAGGACGAAGATGGATGAGAGTCGGATCGAGGTCTTCATGCGTCCGACGCGAGGAACGGGGCGAGGCGCTCGCTGTTCCAGAACTGCTCGAGTCCACGGGCCGCGTCCACGACTTCAGGAAGCACGTCGGGACGAACCCCTCGCCGGTCGGGGTCGCGCTGTCGCGGTACTGGCTCGGCGAGCATCCGACGACCTCCCTGAAGGTCCGACTGAACGTCGCGAAGCTCGTCCAACCGACCTCGACGCAGACCTCCGAGACCGTTGCACCACCGGATCGCAGCCGCTGCATCGCTCGCTCGATCCGCCGACGTTGCAGGTAGCGGTGCGGTGTCTCACCGAAGGCCGTCTTGAACGACCGGATGAAGTGCGCCGGCGACATGCACGCCACGGCGGCGAGCGCGCCGATGTCGAGCGGTTGCCGGTACGCCAGGTCGATCCGGTCGCGCGCCCGCAGCAGGCGTCGGTTCAGCTCCTCGACCGCCGCCCCCATCGCGAGGAACGTACCCGGGGCCACGCACGTCGGCCACGATGCCGAACGATCCTCACCCCTCGCTCGCGACACAGCCGCGACAGGGCCGCCGGGAGCGACTGCCTGACGCAGTCGCTCTCCCGGTGCACGGCCCCGGTCAGAACTCCTTGTCGCCGCCGGGGACGGGCGTCTCCGCGACCGTCCCGAGCTGCGACGCCTTCTCCCGACCGCCGTGGCGCTCGACGAGCGCGGCCTGGTGGAGCTTGGCCCGACGGTCGACGTCCTCGGGGTCGACGATGTCACGCAGCAGCTGCTCGTACTCCGCGAGCACCCCGGCGAAGGCCGGATCGCCAGCCAGGTCCCTCGTCTCCTCGGGGTCCGCCTGGAGGTCGAACAGCTCGGGTTCGAACCCGACGTAGTGGTGGAGCTTGTACCGGCCGCGCCGCACGAGGTAGGCGCCGCTCGTGGCGCCCATGGCGTGGTACTCGCAGAACGCGACCCGGTCCTCGTCCTCCGGCTCGTTGGCCAGCGCCACCCACGAACCTCCCGGCCGCGGGGGTTCTCCGGGCAGCGACGGCGCACCGGCCGCCTCGAGGATCGTGGGGTGGCCGTCCACCAGGGTGACCGGCGTGGCCGACACCTGGCCGGCCGGCACGTCCGGCCCGGCCACGATGAGCGGGATGCCCGCCGACTCCTCGTAGAGGACCGTCTTTCCCCACAGGCCCCGGCTGCCCACGGTGTCGCCGTGGTCGGTCGTGTAGACGATCAGGGTGTCGTCCCGCAGGCCGGCCCCGTCGAGGGCGTCGAGGATCCGACCGATGTTGTCGTCGAGGTAGCTGACGAGGCCGTAGTAGGCAGCGGTGCAGCGCTGGCGCTCCTCGTCGGTGTTGTCGACGTCGAGCCCCTCGAGCATGTCGCCGTACGCCGCCACCCACGGGTGGCGCTCGTAGCCGTCGAGGGGGTGGAGCTTGGCCCTCGGCAGCGAGGACGGGTCGTAGAGCGAGAAGAACTGCTCGGGGGCGATGAACGGGTGGTGCGGTGCGACGAGGCCGACGTACAGCACCCACGGCTCCCCGTCCCGCTGTCCCCTCTCGGCGAGCCACTCGCACGTCAGGTCGGTGGTGCGACGGTCGTACCGCGTGTAGTCGGTCTCCCCGGCGCCCGACCAGCTGACGAGGAGCTTGGCGCCCGGCCGTCGGGGCAGCGGGTCGCGCACGGACCCCCAGACCTGCCCGATCCCGCCTGCGAGGTGCATGGGGTTGAGCTGGTGGTCGAACCCGGTGGCAGCATCGGCGTTGCGGTAGTGGAGCTTGCCGATCGAGTCGACCGGGACGCCCGCCGCCTGCAGGGCGTGGCCCCACCCGGGGGGCTCGCCCTCGTAGGCGGTGGCGTTGTCCCAGCAACCGGTCTCGTGGACGTACCGGCCCGTCGCCCACGCCGCCCTGGCGGGCACGCAGATGGGGCTGTTGGTGTACGCAGCCGAGAAGCGGGTGCCCTCGCCCGCCAGCGCGTCGAGGTTCGGCGTGCGGACGAACGGATGACCAGCCGACCCCATCACCTTCGGGTTGTGCTGGTCGGACATCAGGACGAGGACGTTCACGGGTGACCCCCTGTTCCGCGCTGACCGGGTTGCAACGTACCTCCGAGGAGCGGCCACCTCGGAGGAACATGACGACGGGGACGTTCACTCGTCGTGCCGAGCTCCTCTGCGAGCGTCCCCATGCTGAACACCTCGAGCCCGTGCGATCGAGCAGCCCGAGTGCGGCAGCCTTGATCTTGTCGATCGAGAGGCCATCGACGCCATCGCTGGCCCCCCGGAGCCCCGGTCCGCGCCGGTTGAAGCTTGCTGGCGGCGCCCCCTGCGGGCTGCGTGGGTGCATCGCCGGCGCTGAGCTCCGTGCCACCCTGCGGTGGTGACCGTGTGGACCCTCGTCGCACTGGTGGTGGGGCTCGTGCTCCTGGTGGCCGGCGCCGAGCTGCTCGTGCGCGGCGCAGCCTCGATCGCCACCCGGCTCGGCATCACCCCGGTGATCATCGGGCTCACCGTCGTCGCCTTCGGCACGAGCGCACCGGAGCTTGCGGTGAGCGTCAGCGCGGGGCTGAGCGGCGAGGCAGATGTCGCGCTCGGCAACGTCGCCGGGTCGAACATCGTGAACATCCTCCTCATCCTCGGTGGCTCGGCCGTCATCGGGGCGCTCGTGGTGTCGCAACGGATCATCCGTCTCGACATCCCGGTGCTCATCGGAGCGACGCTGGTCGTGCTGGTGCTCGCGCTCGACAACGCGATCGGTCGGGTCGACGGCGCCCTGTTGTTCGCCGGGATCATCGCCTACACCTGGTGGCTGATCCGCGCCGGCCGGAACGAGGGCGAGGAGGTCCTCGACGAGTACGCCGATGCGGTCGACGAGCTCGAGGTCGAGGCCATCGACAAGGCGCTACCCGTGCAGGTGGCTCTGGTCGGGGTCGGTCTCGTCATGCTCGTCTCGGGCTCGCAGCTCCTCGTCGGTTCAGCGACCGACATCGCTGCCGACCTCGGGGTGAGCGACCTCGTGATCGGACTCACCGTCGTGGCGATCGGCACGTCGCTGCCAGAGCTCGCGACGTCGCTCCTTGCCTCGTATCGGGGCCAGCGCGACATCGCCGTGGGCAACGTGGTCGGGTCGGGCCTGTTCAACCTGCTGTGCGTCCTCGGGCTCACAGGGCTGGTCTCTCCCGACCCCGTGCCGGTGGCCGACAGCTCGCTGCAGGTCGACCTCCCGGTCATGCTGGCGGCGACCGTCGTGCTCCTGCCGATCGTCTGGAAGGGGTTCCGGATCGAGCGGTGGGAGGGGCTGGTCCTGATCGCGTCCTACGCCCTCTACGTGACGTTCCTCATCCTCGACGCCGGCGACAGCGGGGCGGTCGACGTCGTGCGCCCGATCGCCCTCGTCGTGACACCGCTCATGCTCCTCGGGTTCACGCTGGCGGCCGTCGAGGCCCGCCGCCAGCGGGTGGCGAGCTGATCCGAGCGCGGGTGCGACCGACGCAGCGGCGCGCTCCTTCCACCGCTCGGGGGTGCTCCGGTGCGGACCCGGCGCTGTGGGTCAGGACCCTCAGGCCCGGCCCTGTGCCTGGGGGACCGCGATCGCGACGACGGCGATGTCGTCGCGCGGATGGCCGGCCTGGAACCGGATGACCTCGTCGAGGAGCGCTGCGGCCGTATCGCTCGCTGCTCCTGCGGTGGATGTGATGACCTGCACGAGCCGCTCCTCTCCGAAGAACTCCCCGGCGCGCCGAGCCTCTGTGACCCCGTCGGTGTAGAGCACGATGCTGTCGCCCGGCCGCAGCGTGGCGCCGGTGTCCGTCGTCGCGATGGTGGGGAGCACCCCGAGCACGGTGCCCGGCGCGCTCAGTGGTCGCGGAGCCGCACCGGCACGTGTGAGCAGCGGTGCCGGATGCCCGCCGCAGCTCGCGGTGGCCGACCACGTCCCGCCGCTCTCACGCAGGCGGATGAGCGTGACGGTGCACAACCGGTCGGTGTCGTCGTGGAGGAGCACGGTGTTCAGCGTCGACAGGATCGCAGACGGGTCGGACTGGTTCACCGCAGCGGCCCGGATCGTGTGGCGGGCAAGGGCGGTCACGACCGCCGCGCCGACACCCTTGCCCTGCACATCGCCGATGGCCACCACCCAGTCCCCGGTCGCCACCTCGAAGATGTCGTAGAAGTCCCCGCCGACCTCGGAGCCATCGGCGGCGGGGCGGTACGCGGCGGCGACGTCGAGCCCGGGGATCGTCGGCGGGGTCGGCGGGATCAGGGTCTGCTGCAGCGTGCGTGCGAGGGCGACGGCGTGCGCCTCGGAGGCCTCCGCTCGCTGCTTCGCCCCGAGGAGCTCGCGCTCGTACTCCCGCCGGTCGGTGGCGTCGAAGACGGCGGTGCGGACGACGGCCGGTTGGCCGTCGCCGGACCGCTCGAGCACGGCGTTGACGAGCACCGGGAGCCTCGTCCCGTCCGCGCAGACGATGTCGAGGGCGATCGCCCGAGCGCTGCCCTGCATCTGGAGCATGGGGGCGTAGTGGGTCTCGTGGAAGATCCGCCCGCCGGCGGTCAGCAGCGCTGCGAAGGTGCGTCGACCGACGAGGTCCCTGCGCTCGTAGCCCGTGAGCGTGAGGAAGGTCGCGTTCGCCTTGATGATCGTGCCGTCAGGCAGCGTCGAGACGTAGCCGCACGGGGCGCGGTCGTACAGCGCCGTGGGATCGTCGTCGAGCAGCGCGTCGTGGAAGGCGTCGCGGGCCTCCTCGCTGCTCAGCTCGGCGGCGTCCGCCTCACCCACGGACGAAGGTCGCGATGGCGCTGGCCGTCTCCTCGGGCGCGCTGAGGTTCGGACAGTGCCCCGTGGCCTCGAGCAGCACGAGTTGGGCGTCCGGGAGGTTGTCGCGCACGTACTCACCGACGGCGATCGGTGCGATGGCGTCGTTCGTGCACTGCAGCACCAGCGTCGGGGTGGTCACCCGTCGGAGGTCGGCCCGGTTGTCGGACAGGAACGTCACGCTGGCGAACTGGCGGGCGATGTCCGGATCCGTCCGACAGAAGCTCTCGGTCAGCTCCTGACCGAGCTCGGGCCGGTCGGCGTTGCCCATGATCGCCGGCGCCATCGCGCTCGACCAGCCGAGGTAGTTGCTGGCGAGCGAGTCCAGCAGGTCGGTGATGTCCGACTCCGAGAAGCCGCCGACGTAGTCGTCGTCATCGATGTAGCGAGGTGAGGGCGAGACCATCACCAGCTTGTCGAACGTGCCCGGCTCCTCGACGGCGGCCAGGGCCCCGATCATCGACGACACCGAGTGACCGACGAAGACCACATCGTGCAGCTCGAGCTCGTGGCAGATCTCGAGGACGTCGTCGGCGTACGCCGACAGCGAGGTGTACCGCGCCGGGTCGTACGACCGGACGTCCGAACCGCCCGCCCCCACGTGGTCGAACAGCACCACCCTGAACCGGTCCTCGAACCGGGGGGCGACGTGACGCCACATGTTCTGGTCGCACCCGAAGCCGTGGGCGAAGAGCATCGGTTGCGCATCCGCCGGGCCAGCCACCCGTACGTTGTGCCGCTCCCGGACATCGACCACACCAGATGGTACGTCCGGCCGAACGGGGCCGTTCCCTCCGACCCACGGAGGCTGGGAGGGGTCGGTACGAGCACGACCCGGTCGTGCCGCCGTCCACGAGGGCCGGGCGTCCCGCCCTCCGTCCGAGGGACTCGGTTGCCCGGCGCGGAGGTCGGATGCCGGTCCGTACCGTCGCGACCCGTGCAGGCTGGCGCCGACGCAGGCAGCTCCGATCCGGTCACCGCCACGTCCGCTGCTGGACGTGCCCGCCGGCTCGTCGGCATCGACGTCGCCCGTGGGCTCGCCCTCTGCGGGATGCTGCTCGCGCACTTCTTGAAGGGCGAGGCCGGAGATCCAGGGTGGCTGCGCTTCGTGGGCGACGTCGGGGACGGGCGGGCGGCGCCCCTGTTCTGCCTCGTCCTCGGCGTCGGGAGCGGCCTCTACCTGCGACGCCGCGGTCCCCTCGGGCTCGTCCGGCGCGGGCTCGTGCTCGGGGTGCTCGGCGTGGCGATCTGGCCGCTGGTCGACCGGGTCTACCTGATCCTCCCGCACTACGGGTTGCTGCTGGTGATCGTCGCAGCGTGCTCCCGGCTGCCGACCGGGTGGCTCCTCCCGATGGGGGTCACGTGCTCGGCGTTGCCGAGCATCGTCGTCTCGGTCGTCGACGGGCACGGCCTCCAGGCCGCCGAGCAGCCGAGCAGCCACGCCGAGCTCCTGGATGTGCCCCACCTGCTGTGGCAGCTCGTGTGGTCCGGTGGCTACCCGCTCGTCGGCTGGGCCGGCTTCGCCCTCGTCGGCCTCTGGCTCGCCGGGCGCGAGCTCGGCGACACCGGGGTCGCGAAGCGCATGGTCGTCGTGGGCGTCGCCGCCGGCTCGACGCAGCTCCTGGCGGTTGCCCTCCGCTCGGCAGCCGCACCGGGGTCTGAGACCTTCTGGGACAGCACAGCCCACAGCAACCAGCTCGCCTGGTACGTGGCTGCCACGGGCTCGTCAGTCGCAGTGCTCGGTCTGTGCCTGCTCGCGGGGAGGATGGCGGCGGCCCGACCCTTCGCGCTGCTCGGGGGTCAGGCGCTGTCGCTCTACCTGCTCCACATCGTGATCGGCGCCATCATCGTCTGGCCATGGCGAGATCGGGTGGCGCCGGAGCTGGGCCTGCAGCTCCTCGTCGTGGTGGGCGTCGCCGTGGTCCTCTGGGCGGTGGCTGCCGCCTGGACGCACCTCTTCGGGGCCGGGCCCCTCGAGCGGGCGGTCCGTCGCCTCGCTCGCTGAGGACCTCAGCGTGACACGTGACCCGGTCTGTCGAGCGGTTGGGTCACGCCGACGAACCGGCGAGGAAGCGCTCGTCGTAGGCACCGGCGAGGTCCCGCAGCGCCGCCTTGCAGTCGCCGGCGAACGACGGGCCGTGCATGAGCGCGAGCGTCGTCGGCTCGAGGTCGGCCAGACCGGCGATGGTGACGGCCGTGCTCGGGGCGAGCGAGGAGGCGTGGAAGAGGAGCTCGCCCTCGACGGCCGGCTCGACGATGTCGCCGGTCGTCAGCGCCTCGCCGTTCCCCAGCTGCGTGAAGAGGTCCCCGCACAGCAGCGTCCCGGTCGTCTCCTCGAACAGCACGCGTGCTTCCCACCCGTGCGGGACGTGTGGCGTGTCGAGGTGGCGGACGCGCTTGCCGCCCAGGTCGAGCACCTCGCCGTGGGCCAGCGGGCGGGGCGGGCGGTCGCAGAGGTCGTCGAGCGAGACCATGCAGCCGAGGGCGCCGTGCGCGACCTGGCTCCGTGGTGCGGCCTCGAGCCAGGTGTTCATGGAGCCGCACTCGTCGGCCTCCACGTGCCCGAACGTGAGCCACCTGACGTCCTCGACCGGGATGATGCGGCTCACCGCCTCGGACACGAGCGGGAACATCTGGCGGTGGCCGGTGTGGAAGAGCAAGGGCTCGTCGGCCACGACGAGGAACTGGTTGAACGTGAAGCCGGCCGGCGGTGCCACGTCGGGCACCCACGTGGACAGTCGGTAGATGTCGCTGGCGATCTCGGTGACGTTGGTTTCCATGTCGCCAACCATGCGCCTCGCAGCCGCCCCTCGCATCGGGGGATCCCCCTATCCCGCCCCCCCTCGTGCTGCGGCTGCGGTGGCGACAGCAGCCGCCTCCGCCCTCGAGCGGACGCCGAGCTTGGCCAGCACGTGACCGACGTGGTGCTCGGCGGTCTTGGCGGAGATGTAGAGGCGGCTCCCGATCTCGGCGTTGGTGAGCCCCTCGGTCACGAGGGCGAGGACCTCGGCCTCCCGCCCGGTGAGGCCCTGGACCGCGGTCGCCGGTGGGCGGCCGCTCCCTCGGGAACGGGTTCCGAGGGAGCGCAGGAGGGCGTTGGTCCGGTCGGCGAGCACGGTGGCGCCGAGGCGGTCGAACGTGGAGAGGGCGAGTCCGGCCTCGACGGTGGCGGCGGCGGGGTCGTCGGGGGCCAGCAGCTCGGCCAGCTCCAGCGAGATCGTCCCGCGCACGAGCGGGACGCCTGGTGCGGGGCGACCGGCGCAGCCCTCCTCCCTGTTGCCACCTGAGGGATGGCGCACCGAAATGATCCGTGGTTCACTTCTTGCCGACGAGGAGGGGGGCACATGGCAGGCGGCACCTACAAGACCGTGCTCGAGCCGAGCGACGAGTACCCGCACGAGCCCGACGCAGCGACCAACTACAACGAGTCGATGTACCTGAACGGCTTCGACGTCGATCAGGAGGTCGGGGGCTGGTTCCGGCTCGGCAACCGGGTCAACGAGGGCTACGCCGAGATGTCGGTGTGCCTGTACCTGCCGGGTGGGCGCGTCGGCTTCATGTTCGGCCGGCCCAAGATCGACACGAACACCGAGATGCGGGCGGGTGGGCTCGCCATCGACGTGGTCGAGCCGTTCCAGCACCTGAAGGTCGCCTACGAGGGCGACGTCGTGCTGCTCGACGAGCCCGCCGACATGAGCGACCCGCGGTCGGCGTTCCGCGACAACCCGCACGCGAGCTGCTCGGTGCGGCTCGACGTCCGAGGGATCTCGCCCATGTACGGCGGGAGGACGGTCTTCGCCGACGGCTCCGAGGTGCCGGTCGACGCCGAGAAGAGCTTCGCCAAGGCGCACTACGAGCAGCACACGAAGGTGACGGGCACGATCACGGTCGGAGACGAGGTCCTCGACCTCGACGGGCTCGGCCTCCGGGACAAGTCGTGGGGCCCCCGCCACTGGCAGGCCCTCACCTGGTACCGGTGGATCCCGATCGCCTTCGACGACGGCTTCGCCATGATGCTGTCGGTCATCGGTGACGGCGCAGGCGGCTCCCGCAACAGCGGGATGATCCTCGACGGGGCCGAGTACCACAAGGTCGTCGACTGCCGGATCGAGTCGGACTGGGACGATCGCCACCACCAGACGGCGATGCGCTGCTGGGCGCGCAGCGAGACCGGCGAGGAGTACGAGGTGACGGGGGAGGTCATCTCGCTGATCCCGCTCCGCAACCGTCGCACCGGCCCGGACGGCGTCGAGCAGCTGACCCGCATCACCGAGGCGATGACCCGCTTCCGGTGCGGTGACCGCAGCGGCATCGGCATGAGCGAGTACCTCGACCAGGTGGTCGACGGCGTGCCCGTCGGGACCGACGTCGGCTGAGCGAGGGCCGCGGGCCCGGCCCCGCGGCCGCCCCACGGGCTCCGACGGCGTCGCCACGAGGGAGCGGTTCATCGCTGCGGCCCACGCTGCCTGCCTCGACGTGGGCTTCGACCAGGTGACCCTGGCCGACATCGCCGCGCGCGCCGACCTCACCCCGGCCGCGGTCTACAACCACTTCACCGACAAGGCCCAGCTGCTGTTCGAGGCGGGCAGGCGCGCGCTCGAGGAGCTGACGGCGGGGGCGGTCGGCAGCCTCGCCGAGGTGCGCACGGCCGGCGAGATCGCGGCGGGCTACCTGTCGCCCGAGCTCGCCTCGCAGCGGCGGCTGCTGCTCCAGCTCCACCAGGCGAGCGAGCGCGACGAGGACCTGCGGGCGATCCTCGGCGCGTGGCACCGGCGCTCGTCCGAGGACCTGCGGCCGCTCCTCGGTCCGGACGTGGAGGATCCGGTGGCCGTGCTGAAGACCTTCTACCTCGTGCTGCTCGGGCTGTGCCACCTCGAGCAGCTCGACGCGCTCGCCGTGCCGCCGGCACGGCTGACCTCGTGCGTCGGCGAGACCGTCGACCGACTCCTCGGAGGAACCTGATGCGCTTCGGCGTCGCCATCCCCCAGGCCGGGCCGTTCGTCCCGGCCGACGTGCAGCAGCGGATCGCACGTGAGGTCGAGGACCTCGGCTTCGACTCGCTCTGGGTCAGCGACCACGTGATCGTGCCCGTCGGTGAGCGCTACATCCCTGAGGTGATGCTCGAGCCCCTCGCCCTGCTCGCCTGGCTCGCAGCGTCGACGACACGCATCACGCTCGGCACGTCGGTGCTCGTCCTCCCGTACCGCGACCCGGTGTTCACGGCGAAGTTCGTGGCGTCGACGGATCTCCTCGCCGGCGGGCGGCTCGTGCTCGGCGTCGGCGCCGGGTGGCACGAGGAGGAGTTCCGGGCGATGTCGGCCGACCACAGCGCCCGGGGCGCCGTCACCGACGAGTACCTGCGCGTCATCCGCAACCTCTGGGAGGAGGAGACGTCGTCGTTCTCGGGGCGGTGGAAGTCGTACCAGGACATGCGGCTGTTCCCGAAGGGCCACCCGTCCCGCACCTCGACGATCCCGATCACCGTGGGCGGCAACTCGCGGGCGTCCCTGCGGCGCGCCGGGGAGCTGGGCGACGGGTGGCACCCGATCAACCTCTCACCACACGAGCTGGCGCAGGGGGTGGCCGCCTACAACGCCGCCTGCGCCCGCTTCTCCCGCCCGCCGGGTCCCGTCCTCCTCCGGCACATGCCCGGCGGCCGGACCGCACCTGGGGGCCGGACACCCCTCAGCGGCACCGTCGAGGAGCAGGCCGAGGACCTCCGCTCCTACGCCGACGCCGGGCTCGACGAGCTGATGCTCTCCCTCCCCGCCCGGACGCCCGACGACCTGCTTCGAACGGTCGAGACCTTCATGCAGGAGGTGGTGCCGCTCGTCCGGTGAGGAAAGCACCGTCGGGCGGGCACAGCACGTGTGCCCGCCGGACGAGCGTGACCTCACGCTCGCCAGGGTCTACTGATCGGGCGTCAGGTGCTACGGTCGGCCCGGTGCGACAGCAGGCTCCCCGGCGCGACACCCAAGGTGAGGTCCTCGGCGCAGCGCTCGAGATGTTCAGCGCCCAGGGGTACGACGGCACCTCGATGCGCGACCTCGCAGAGCGGGTCGGCATCACCACAGCAGCGCTCTACTACCACTTCGACTCCAAGGCAGACATCCTGCAGGAGGTCGTGCGGCCGCTGCTCGAGGGAGGCGAGCGGATGCTCGAGGAGGCGGAGGAGCAGCGCCCGGCCGACGTCGATGCCGTCCTCGCCTCGACACTGGACCTGCTCCTCGAGCACCGTGCCGTCATGAGCCTCCTCGCCAGGGATGTGAGCAGCGCTCGCGAGCCTGGGATCGGTGATGCGCTGGGCGCGATGAACAAGCGTCTCGTGAAGCTGCTCGTCGGATCCCGACCCTCCGAGGCAGACCGGGTCCGGGTCATCGCTGCACTCGGGGCGCTCCGCCGCCCCATCCTCGACCTGCCCGACGTCGAGCTCGCCCTCCATCGGGACCTCCTGCTGTCATCCGCTCGTTGCGTCCTGGCCGGGCAACAACCGACGCCGGCCGGCCGAGGCCGGTCAGGGAGAAGGACCACCTAGGCACGTCAGCACCCTTTCGGCCTCGTGGGCCGGCGTGCTCGAGCACGGCGACGACCCGGGGGCCTCGGTCAGGACGACCGTCGGCGGGCCGTCCGGATCGCGAGGGCCACTGCGAGAGCTGCGACGGCCGCCGTCCACCACAGGGCCTGCGGGTCGTCGGTGCGCCCGAGCCACGCGTGGCGGATCCCACCGACGACGTGGCTGAGGGGCAGGACATCGGAGAGGGTCTGCATGGGCCCGGTCATGACGTCGCGGGGCGGGCCGCCGCCGCCGAGCAGGAACATCGGCACGAACAGGAGGTTGCCGACGGCGTTGGCAGCCCGGCTGCTGGGGAGCAGGGTCCCGAGGGCGAGCCCGATGGCGACGAAGCAGGCCACCCCGGCCGTCAGCCAGAGCAGCACGGCGAACGGGTCGACGGGGGTCGGCACGCCGTAGGCGGCGCCGCCGACCACGAGCACCACGAGGCCACCGAGGACGGCGAGCACGGTGCCGAGCCCGGCGGAGCTGAGGATCTGGGTGGCACCGGAGACGCCGGACGCCCGGTAGCGGCGGGTCACGCCGAGCTCCCGGTGCGAGGCGAGGTGCACCGGCAGCGAGACCAGGCCCACCTGGGCGAGGACGACGCCGAGGTAGCCGACGACGTAGTGCTCGGTCGGTCGGACGCCGCCGAACTCCGGGTCCGGCGCCGACCCGAAGACGCCGGCGATGATGAGGACGGTCGCTGCCGGGAACCCGACGAGGCCGACGAGCACGCCGGGCTCCCGGAGCAGCAGGCGCAGCTCCACGGCGGCGATGCGGGCGGCGCTGCGCACCAGCCCGGGGGCGTGCGTCGGGACGGTGCGGGCATCGGCGATGGTGGCGGCGGTCATGCTGCGTCCTCCTGGGTGAGTGCCACGAAGCGGTCTTCGAGCGTGGGGCGCACGACCCGGAGGTCGAGCGGCGGTCGTCCGGAGGTGACGAGGTGGGCACCGACGTGGGCGAGCAGGGGACCGGTGCCAGCCACGTGCACCTCCGCACCGTGGCGCTGGGCTCGGGCGACGCCGGGGACCGCGTGGAGCGTCCGGACGTCGAGCTCGGCGTCGGTGAACACGACCGTCGGCGTCCCGCCGAGGGCCTCGACGATGGAGGCGGGGGTGCCCTCGGCTGCGATCCGCCCCCGGTCGAGCACCACGATGCGGTCGCAGAGCCGTTCCGCCTCCTCGACGTCGTGGGTCACCAGCACGACGGACGTGCCGGCGTCCCGGACCCGGCGGACGACGTCCCACGTGTGCCGCCGGGCGACCGGGTCCAGGTTCTGGGTGAGCTCGTCGAGGAACACGAGCTGCGGCCGGCCGAGCAGCGCCAGGGCCACGAACAGCCGCTGACGCTCGCCACCTGAGAGGGTTCCGAACGACCGTCGCAGCAGCCGTCCGAGGTCCCACTCGTCGACCAGCTCGTCGGTGGGCCGCGGGTGGGGGTGCAGGGAGGCGAAGAGCGCGAGCGCCTCCCCCGCCCGCATGCGGTCGGGGAGGGCAGCGTCCTGGAGCTGGGCGCCGACGAGGCGCCGGAGGCGCTCTCCGTCCACCGCCGGGTCGAGGCCGAGCACCCGGAGGTGGCCGCTCGTCGACGGGCGCAGGCCCTGCAGGATCTCGACGATGGTGGTCTTGCCGGCGCCGTTCGTGCCCAGGAGGCCGAACAGCTCGCCTCGCCGGACGTCGAAGGAGACGCCGGCGACGGTGGTGGTGGCGCCGTAGCGCTTGACGAGGTCGCGCACCTCGACGACGGTCGGATCGGTTCGGGTCATGCGAGCAGCGTGCGCCGACGGCATGCGCCCGCGCATCGCTCCGGGGTCGCAACCCGACGTCGTCCCACGGGCGGAGGGGGCCCTCCTGCGGGTGGGTCGGTCAGGTGGTGGCGCCGCGAGGGGTGGCGAGGCCGTGGTCGAAGGCGAACACGATGGCGCCCGCCCTGTCCCGCACGCCGAGCTTGGCGAAGATGGCGCCCACGTGGGTCTTCACGGTGGCCTCGCTGACGTGCAGCCCAGCTGCGATCTCGCCGTTCGTGGCGCCGGTGGCCATCAGCTGCAGGACGTCGTGCTCGCGATCGGTGAGGGCCTCGGCCCGTGCCGCCCCGGCGAGGTGTGGGCGGACGGTCGCCCGGAAGGCGGCGAGCACCCTCGGCGTGACGTCGGCGCTCAGCCACGCCGCCCCACCGGCGACGGCCCGGGTGGCGGCGAGCAGCTCCTCGGCGGAGGTGTCCTTGAGGACGAAGCCGGCCGCACCCGCGTCGAGGACCGCCCACAGCACGTCGTCGTCGTCGAACGTCGTGAGCACGAGCACCGGCGGCGGCTCGCCGGCGGCGACGAGGGCGCGGATGGCGCTCACCCCGTCGACCCTGCGCATGCGGACGTCCATGAGGACCACGTCGGGACGGGCGGTGGCCACGGCGGCGACGACCTCGTCGCCGTCCTCGCACTCGGCCACCACCTCGAAGCCGTCCTCGGGACCGAGGATCCGGGCGACACCGTTGCGGATCACCGCCTGGTCGTCGACGATCAGCACCCGGATCACGCCGTCCGAGCCTCCTGGTGGCGGCGGGCGACCGGGAGGCGGGCGACGACCCGCCAGCCGTCCTGCGTCGGCCCCGCCTCCACCTGGCCGCCCAGTGCCCGGGCCCGCTCCGCCATGCCCACCAGGCCGAAGTGGGCGCCCTCAGCCGCCGGCGGTGGACCGGCTCGACCGCTGTCGACCACCTCCAGGCGGACGCCGTCGCCCGACGGGTGCAGCGACACCTCGACCTGGTTGCCCGAGGCGTGGCGGGCCACGTTGGCCAGGGCCTCCCGGGTGATCCGGTGCACGGCGGTGCCGACCGCCCCGCCCAGGTCCGCCACCCGGCCGTCGATCCTCGCACCGACGGCCAGGCCGGCCCGCCGGTACTCCTCGACCAGGGCCGGGAGCTCGGCCACGCCGGGCAGTGCCGGGTCGGTGCCGCGCTCGTCGGTGCGGAGGGCAGCCACCACGGCCCGGACCTGGTCGAGTCCGGCCCGCCCGACCTCCTCGGCCTCGACCAGCGCCGCCTCCGCCTCGGCCGGGTCGCGCCGCAGGACGTGGCGGGCACCCGTGACGTGGAGGACGACGGCGGCGATGGTGTGGCCGGCCACGTCGTGGAGCTCACGAGCGATGCGTCGGCGCTCCTCGGCCACCGCCTGGTCGGCCAGCGCCTGGCGGGCGACCCGGAGCTCGTCGATGAGCCGACGCTGGCGGTTCAGGGTCCGACCGAGGACGAAGAGCAGGACGTGGGCCGCCGCCCAGGGCTGCCAGCCGATGCCGGAGCTCGGCGCCAGGTGCACCGCGACGACCCACGGCGACGCAGTCGCCACTGCCGTCACGGCCACGGCCCTGACGACCGATCCCATGTTCCAGGTGGCGTAGAGCACCACCGTGACGCTGAGGAAGAACGCGCCCTCGAGGTCGCCGTCCCAGCCCACGGCGACGGTGACCGGCACGACGACGAGGGCGGCGAAGACCTCCCCGGGCAGGGTGTCGAGCAGCGCCCGGGCGCCGAAGGCGAGGAGGGCGGGGACGAGGACGAGCAAGAGCCCCACGGACCCGGGGTCGGTGAGCTGGGCGACGAGCACCACCGCCGACGGCGCGACCAGCAGGAACGGCCGCTCGTCGGAGCCCGGCGGGATCTCCGGACGTCCCAGGTCGTCACGCAACCGGGACCACAGCTCCACCGGCGCAAGGCTAGGACGGGCGACTCGGCGCGTCATCGACCCGTGGGTGGAGCCGTGCCCTCGACCCACGGTCGGAGCTCGGAGCGCCAGGGCCCTTCGCGCCGCGCAGTGCCGGGCGCCCGGGGGTGGTGGCCGAGCGGCGCCGCACACCTCGAGCACGTCGTCGGGGCCGTCACTCGGAGGCCACCTCGACGGCCGGAGGGCCCCGTCTCACCTGGCGTACAGGCGGAAGAGGCTGTGGAGCGATCCGGTGAGCACCGCACCGAGGGCCACCCCGGCGAGCACGGCCAGCGCCCCCGGCCCGAGCGCAGCGCCGCCCAGGCGGTGCCCGGCCAGGAGCCCGAAGACCGACAGGCTCACCAGCGGCAGCACCTCGGGCCCCCTCAGCGAGGACCTCGCATCGAGCCGTCGTGCTCCGGGGCCTCCGGGACGGCCGAGCACCCATCCGCTGAGCACCGCCGAGCCGGACAGGGCGAGCGACAGCACCGCCTCCCCGTAGGTGACGATGTCGCTCGTCGCGTACGAGACCGACGCGGTGGCGTGCTCCCTGGGGTCCTCGTAGGTGAAGAGGGCGACGACGGCCGCCACGAGGAGCGTGAGCACGGCCGATGTGACCGCAGCCGTCCGCAGGGCCGACCCCGTTGGAGCGCTCCGCTGGTGCGCCCGCAGCAGGAGGAAGGCGGGGACCAGCAGCGGCAGCGTGACCAGCGCGAACGAGAGGAAGCTCAAGGGGATCAGCAGCAACGCTGCGGGGACCAGCAGCGCCGGCCGCCCGCGGGTGGCGAGGAGGGCGAGCACCCCGGGTGCCGCGATCACGGTCCCGAAGGCGGTGGCGCCTGCGGCAGCCTCCAGGTCCTGGCCTGGTGGCACCTCGCCGAAGAACCTGAGCAGGCCGAAGGCGACCCCCGCCAGGATCAGGGAACCACCCGTGCCGTGGACGAGCGCTCGCTGCTCCTGCACCCTGGGTATCATACGTACGTATGAACTCCACGGCAACGGCCCTGTTGGAGGCCGCACGAGCGTGCATCGCGCGGAGGGGGCTCGCAGCGACCACCTCGCGGGAGATCGCCCGCCAGGCGGACGCCAACCTGGCTGCGATCACCTACCACTTCGGTTCGAAGGACCACCTCGTCGCCGAGGCGCTCCTCCAGGGGTTCCGGTCGTGGCTGGCGCCCACCCTCGCCATCCTCAAGGGCGACGGGGACCCGGCAGCACGGACCGTCATGGCCATCCAGATGCTGCTGACCACCTTCGAGGAGCATCGTGACGACGCCGCCGCCTACCTCCAGGCGCTGGCTCACGCTCCGGCCACGGACCCCCTGCGGGAGGGCATCGTCGGGCTCTGGGGCGAGCTGCGGGAGCTCCTGGCCGACGACATGCGCGCCGTCCAGGCGTCGGGCGAGCTCGGCGCGTGGGTCGACCCCGAGATGATGGCGGCCGTGCTCGTTGCGGTGACCAACGGCTTCGTCGTGCAGGCGACCGTGGAGCCCGCCGGTCCGGCGCTCCCCGGCATGGCGGCCCAGTTCGGGAGCCTCCTGCTGGCCGCCCGACAACCGCGGTGACCGCTCCGCCGGGGACCGACCCGGGGTCGGAGCACGCCGGACGGAGAGCTCGGCCGGCCAGCGTCAGCCGACGCCCGACGCCGAGCGGCGCTCACGTGGCCGTCGGCACGGTGCCCCGCCTGGCCACCGCCCCAGGCGCCGCAGGTCCTCGACGAGCTCGGCCAGGCGGTCGACGTGGCTCGGCGCGAAGCGGGCGGCGAGGCGGTCGCGTCATCGTCGAGCTCCTGCAGCGAGAGACCACGCCGCTCTTCGTCGGTCGAACGGCCACCGACTTGCGTTGCGGCGGGAGGAGGGCTGGCAGGTGTCTCCTGGTGCAGTGCGCCGGGTCAGCACGCTGCGGGTGGGCACGGGCACGTCGCTGAGGCGGCCCCACCGGTGGGAAACACGATCCGGGTCCTCCTCGGGCGGGCTGAGAACAGCCGCAGGGGAGGCCGCGACGCAGGACCTGGCGGGGCACTGGCTCTCGAGGAACGGCGTGGACCCGGGGCGGTCCGCTCCGGTAGACGTCGGCCCTCAGTCGCGCACGATGATGTCGCGCAGGTCGGCGACAGTCCCCGGGGCCAGGGCGAGGGCCAGGAGTGCGAGCGCGACGCACCCCCCCAGCTGGAACGGCCGGCGCGCCGTCACCTGCGTCGAACCGTCGACCTTCAGCAGCGCCACGGCGAGGACCAGGCCGATGCCGATCGGGATGAGCAGGGCGAAGCCTGGGATCAGCAGCAGCAGCGGCGGCACGAGCGGGAGCCCCGCACGCAGCCGGACCGCCCGCTGCCGGCCGGCGGGCGGGAACACGGCGCTGAACCGGTTCGCGACCGCAGCGACGGCCATGCCGTGTGCGACCGCTGCGAGGCCGAACGTCAGCACCGAGAGCCAACCGGGACCGACGATGTCGAAGTCCCTGTTGTCGGGGCGGAGCGGATCGACGCGCGTCGCCGCGACGACGAGGTGGAGGACGCCGAAGGCGACGCCCCCGAGACGCCCCGCCGGCAACCAGCGTCGGATGACCACGTAGATCGCACCGCTCAGCAGGCCGGGCAGGAGCCCTCCGAAGACGTACAGGCCGATCGTGCCGTCGAAGGCGATCTTGCCGACCACCTGGTCCGCTTCGGTGATCCTTCCCTGGGCGTCATCTCCGCCCGTCACCGCCAGCAGCCGCATGATCAGGCGCATCGAGGGGCCGGTGACCAGCGCACCGGCCCAGAACCCGCCCACGAGCGCCACGGCGACCCCGCGGAGGTAGGTCCGTGCGGCCGTGACCACCGACGGCACCTCGGCCCTGGCTGCGGCCGAGGTGCCGTCCCCATGTCCTTGCTCCGTCGCGTGCCACCTTCGAAAGGGGACCCCGCCCCAGGCCACCGTGACGACGAGGCCGGCCACGAGCAGGGCACCCATCAGCCCCATGAGCACCATCCGCAGATGATGCACCTTGCCAAGGGCGGTCGTCGGCGCTGTGGGGCTGTCACGGCCACCTGCCGGAAGGGGCCGTCAGCGGCTACCGGCAGGCACCAGGGACGTGCTCACGACCTCGCGCGTCCGGGCTCGGCGTCGATCGGCGCCGGGTGCACGCCGCCCTCGACCTCGGAGCCGGCACCACCAGGCCGACACCGCGTGCAGGGGCTCCGGACGACGCCCACGGAGACGGCTGCGGACCTCATCCCTTCCCTCGCGTCGCCACCGGGGGCGTGCTCCGTCGGCGCTCGCTTGACGAGCGCTTGCAACCTCGGGGGGCTCTTCTCGCGGACCGGCGCCACGGCGGCAAGCAGCCGCCAAGTCGACGTCGAGTGGTCGGGCGGATCCTTGCCGCAGCGATGGCGTCGACCGGATGCCATCCCCACCAAGGAGGCACCGTGCCGCACCGAACCGTCCCCACGTCGTTCCGCTCCTCGAGGGCCCGCCTGCTGGCCGTCCTCGGAGCTGCGTTCCTCGCCGTCCCCGCAGCCGCCTGCGGTGACGACGCCGAGACGCTGGCCTCCGGCACCGAACCTGCGGCCGAAGCCGAGCCTGTGGCCGATGCCGGGGCGGCCGCCGAGCTCACCTCCGACCTCGAGGTGGTCAGCCGCGACTTCAGCTTCGAGCTCTCCTCCGAGCAGGTCGCGGCGGGGATGGTCGACGTCTCCCTGCGCAACGAGGGCGCAGAGGCCCACCAGCTCAGCCTGGCCCGCCTGCACGACGGCGTGACCGTGGATGAGCTCACCGACGAGCTGCACGCCGATGAGGTCGGCGCCTACGACCTCGTCGACTTCGCCGGCGGCGTGAACCCGATCGGCCCGGGGGAGTCAGGGACGGTGCAGACGGAGCTGGAACCCGGCCGCTACGCCGTCCTGTGCTTCGTCCCGAGCCCCCACGATGGGGTCTCCCACGTGCACAAGGGCATGGTCGCGGAGATCGAGGTCGTGGCCGCCGATGCCTCGGCCGCCGACGTCGGCGAGGAGGAGCGCCCCGATGTCGTGCGCGAGGCGGTGCTGTCGGACTTCGCCATCGCACCGCCGCCCGGCGGGTTCGGCGAGGCCGGCACCTACCGGTTCACCAACCAGGGCGAGGAGCCCCACGAGGCCGTGTTCCTGCGCCTCGACGACGGCGCCACCATGGCCGACCTCATCGCCTACCAGGAGGCCGGAGGGCACGGGGAGCCGCCGTTCACCTTCGAGGGTGGCCCAGCGGCGGTGGAGCCGGGGGGGACCGTGTACGCCGAGATGGACTTCGGACCCGGTTCGTGGCTGGCGGTGTGCGCCATCCGGGGCGAGCACACCGAGGTCCCGCACCTCGAGATGGGCATGCTGCTCCCCTTCGAGGTGGCCGCCACCTGACCGCCCCGGAGGGATCCGAACCCTTCGCCCGGGGGGTCGGGGCTGGACGGGCGTGCCCGCTCCACCCGGCACCTCCCGAGCGAAGCGCCGTGCCGACCCTGGTCGAACGTCCACACGGACCGTCGCCGGCGACACCGCCCAGCCGGGACATGTGCGGGAACCCGCCCGGTGCACGTCTGGCGATGGCCGAGATCGTCGTCACCGCCGGGGCCGACGGGACCCCGGTGGCGCCCAGAGCCCATGCCTGGGCC
>CADCSY010000074.1 GCA_902805555.1 uncultured Acidimicrobiales bacterium | reverse complement strand
GAGTCCGTTGCTCTGCCATTGAGCTAGAGGCGCCTGGGGTGACCGAGGGGACTCGAACCCCCGACTTCCGCGACCACAACGCGGCGCTCTAACCAACTGAGCTACGGCCACCACGAGCGGGAGCCAGTGTGGCACAGGCACTCCTCGCCGGCCGCAACCGGGATGTCCGGTCGCCCGAGCCGTACGATGCGGCCCCACGCCCCTGTAGCTCAGTGGTCAGAGCGGCTGCCTTCTAAGCAGCGGGTCGCAGGTTCGAGTCCTGCCGGGGGCGCAAGGCGGAACGGACCAGCGGGTTGCGCTCGGCGACCGGGAGAACCGCCTCACTCGCCGCAGACACCGCTCGCAGTGCTGTGAGGATGCCCTGCGCCTCTGCCGTCGGTGCACGGAGGCGGAGGCACTCCTGCCCCGGGTCGAGGCTGCTCCTGCAGTCCGGCGCCTTGACGGCCGGGCTCGAGCGCATCGCGAAGCACGAACCGGCGGAACGAGCCGGCCAGTCGGGGATGGCGCCAACGCGGAGCGGGTGTCGAGCCCGCCGATGGGCCGTGTCCGACCTACGGGATGCGTTCGCCCGACCGTCAGGGTCAGCTCGAAGCCGCGGGATCTGGGCGAGACCGGCCGCCGAAGGTCCCCGTCCCGCACACCGTGCAGCTCGGAACCGTCAGGGTGAACGAAGCGCCACCTCTGAGGATGCGGATCGAGGTGATCTCGTTCAGGCCCAGGTGCAGTCCCAGCGTGCCGTCCGGTCCCACCTCCGAACCGACCGCCCCAACGAAGGTCGGTGTGCATCGAAGCAACAGCACCGGCGGGCAGCCTGCTCGCCGCCCCGGTACGACAGCCTGAAAGGTCAGGCGGCGCGCAGAGCTAGCTTCGGCCGGCATGGTCGAGCGCACGAACCTCATGGCCGGAGGGTTCGCTCGCACCTCCGATCGGCGGTACCCCCACCGAAGACACCGGGCGGGCGGCGCCTGAGGTGAGCGGGGCCACGGCGAGCCCGGTCCGGCCACGACTCCCGTACGTGCCCGCCCTCGACGGCCTGCGCGCCGTGGCGGTGGGAGCGGTGCTCCTCTACCACGCCGGGTTCAGCCCAGCAGGCGGCGGCTTCCTCGGAGTCGACCTGTTCCTCGTCCTCAGCGGTTACCTCATCACCACGCTCTTGCTGCTCGAGCACGACGTCACGGGGCGCATCGACCTGCCGGCCTTCTGGGCGCGCCGCGCCCGCCGCTTGCTGCCTGCCCTGTTCGCCGCCGTCGCAGCCGTCGCCGCTCTTGCGCCGTTCGTGCTCTCCCGCGCCCAGTTCGACCGCGTCCGGGAGGACGGCCTGGCCGCCCTGCTCTACGTCTCCAACTGGCAGTTCATCGTGAGTGACCAGTCGTACTTCGAGCAGTTCGGCGAGCCCTCGCCGCTCCGCCACACGTGGTCTCTCGCCATCGAGGAGCAGTGGTACCTCCTCTGGCCGCTGGCGCTCAGCGTCCTCGTGGTCCTCTGGCGCCGCCGGCCGGCCTTGGCGGTCGTGGTCGTGCTGGCGGGGGCGGCGGGCTCGGCGCTCCTCATGGCCGCCCTGTCGGGACCGGGCCAGGACCTCTCCCGCGCCTACTACGGGACGGACACCCGGGCGCAGTCGCTCCTCGTCGGGGCCGCCCTCGGCCTCGTGCTCCGGCGCCGGCCGCTCGGTGGCCCGGTCGTGCAAGCCGCAGGGGTGGCCGGCGCCGTCGTCTGCCTTGCGCTCCTGGCGACCGTCGACGACTTCGACCTCTGGATGTACTCCGGAGGGTTCCTCCTGCTGGCGCTGTCGACGGGGGCCGTGATCGCTGCGGCGGTGACGCCCGGGGGGCTGGTGGGCCGTGCGCTCGCACTGCGGCCCCTCCCCGCCATCGGTCGCATCTCCTACGGCCTCTACCTGTGGCACTGGCCCGTGTACATCGTGCTCACCTCCGGCCGGGTCGGGCTGTCCGGTACCGCCCTGCTGCTCCTCCGCCTCGCCGTCACCGCGGTGGTTTCGCTGGCCTCGTACCGCTTCTTGGAGATGCCTGTGCGCCGTGGCGCCTTCTCCGGGCCTCGGGCCGGCTTGACCACGGCGTCGGCAGCCCTCGCCACGGTGCTCTCCATCGTCGTGGTGAGCGCAGTGGCCCGTCCGCCGGCCGACGTCAACGCCGGCCTCGCGGCGTTCGCAGAACCTCCCGACCCGAACGCGACCCGGGTGCTCTTGGTCGGCGACTCGGCGGCCTTCACGCTCACCTACGCCTTCCCGGGCGAGGAGCTGCGATCCCGCATCACCCTCGACTCCCACGGTGTGCTCGGCTGCGGCGTGGTGCTCGGACGGTCCCACTTCGGTGACCGTGGCGTGGCGCAGGACTCGGAATGCCCCTCGGTCTTCGACGACTGGCGGGACAAGGTCACCCGGTTCGACCCACAGGTGTCGGTGGTCATGGTCGGGGCCTGGGAGGTGGTCGATCGCGAGGTGGACGGAGAGGTGCTGCGGGTCGGCACCGCTGCATACCGGCGCTACCTGCTCGATCGTCTCGACGAGGGACTCGACATCCTGACCCGTGGCGGCCACCACCCCGTCGCCCTGCTCGGCGTCCCGTGCTACGGCCGGTCACGCACTGCCGTGGACCCTCGCCTCGACGACGCACGGTCCGATGACGGGCGAACCGCCTGGGTCGATGCGGTGTTCAGGGAGGCGGCTGCCCGCGCCGGTGCGGTGACCTTCGTGGACCTGGCTGCCTACCTCTGCCCCGCCGGCCGGTTCGTGGACGAACGCGAAGGAGTGCGCATGCGCGAGGACGGCGTGCACTTCACCGCTGAGGGAGGTCGCCTGGTGTGGCGCTGGCTGGCCCCGCAGCTCGAGCGGATGGCGCGCCCCGACTAGTCGGGCTGGCGGGACGGAGGTCGCGCCCGCCCGCCGGGCGTTGCAGCTCTTCGGCCGACACCTCCGCCGTCCTGCTGCTCGCGGCGTCAACTCGACGTCGCGCCCACGGTCAGCCGGGACGCGTGTCGCCGCCGATCGGGCCGGTCGAGCCAGCGTCGATGTAGGCAGGCGGCCTACGGGCGGCGCCTGACGCCCCGTGCTCGCGCCGGACGTGTGGGTGGAGCGGGCGACGGGGATCGAACCCGCATCACCAGGATGGAAGCCTGGGACTCTGCCATTGAGCTACGCCCGCACGCGCCAGGCGACGCTAGCGGAGGCTCCGGACGCCCAGCAGGCTCGTGGGGCAGGGGAGTCGGATCGGTCGGGGAGACGGGACTCGAACCCGCGACCACCACGTCCCAAACGTGGAGCGCTACCACTGCGCCACTCCCCGGACCCGCTCACCTTAGCGACGCTCCCCGGCCTTGGGGGCCCTCCCGGTCACCCGTGCCGGCCCACCGTCCCCGGGGCGTGCCACCGGGGGAGCCCAAGGGAGGGCGTCGTCGGGTCCCGTTACACTCCCGGGCCTGTGAAGACGAGCGTCGAACCCCTCGAGGGCAACAAGGTCAAGCTCAGCGTCGAGGTCGACGAGGTGGAGTTCGACAAGGCGCTCGACGCTGCCTTCCGGCGCATCGCCAAGGAGGTCCGCATCCCCGGGTTCCGTCCCGGGAAGGCCCCCCGCAAGATCCTCGAGGCCCGGGTGGGCCCCGAGGCGGCCCGCCAGGAGGCGCTGCGCGAGTCGCTCCCGCAGTACTACGCGAAGGCTGTCGGGGAGCACGACGTCGACGTCATCGCACCGCCCGAGATCGACATCACCGCCGGCGAGGCGGACGGGCCCGTGGTCTTCGACGCCGTGGTCGAGGTCCGGCCCCGGATCACGGTGCCCGGCTACGGCGGGCTGCGCGTCGAGGTGCCCAGCCCCGAGGCCGACGAGGCCGCTGTCGACGCCCAGATCGAGCGCCTGCGGGCGCAGTCGGGCGAGCTCGTGGCGGTGGAGCGTCCCGCCCAGGACGGCGACCACGTCACGATCGACGTCGCCGGCTCGGTCGACGGCGAGCCACTCGAAGGGCTGACCGCCGACGACTACCTCTACGAGCTCGGGTCGGACGGCGTGGTCCCCGAGCTCGACGAGCACCTGCGGGGTGCCCAGCCCGGCGACGTGCTGGTGTTCGACGCCGAGCACCCCGACCCGGAGGAGGACGCCACCATCGCCTTCCGGGTGCTCGTCAAGGACGTGAAGGAGCAGGTGCTCCCCGAGGTCGACGACGAGTGGGCCAACGAGGCTTCGGAGTTCGAGACGGTGGAGGCGCTGCGAGCCGACCTCGCGAGCCGCCTCGTCGCCATCAAGCGGGTGCAGACCCGGATGGCGCTCCGCGACGGCGTCCTCGCCTCGCTCGTCGCACTGATCGAGGACGACGCGCCCGAGCCGCTGGTCGAGGCCGAGGTCGAGCGGCGGGCCGACGACCTGCAGCACCGTCTGACCCACCAGGGCGCGTCGATCCAGCAGTACCTCGAGGCCACCGGCACCACCGGCGAGGCGCTCATCGGCCAGCTGCGCGAGCAGGCGGTGGAGGCCGTCAAGGCCGACCTGGGCCTGCGGGCCGTCGCCGAGGCCGAGCAGCTCGACGCCACCGACGAGGAGGTCGACGCCGAGATCGTCAAGATCGCCGAGCGGGTGGGCCAGCCGGTCGCCACCGTCCGAGAGCAGCTCGAGCGCGCCGAGCAGCTCTCGGCGGTACGCTCCGACCTACGGCGGGGCAAGGCGCTGGAGTGGCTCGTCGAGCACGCCGAGGTCGTCGACGAGGAGGGCAACCTCGTGGACCGGGCGCTGCTCGAGGCCCCGGACGAGCTCGACGAGCACCTGCACGACGAGCACGAGCACGAGCACACGCCCGAGCAGACCGCCACCGACGTCGAGGAGCAGTCAGCATGACCGACCCCATCCGCACCATGGAGCTGCTCGCCGGCGGTCACCGACGCCTGGAGGCCTTCGGGTACCTGGTGCCCACGGTGGTCGAGCAGACCAACCGGGGGGAGCGGGCCTTCGACCTGTACTCGAGGCTGCTCAAGGACAACATCATCTTCCTGGGCACGCCGATCGACGACACCATCGCCAACCTGATCTCCGCCCAGCTGCTGCACCTCGAGTCGGAGAACCCCGACAAGGACATCAGCATCTACATCAACAGCCCGGGCGGCGACATCACGGCGCTGTTCGCCATCTACGACACCATGCAGTTCGTGCGCCCCGACATCGGCACGATCTGCTTCGGGCAGGCGGCGTCCGCTGCGGCCGTGCTGCTGGCCGCCGGGGCCAAGGGCAAGCGCCTGGCGCTGCCACGGGCCCGGATCCTGCTCCACCAGCCCTACGGCCAGGCCATGGGCCAGGCGGTCGACATCGAGCTGGCGGCCAAGGAGATCGACCGCATGCGCACGATGCTCGAGGAGATGCTGGCCGACCACACGGGCCAGTCGATCGAGCGGATCCACAAGGACACCGACCGCGACTTCATCCTGTCCGCGCCGGAGGCCAAGGAGTACGGCATCATCGACGAGGTCATCGCCGCCCGCGAGAGCGCGCCGGCGAACGCCGCGGCGACGAAGTCGTAGCGAACCGGGAGCCGGGGGGAAGACATGGCACGGATCGGGGAGGGCGGGGGAGACCTGCTCAAGTGCAGCTTCTGCGGCAAGAGCCAGAAGCAGGTCAAGAAGCTGATCGCCGGGCCCGGCGTCTACATCTGCGACGAGTGCATCGACCTCTGCAACGAGATCATCGAGGAGGAGCTCTCCGAGACCTCCGAGCTGCACTTCGACGAGCTGCCCAAGCCCCGTGAGATCCACGAGTTCCTCGACGACTACATCGTCGGGCAGGGCCACGCCAAGCAGATCCTGTCGGTGGCGGTCTACAACCACTACAAGCGGGTGCAGTTCGGCGCCACCCACGACGGCGACGTCGAGCTGGCGAAGAGCAACATCCTCCTGCTCGGGCCCACCGGGTGCGGCAAGACGCTGCTGGCCCAGACCCTGGCCCGCATGCTCAACGTGCCCTTCGCCATCGCCGACGCCACGGCGCTGACCGAGGCGGGCTACGTGGGCGAGGACGTGGAGAACATCCTCCTCAAGCTCATCCAGGCCGCCGACTACGACGTGAAGAAGGCCGAGACCGGCATCATCTACATCGACGAGATCGACAAGATCGCCCGCAAGAGCGAGAACCCGTCGATCACGCGCGACGTGTCCGGCGAGGGCGTGCAGCAGGCGCTGCTGAAGATCCTCGAGGGGACGACCGCCTCCGTGCCCCCCCAGGGTGGCCGCAAGCACCCCCACCAGGAGTTCATCCAGATCGACACGACGAACATCCTGTTCGTCTGCGGTGGGGCCTTCGCCGGCATCGAGAAGATCATCGAGGGGCGGACCGGCAAGAAGGGCGTGGGCTTCGCCGCCGACATCCGCCCGGCGGACGACAAGGAGCTCGGCGCCATCCTCACCAAGGTGCTGCCCGAGGACCTCCTCAAGTTCGGTCTCATCCCCGAGTTCATCGGCCGGCTGCCGGTGATCGGCGCCGTGTCCAGCCTCGACCGGGAGGCGCTGGTCGACATCCTCGTGGCGCCGAAGAACGCGCTCATCAAGCAGTACCAGAAGTTCTTCGAGTTCGAGGACGTCGAGCTCGAGTTCACCGCCGACGCCCTCGAGGCGGTGGCCGAGCAGGCCATGCTGCGCGGCACCGGCGCCCGAGGCCTGCGGGCCATCCTCGAGGAGGTCCTCCTCAACGTGATGTACGACCTGCCGAGCCGGAGCGACATCGGCAGGTGCGTGATCGACCGCAAGGTGGTCCAGGAGAAGGTCAACCCGACGCTCGTGCCTCGCGGTGAGGTCACACGGGCGCAGCGACCCCGACGAGCCGCCTCGTAGAGCACCGGTTGCCTCCCGCGCCAGCGGGTAGGCCCGGCCCGAACGCCCGCCGCGGCCTCCGTCGCGCCCCGGGCCAGACCAGTGGGAGAACAGTGATGCGCAAGCTGTGGAAGGGCGTGCTGCTCGGCGGCGCCGTCGGTGCCGGGGTCCGCCTCGTGCAGGACGTGCGCAGCGACGACGCCCATGACGAGCTCGGCCTGCGGGTCGGCAAGGCAGCGGCCGAGGCAGCGCTGGTGGGCGGCACCATCGGCTGGTTCCTCGACCGCCGCGACCGCAAGCGGATGCTCGCCCTCGCCACCAGCCCGTCGCTGAGCTCGCTGCTGGGCCAGGCGGCCGAGCGGGCCGAGGCCGTGAGCCACGCAGCGGAGGTGGCGATCCGCAGGGCGCAGCGCACCGCAGGCCAGGCCACCCCGATGCTGCAGGACGCCGCCGGTGCGGCGGTGGAGCGCCTCCAGCAGGCTGCCGACGTGGCGGTCCCCGCCGTCGTCGCCGCGGCGGGTTCGGCGAAGGAGCACCTCAGCACGGTCGCCGACGCCGCCCGCCCCCACGTGACCTCGGCGTCGGACGCAGCGAAGCTGCGGGCGCTGGCTGCGGCTGAGGCGGCTCGTCCGCATGTGACCTCGGCGTCGGAGGCGGCGAAGCTGCGGGCGTTGGCTGCGGCTGAGGCGGCTCGTCCGCATGTGGCGTCGGCGTCGGAGGCGGCGAAGCTGCGGGCGCTGGCCGCCAGCGAGGCAGCGCGACCCCACGTCCTGTCCGCCCGTGAGGCGGCCCGGGCCCGGGCGATCCTCGCAGGTGAGGCAGCGCGACCCCACGTGCAGGCAGCCGCCGAGCTGGCTGCCGCCCGGGCGGTGCTGGCGGCGGAGAACGCCCGTCCTCAGCTCGACCTCGCCCTCGCCTCGCTCGCCGACCTGGCGGCGGCCGGACGAGAGCGGGCGAGCGCCTGACGTCCCCGGTCCTGCCCCCCGGCCCCGACGAGGGGTCCGACGACAGCCCCATCGTCGTCCCCCCGATGCCGGGCGCGTGGGACCTCGGCCGGGCGCTCGCCTGGCTCGAGGGCCACGTCAACATGGAGGTCCAGGCTCCCAACCGGGTGTCGGCGCCAACGCTCGACCCCATGCGCCGGCTGAGCGAGCTGCTCGGTGACCCACAGGGGGCTGCGCCGGTGATCCACATCACCGGCACGAACGGCAAGGGGTCGACCGCCAGGATCACCTCGGCGTTGCTCACCGCCCACGACCTCGGGGTCGGTCTGTACACGAGCCCCGACCTCGAGCGCATCAACGAGCGGATCGCCCGCCACGACCAGCCGATCGACGACGTCGCGCTGGCCGAGGCGCTGGCTGCGGTCGCCGCGGTCGAGGAGCTGAGCGGCGTCCGCCCGAGCCGGTTCGACATCCTCACCCTCGCCGCCTTCCGCTGGTTCGCCGACATCGCCGTCGACGTCACCGTGCTCGAGGTCGGCCTCGCCGGTCGTTGGGACTCGACGAACGTGGCCGACGCCACCGTCGCCGTGATCACCAACATCGACCTCGACCACACGCAGGTGCTCGGGCCGACCAGGGCGCACATCGCCAGCGAGAAGGCGGGCATCGTCAAGCCCGGCTCCTCCCTGGTCCTGGGTGAGACAGACCCGGACCTGTACGGCATCTTCGAGGCCGCCGGCGCGACCGACGTGCTCCTGCGGGGGCGGGACTACGAGGTGCTCGAGAACGACGTGGCCGTCGGCGGGCGGCTCCTGGCCATCCGCACCCCCCTGGCCGTGTACGACGAGGTCTTCGTCCCCCTCCACGGCGCCCACCAGGGCGACAACGTGGCCGCCGCCGTGGTGGCGGTCGAGACGTTCTTCGGCCGCCCCACCGATCCCGAGCTCCTGCAACAGGGCCTCGACGCCGTCACCAACCCGGGCCGCTTCGAGGTGGTCGGGCGCCAGCCGCTCGTGATCCTGGACGGCGCCCACAACCCGGCGGCAGCGCAGGCGGCGGCGGCGACCCTGGACGACTTCGACGTCCCGGGCTCCCGCTTCCTCGTCGTCGGCATGAACCAGGGTCGTGACCCCGTCGAGATGCTCGAGATCCTGGCCGAGGCGGAGGTCGAGCTCGTGGTGGCGTGCGCCGCCGACTCCCCCCGGGCGATGCCGGCCGCAGAGGTGGCTGCGGCAGCAGAGGAGGTGGGGGTCGAGGCGGTGGTGGCCCGGGATGTCGCCGACGCCGTCCAGCGGGCAGGCGAGGCGGCGGGCACCGACGACCTCATCCTGGTCACCGGCTCGCTGTACGTGGTCGGCGAGGCCCGCCGGAGCCTCGGCGTCTCCCACCGCCCCCCGGTGGACCGACCCCGCTGACCGCTGGGGGATTCGTCGGCGAGGGGGGGCGGCCCTACCCTGAGCCGCCTCATGGACCGAACCTTCGTCATCTGCAAGCCCGACGCCGTCGAGCGGGGCCTCTCCGGTGAGATCATCGCCCGCCTCGAGCGCAAGGGCCTGCGCCTCGTCGCCGCCGAGCTCCGCCAGATCGACGAGGCCACCGCCACCACCCACTACGGGGAGCACGAGGGCAAGCCGTTCTTCGGCGACCTCGTCTCGTTCATCACCCGCTCGCCCGCCGTCCTGCTGGTGGTCGAGGGTCCGGAGGACACGTGGCAGGTCGTCCGGACGATGATGGGCGCCACCAACCCACGCGACGCGGCACCGGGGACGATCCGAGGCGACCTCGGGATCCTGCTGACCGAGAACCTCGTGCACGGCTCGGACTCGGCGGCGTCGGCCGAGCGCGAGATCGCGCTCTTCTTCCCCGACCTGCCGGTCGGCGCCACCGCCAGCTGAGGCCCTGAGGGCGCCTCGCTCCTCGCCGTTCCCGGTCGCGGTCGGCACCGAGGGGGGCCCTTGTCGTCCGAAAGGTCCACCTCTAGCCTGAGCCGAACCCCCCGCCCGCTCTGAGGCCCGCCTGCATGACCAACAGCTCGCTCAGGGACCTCTTCGGGCGCGACATGGCGGTCGACCTCGGCACCGCGAACACCCTCGTCTACGTCCGCGGCCGGGGCATCGTGCTGAACGAGCCGTCGGTGCTGGCCATCGACGTCCGCGACGGGCGCCCCCTCGCGGTCGGAGCGGAGGCGAAGCGCATGATCGGCCGTACGCCCGGCCACATCGAGGCCATCCGGCCGCTGAAGGACGGGGTCATCGCCGACTTCGAGATCTGCGAGAAGATGCTCCGCTACTTCATCCACAAGGTCCACCGGCGGAGGTGGGTCAAGCCCCGCACGGTGATCTGCGTGCCGTCGGGCATCACCGGTGTGGAGCAGCGAGCCGTCCAGGAGGCGGCCGAGTCCGCCGGTGCCCGCAAGCCCGCCTACATCATCCAGGAGCCGATGGCCGCCGCCATCGGGGCCGGGCTCCCCGTGCAGGAGCCGACCGGCAACATGATCGTCGACATCGGCGGCGGCACCACCGAGGTGGCCGTGATCTCCCTCGGCGGCGTCGTCGCCAGCCAGTCGGTGCGGGTGGCCGGCGACGAGCTCGACGAGGCCATCATGCACTTCATCAAGAAGGAGCACAGCCTCGCCCTCGGCGAGCGCACCGCCGAGGAGGTCAAGATGAACCTGGGGTCGGCCTGGCCCCTGCACGAGGAGCTCACGGCCGAGCTGCGGGGGCGGGACCTCGTCACGGGTCTCCCGAAGACGATCGTCACCTCCACCGAGGAGATCCGCGAGGCCATCGAGGAGCCCGTCGCTGCCATCGTGGACGCCGTGAAGGTGACCCTCGACAGGACCCCTCCCGAGCTCGCTGCGGACATCATGGAGGCGGGCATCGTGCTGGCCGGCGGCGGGGCCTTGCTCCTCGGCCTCACCGAGCGCCTCGAGGCCGAGACCGGGATGCCGACCCGGCTGGCGCCCAACCCGCTGCAGGCGGTGGCGATCGGCTCGGGTCAGTCGCTCGAGTCGTTCGAGGCGCTGAAGGGCGTCCTGTTCTCGTCCACCTCCCGCTGACCAGGCTCGTCGTGGCGCTCTCCGGGCGGTCAGGCCGCTCCCGCTCGACGCTCGTCCTCCTCGTGCTCGTCTCCGTCACCGTCATCACCCTCGACTTCCGTGGCGGCGGCGTGATCGCGTCCCTGCGCCGGAGCGCCGCAGACGCGCTCACGCCGGTGCAGGAGGCAGCCGATGCGGTCGTGGGTCCCGTGGGTGACGCCGTGCGCGGCGTCACCCGCTCCGGCGCGCTCGAGGAGGAGAACGACGAGCTGCGGGCCCGCATCAGCGAGCTGGAGGGCGAGGCGCTGCGCGGCGCCGATGCCGAGGCAGAGCTCGACCAGGTGCTGGAGCTGAGGGGGCTGAGCAGCTTCACCGACCTGCCCACGGTCTCGGCGCGGGTGATCGGCACGACGCCGTCGAACTTCGAGCAGACCATCCAGCTCGACGTGGGCACCGG
The DNA here is from genome assembly GCA_902805555.1 of uncultured Acidimicrobiales bacterium. Taxonomy (GTDB): domain Bacteria; phylum Actinomycetota; class Acidimicrobiia; order Acidimicrobiales; family CADCSY01; genus CADCSY01. The sequence goes on along the minus strand of CADCSY010000074.1, from coordinate 45,265 downwards.
CGAGGGCGTGGCCGAGGACATGCCCGTCCTCACCGGTGCCGGCCTGGCCGGCCGGGTGGTCGACGTGTCACGAACCCGCTCGATCGTCAGGCTCGTCAGCGACCAGACCTCTGCGGTCGGCGTCCGGCTCCCCTCGGGCGACCTCGGGGTGGCGGAGGGGGGCGGACCGGGACGACCCCTCGAGCTCGGCCTCGTCGACCCCGCCACGGTGGTGGCGCCCGGGGAGCTGGTGGTCACGAGCGGCATCGACGACAGCGTCTTCCCGGGGGGCATCCCCGTCGGTCGGGTCGAGCGGGTGGCGGCGCCGGCGCAGGGCGTGCTCGAGCAGGAGGTGGTGGTCGCACCGGTGGTGGACCTCGACCGGCTGCGCTTCGCCGAGGTGCTGCGGACGGAGCCGTCGTCGTGACCCTCGCCACGCGCCTCCCCCCGCTGCTCCTGGCTGCACTCGTGCTCCACACGGCCGTGCTGCCGCAGCTGCGGGTGCTCGGCGTCGCGCCGGACCTGCTCCTGGCCCTCGGCATCGCCACCGGCATCGCAGCCGGGTCCGACCGGGGGGCGGTCGTCGGCTTCGTGGCCGGGCTCCTGGCCGACTGCTTCCTGCAGACGCCCTTCGGGCTGTCCGCGCTCTGCTACAGCCTCGTCGGCTACGCAGTCGGCAGCGTCCAGGCGACGATCCTCCACGCCACGCGCTGGATCTCGGTGGCGACGGCGATCCTGGCCAGCGCCGCCGGCGTGACGCTGTTCGCCGTGCTCGGCACCGTGCTCGGCAGCGACGAGCTGCTCGGCGGGCGCCTCCCCAGGGTCGCGGTCGTGGTGGCGCTCCTGAACGGGTTGCTGGTGGTGGTGGTCGCCCCCGTCGTCCGGTGGGCCACCGTCCCCGACGTGACCAACCGGGCGGTGCTGCGATGACCTCCGACGGCCCCCGGCTGCGCATGGGCGTGCTCGCCATCGTCGTCGGCTCGCTGTTCGCCGCCCTCTTCGCCCGGATGTGGTACCTCCAGGTGCTGACGGCCGACGAGCTCCGCCTGGCGGCCGACGAGAACGCGGTGCGCACCGTCGTCCAGCCCGCGCCACGGGGCCGCGTCCTGGATCGGAACGGCGTCGTCCTCGTCGACAACCGGCCGTCGAACGTCGTCGCCATCGACACCGCAGCACTCGACGTCGACGAGCGGCGTCCCGTCCTCGCCCGGCTGGCGCCGGTGCTCGGCGTGCCGGTGGAGGAGCTCGTCGAGCGGCTCGAGGACCCGTCGGCCAGCCCCATCCTCCCCGTCCCGGTCGCCGAGGACGTCTCGGACGAGGTGCTGATCCGGCTGCGCGAGCGCCAGGACGAGCTCCCTGGCGTCGTCGCCCGCCGCGTGGCGGTGCGGGCGTTCCCCCAGGGGGTCCTGGCCGCCCACCTCCTGGGGTACGTGGGCGAGGTCAGCCCGGAGCAGCTGGCCGAGCTCGAGGGCCTCGGCTACGAGCCCGGTGACGTCGTGGGCAAGGCCGGCGTGGAGCTCGCCTACGACCGCGAGCTCCGGGGTGAGGACGGGACGATGTCGGTGGAGGTCGACGCCGCCGGCAAGCCCCTGCGGGTGGTCGACACCGAGGCGCCCCAGGCCGGCCACGACGTGGTGCTGTCGATCGACGCCGAGGTGCAGCGGGTGGCCGAGCGCGGGCTGGCCCAGGGCCTCGAGTCGGCGCGGGGCCGCCGCTTCAGCGACGACGACGCCCCGCTCGTGGCCGACGCCGGGGCGGCCGTGGTCCTCGACGCCAAGGAGGGCTCCGTCGTCGCCCTCGCCTCGTACCCCACGTTCGACCCGGCGGTCTTCGACGACGGCCTCTCGCAGGCCGAGTTCGACGCGCTGAACGACCCCGGCGCCGGGGTGCCGCAGCTCAACCGGGCCATCCAGGGCCTGTACGCGCCGGGTTCGACCTGGAAGCCGGTCACGGCCGCCGCCGCGCTCCGCACGGGCCTCATCGACCGCCGGACCACGGTCGACGACCGCGGCAGCTACCGGATCCCCGGGTGCAGGGGCGGGTGCACGAGGCGCAACGCCGGTGGCGCCGCGTACGGCCGGGTCGACGTGCGGGCCGCCCTGGCCGTCTCGAGCGACGTGTTCTTCTACGGCCTCGGCAACGACCTGTGGGCTCGCCGGGACGCCCTCGGGGCCACGGCGATGCAGGAGGTGGCCGCCGAGCTCGGCCTCGGTGAGCGGACCGGCGTCGAGATCCTCGGCGAGCGCCGCGGCGCCGTGCCCACGCCCGCCCTGCGCGCCGCCCGGCACGAGGAGGACCCCGTCGCCTTCCCGGAGGGCGGCTGGTTCGTCGGCGACAACGTCAACCTCGCCATCGGCCAGGGCGAGATCGCGGTGACCCCCATCCAGATCGCCAACGCCTACGCCACGTTGGCGAACGGGGGGACCCGCTTCGAGCCGAACCTGGCGCTGCGGGTGCAGCGCCCCGACGGCTCGGTCGTGCGGGAGGTGCCGCCGCGGATCACGGGCACCGTGCCCGTCGCGCCCGAGGTGCGCGACGTGGTCCTCGAGGGGCTGCGGGACGCACTGGTGGTCCCGGGGGGGACGGGCGTGGACGCGTTCCGCGGCTTCCCGCTCGACCGGTACCCGGTGGCGGGCAAGACCGGCACCGCCCAGGCCCCTCCCCGACAGGACACGGCGCTGTTCGCCGCCGTGGCACCGCTCGGGGATCCCCGCCACGTGGTCACGGTGGTGATGGAGCAGGCCGGGTTCGGCTCGACGTCGGCGGCACCCGTCGCCCGCTCGATCTTCGGCCGGATCTCCGGCCTCGAGCAGCTCCCCGAGGTGCAGCTGGCGAACGGCGGTCGGGGATGACGCCGGTCGGCACAGCCAGGGGCACGGGCGCGGCCAGGGGCACGGGCGGCAGCTTCCGTGACGTCGCCGCCCCGTGGCGCCACGTGGACCTCGTCCTGGTGGCGGCCACCCTGGCGGTCGCCGCGCTCGGCTGCCTGATGGTCTACAGCGCCAGCCGCTTCGGGCTGGAGCAGCAGGGCCTCGACCCCCGCAGCTCCCTCGAGCGCCAGGCGCTGTTCGTCCTGGTCGGGACAGGGGTGATGGCAGTGGTGGCTGCGGTCGACTACCGGCGCCTGCGCGACCTCGCGCCCGTGGTCTACCTGGCTGCGCTCGGACTGCTCGCACTGGTCCTCTCGCCGCTCGGGACCGAGGTGAACGGGGCGAGGTCGTGGTTCGCCCTCGGCTCGTTCCAGCTCCAGCCGGCCGAGCCCGCCAAGCTCGTGACGATCGTCGCCATCGCCGCCTGGTGCGCCGGCCAGGGCAGGGCGATGGACTGGCGCCGCCTCCTGGCGGCGCTCGGCCTCGGGTCGGCGCCCATGGCGCTCGTGCTGCTCCAGCCCGACCTCGGCAGCACCCTCGTCTTCGTGGCGGTCGTCGTGGGGCTGCTGCTCGTGGGGGGCGCTCGACCACGGCAGCTGGCGGCCCTCGGCGTGGCGGGGCTCATCGGGGTCGTCGGGATCCTCCAGCTCGACGTGCTGGCCGAGTACCAGGAGGACCGCCTCACGGCCTTCGCCAACGAGGGCGAGGACGACCGCCAGGGTGCGTCGTTCCAGCTCTCCCAGGCCAAGGCGACGGTGGCCGCCGGCGGGCTCACGGGGGCCGGGATCTTCGACGGCACCCAGACCAAGCTCGGGTTCGTCCCCGAGCAGCAGACGGACTTCATCTTCACGGTGGTCGCCGAGGAGCTCGGCTTCCTCGGGTCGGTCACCTTGCTGCTGCTCTACGGCGTCATCGTGTGGCGCATCTGGCGCATCGGCCTGCTCGCCAAGGACGACCTCGGTCGGCTGCTGTGCGCAGGCGTGCTGGTCATGGTCGTGTTCCACGTCTTCCAGAACATGGGCATGGCCATGGGCATCATGCCCATCACGGGCATCCCGCTGCCGCTGCTCTCCTACGGCGGTTCGGCGACCGTCACCGTCTTCGCCGCGCTCGGGCTCGTGGCCAACGTGCACATGCGGCGCTTCACCTGATCCGGGCCGACGGGTCGCCCACCGGGGCCCCGGCCAGCAGGAGTAGGATCAGCTCGATCATGAGCTCGTGCCGGCACCCGGACCCTGCAGAGGGGACCATCGTGCCTGCCGGGCTGGCGGGAGGCAGGATCGGCCTGCTGCGCACCGCGGTGCTGGCGCTCGGCGCCACCGTCCGGACGGCCATCGCCTCCGCCCTCACCACCACTCCCGCCACCGTCCGGGCCGTCGTCGGCCCTGGTGGCGGACACGACGCTCCTGCGCTCCGGCGCTCGACCCGGCCGGGACATCGTCCTCGCCGGCTTCGGCGCGACGCAGCGCCGCCGCGCCCGCTGGCGCGCGCCTGCAGAAGGGACCACCTCCATGTCAGAGCCCGCACCGCGGGTCCCCACCCCCGCCGAACCGGCCCCCCCGGCGGGACCTCGTCAGCCCGGCCGGCCGCTGCGGGTCCGCGCTGAGCCGACCCCGTCCGGAGGCGCGCGGGACGGCGACCACCCGGATGGGCCGAGCTCGCCGACCGGGCGCCAGGACGGCGGCGGACCGGCCGAGGACGACGGTGCCACCCCCTCCGGCGGTGACGACGCCGGGCGACGCCGCCGTCGCGGCTCCCGCGGTGGGCGCAACCGGGGCCGCACCCGTCAGCAGGCCGGTGCCGACACCGTCCTGCCGGGCGGGGAGCGGGCCCCCGACGAGCTGCCGGAGCGCCTGACCGAGAACCAGCCCTCGGTGGCCGCAGCATCCCGGGCGCTCGTGCCCAGGCAGCCCCAGATCGGTGACACCATCGCCGTCCCCGAGGCGGCACCCGGCGCGGCGCTGCTCGACGGGGGGACCTCGGGTGCGGGTGAGACGACGCGGGCCCGTCGTCGAGGGGGGAGGGGCCGGGGCCGTGCCGGCGCCGGCGCCGGCGCGAGCGGCCAGCAGGTGCCACCTCCGGAGGTGTCGGAGGAGGCGCTGTCGGAGCGACGCCGGGGCCAGGAGCGCAACGGCCGGCCCGTCGGCCGCTACCTCATGGCGGTGCACGTCCAACCCGGCGCCACGCAGATCGCCGTCCTCGAGGGGCGCTCGCTCATCGAGCACTACGTGTCGCGCCCACAGGACGATGCCAGCCAGATCCACGGCAACATCTACCTGGGCCGGGTGCAGAACGTGCTGCCGGGGATGGAGGCGGCCTTCGTCGACGTCGGCACGCCGAAGAACGCCGTGCTGTACCGCGGCGACGTGCAGTTCGACGCCGAGGACGTCGAGGAGGGAGGCGAGGCCCGGATCGAGCAGATCCTCAAGGCCCGCCAGGCCATCGTCTGCCAGGTGACGAAGAACCCCATCGGGGCGAAGGGGGCCAGGCTCACCCAGGAGGTGAGCATGCCCGGTCGCTTCGTCGTCCTCATCCCCAACAGCTCGACCTACGGCATCTCCAAGCGCCTGTCCGACGAGGAGCGCAAGCGGCTGCGCAGCGTCCTCGACGTCGTCAAGCCGGCTCACCACGGGATCATCGTGCGCACCGCCGCCGAGGGGGCCACGACCGAGGAGCTCCAGCGCGACGTGACCCGGCTCCTCCAGCAGTGGGAGGCCATCGAGGCTCGCGCCGCCCGCTCGACCGCACCTGCGCTGCTGTACAAGGAGCCCGACACCACGGTGCGGGTCATCCGAGAGGAGTTCAACGCCAGCTACCGGGGCGTGCTGATCGACGACCCGGTGCTCTTCGAGGAGGTCAGGGACTACGTGGCCTCCATCACCCCCGAGCTGGCGGACCGGGTCGAGCTGTTCGATGCCGAGGCGGACGGGTTGCCGCTGTTCGAGCGCCACCACGTGCACGAGCAGCTGCACAAGGCCCTCGACCGCAAGGTGTGGCTCCCTTCGGGCGGGTCCCTCATCATCGAGCGGACCGAGGCGCTCACCGTCATCGACGTCAACACGGGTCGCAACGTCGGGAAGACGAACCTGGAGGAGACGGTCTTCCGCAACAACCTCGAGGCGGCCGAGGAGGTGGCCCGACAGCTGCGCCTGCGCGACATCGGCGGCATCATCGTCATCGACTTCATCGACATGGAGGTCAAGAAGAACCGGGACGAGGTGATCCGGACCTTCCGCGAGGCGCTCGGACGGGACAAGACCAGGACCCAGGTGTTCGACATCTCCGAGCTCGGCCTGGTCGAGATGACCCGCAAGCGGATCGGGGAGGGCCTCATCGAGTCGCTGTCGGAGACCTGCCCGACGTGCGAGGGCCGGGGCATCGTCTTCGACGGCGGGCTCCTCGGTCGCTGACGGCCCAGCGCCGGCTTTCCCGGATCCGGCCGGGGGCAGGTAGAGTCGCCCCCCTATGTACGCAGTGATCAAGACCGGCGGCAAGCAGGAGAAGGTGACGCAGGGCCAGCGCCTCGACGTCGAGCTCCTGGGCCAGGAGGTCGACACCGAGGTGTCCTTCACGCCGATCCTGCTCGTCGACGGGGACCGGGTCCTCGCAGCCCCCGACCAGCTCGCAGGGGCCACCGTGTCGGCCCGCATCGTCGGGCAGGCGAAGGGCCCGAAGATCCGGGGCTTCACCTACAAGAACAAGACCAACCAGCGCAAGCGCTGGGGCCACCGCCAGAAGTACGCCACGATCGAGATCACCGGCATCTCTGGCAGCGCCGAGACGGAGGGCTGACATGTCCAAGACCAAGGGCGGCGGCTCCACCCGCAACGGGCGCGACTCGGCGGCGCAGCGCCTGGGCGTGAAGCTCTACGACGGCCAGGTCGTCGACACCGGCGGCATCATCGTGCGCCAGCGGGGGACCAAGGTCCACCCCGGTGAGAACGTGGGTCGCGGTGGCGACGACACCCTCTTCGCCCTCGCTCCCGGCACCATCAAGTTCGGGTCCCGCAAGGGCCGCAAGCTCGTCGACGTCCTGCCGCTGGACGACGCCCGGGAGGGCTCGACCCCGTAGCCCGACGGGCCCGGCCGGCCCCCGGACGGGCGCATGGTCGCTGCGGCGGCGAGCAGGGAGGTGGTTGACTCGGGCGCATGCCGCTCGAGGGGACCTACGAACCGAACGCGATGGCCTGGGTGCGCGACCAGGTCGCCCTCTACGAGGGGTCGGGCGGCACCGAGGGGACGCAGCTGCGGGGGATGCCCGTGATCATCCTCACGATGCGGGGCGCGTCGTCGGGGAAGCTCCGCAAGATCCCGCTGATGCGGGTGGAGCACGAGGGCGCCTACGCAGCGGTGGCCTCCCTGGGCGGCGCCCCCGAGAACCCGGCGTGGTACCGGAACCTCGTCGCCGACCCACGGGTCGAGCTGCAGGACGGCCCGTCTCGTCGGGACATGGTCGCCCGAGAGGTCACGGGCGACGAGAAGGCCACCTGGTGGGAGCGGGCCGTCGCCGCCTTCCCCGACTACGCGGACTACCAGGCCAAGACCGACCGGGTCATCCCCGTCTTCGTGGTGGAGCCAGCGCCGGCCTGACCCTGCCCGCGGCGGCGTTGACTGGCGCCCGGCCCAGCGCGACGATCGTCATGTGAAGTGCTTCACAAGGGGCGGGTGCCTCCGGTGACCGAGCGCAAGCCGCCCGGCGTCAGCTGGGAGACCTGGATCGACCGGCAGGTGCGCGAGGCGCAGGAGCGGGGCGACTTCGACGGCCTTCCCGGCGCCGGGAAGCCGCTGCCCGACCTCGACCGCCGGGACGACGACTGGTGGCTCAAGCGGATGCTCCAGCGCGAGGGGGTGACCGTCACGCCGCCGACGATCGCCATCCGGGTCGAGGTCGAGCAGGCCCTCGAGCGGGCGTCGCAGGCAGAGGACGAGGCCGCCGTCCGGGCCATCCTCGAGGCGGTCAACGAGAAGGTCCGACGCATCAACCGGCTGGGCGCCGCCGGACCGCCCTCCACGGTGATGCCGGTCGACATCGAGGAGGTCCTCGGGCGCTGGCGGTCCGCTCGAGCCTGAGGCTCGGCGCGCGCCTCAGCTGGCGGCCACGGCGTCGGATGGCCGGACCCTTCGACGGCCGCTCGCTCCTCGAGCTGACCGCCGCCTACGGGACCCCGCCGGGCAGCTTCGCAGGGTCCCAGCCCAGGTGGGACACGGCGGACTGGAAGGCGTAGCGGTCCGTCATCCCGCCGACGTAGGTGACGGCCGCCCGCAGCGCCTCGGGGCTCCCGGCGGCCAGCCCCCCGGTGGCGGCCACGCCCGGGATCAGGTTCGGCCGGTCGGCGACGTGCTCGACCAGGGCCCGCAGGACGCGACCCACCGCCTCGCCCTGGGCGACCGAGGCCGGCCGGAGGTAGATCCGCTCGTAGTTGCAGGCCCGGAAGGCGGCGAGCGCCTCGGCCAGCGGCTCGGCCATGCCGACGCTGCCGGTCGCCACGACGGCGTCGACCACACCGCCGATGAAGGCACCGAGCTGCGCTCGGCGGGTGGTCCCGCAGCGCTCTTGCACGACGGCGGGGAGCATCGCCTCGGTGACGATGCCGGCCGACACCGCATCCTCGAAGTCGTGGCAGACGTAGGCGATGCGGTCGGCCCAGCTCACCACCTCCCCCTCCGGCGTCGCCGGCGCCGGGCGGGACCACGAGTGGTTCCGGACCCCGTCGAGCGTCTCGGCGCAGAGGTTCAGGGGCTGGAGCACCACGTCGGCGCCCCAGGTGGCGTGGTCGTACCCACCGGCGACGTACGGGCTGAGCGCGTCCTCGCTGGCGTGGCCCCCCGGCCCGTGCCCGCAGTCGTGGCCCAGGGCGATGGCCTCGGCCAGGGCGACGTTCAGCCGGCAGGCGCGTGCGATGCCCACCGCCACCTGGGCCACCTCGAGGGCGTGGGTCAGCCGGGTGCGCTGGTGGTCGTCGGGGAGGATGAAGACCTGGGTCTTGCCTGCCAGCCTCCGGAACGAGGTGCCGTGCAGGATGCGGTCGCGGTCCCGCTCGAAGCACGTCCGGCTGCGGTCCGGTTCCTCGGGGACCGCCCGGGCACCGGCACCCGAGGCCCGGCTGGCACCGGGGGCGAGGGCGGCCGCCTCGTCCGCCTCGCGCTCCTCCCGGTCGCGAGGCTGGAGAGGTCCGACCTGGGCGTCGCTGTCGGCGTGGGCCCGCCGCAGCGCAGGGCCGGCGTGCCCGTGCATCGTCGCCGCCCAGGCCCTGGCTCGGGGCGACTGGTGCGCTCCGGAGCTGGAGGTCGGCCCGTCCACCGCCCGAGGCTAACAACGACGGTCCCCGCCGCTCCCGGACCGTCGTGCAACCCGGCGTGCGTAGGTCGCGGTCCACGCGAGACTGGAATGTGTGGGCGGCCGTGACCAGGACGCGATGCGCTCGCCGAAGCGCCTGGCTGCGGTGGCCGAGACGGGCCTCGCGGGGACCGGCCCCGAGGAGGTGTTCGACGACCTGGCGACGCTCGCCGCCCAGCTGGTCGACGCCCCCCTCGCCTTCATCACGATCGTGGACGACGAGCGGTGCTGGTGGAAGAGCGTCGTCGGCCGTGCTGCAGGCGAAGCCCGCAGCAGCGCGGCGGAGGACTCGCTGTGCCACTACATGATCGGGTCGGGGAGCACCCTCGTCGTCGAGGACGCAGCCGAGGACGAGCGGGTGCGACGGTACCGATCGGTCGTCACGCTCGGCATCGGCGCCTGGGCGGGTTCCCCGGTCCGGTCGGCGGACGGTGAGGTCCTCGGGTCGCTCTGCGTCGTCGACACGGCGCCGCGCACGTGGTCGTCGCAGGACGTGCGGGTGGTCGACGCCCTGGCCGGGGCCGCCAGCCGGGAGATCCGGCTCCGCTCCGCCCTCGCCGCCCACCTCCGCTCGGCTGCCGAGAGCTCGCTCAGCGAGGCGCGCCTCGGCGCGCTGGCGGCGCAGGCGGCCGTGCTGAGCGAGAGCCTGCAGGTCGGGCTCCTCCCCGCCCTCGACCCGGCGGTGCTCGGCATCAGCGTCGAGAGCCGCTACCTGCCGGGCGAGGACCGGTTGCTGCTCGGCGGGGACCTCTTCGACCTGACCCGCACACCGGACGGGTCCCTCGCCTTCCTCATCGGTGACGTCGCCGGGCACGGTCCCGTCCCGGCCGCCGTCGGCGCCTCGCTGCGGGCGGCGTGGCGGGCGCTGGCGCTCACCCAGGAGGGCTCGGCCCACTGGATCGACGGGCTCGAGCGGGTGGTGGCGAGCGCCCACCTCGACGCCGAGCTCTTCGTCACGCTCTCGACGGGGACGATCGACCCGGGCTTCGAGTCGGTCACCCTCCGCAGCGCAGGTCACCCGCCGCCGCTCCTCCGCCACGGGGACGGGCGGGTCGAGGTGCTCGTCGTCGAGAGCGGCCCGCCCGTCGGCCTGGGGGACGGGGTGACGCTCCGGCCACCGACCACGGTCCTCCTCGAGGCCGGGTGGTCGCTGCTGCTGTGCACCGACGGGCTCTTCGAGGGGCGGCGGGCCCCCGGTTCGACCCAGCGGGTCGGCCTCGAGGAGGTGGCGCGACGCTTCGCTGTGCTGTCGGCGGAGGGCCGACCCGACGAGAAGACGCTCGACCGCCTGCTCGAGTTCGTCACCGACGCCAACGGGGGGCCGATCGAGGACGACGTCGCCGTGCTGCTCCTCCAGGCCCCTCACCCCGAGGACGGCCCGACCGGCACCTAGGCTGACCGACCCATGCCCGCCTTCGTCGACGAGAGCGGCCTCCACGTCAAGGGCGGCGACGGCGGCGCCGGCGCCGTCTCGTTCCGCCGTGAGGCCCACGTGGCGAAGGGTGGGCCGGACGGGGGCGACGGCGGCGACGGCGGGGACGTCTGGCTGGTGGCCGACCACAACGTCCCCTCGCTCCTCGCCTTCCGTGACCACCCGCACCGGCGGGCCGAGGACGGCACCCACGGCACGTCGAAGAAGGCGCACGGCAGGTCGGGAGCGGACACGATCGTCTCGGTGCCCGAGGGGACCATCGTGAAGGACGGGGACGGCACCGTGCTCGCCGACCTGGTCAGCGACGGCGACCGGTTCCTGGTGGCCGCAGGAGGGCGGGGCGGCAAGGGCAACGCCCGGTTCCTCTCGAACTCGAGGCGGGCGCCGAGCTGGGCCGAGCAGGGCGAGAAGGGCGAGGAGCGCTGGCTGCGGCTCGAGCTGAAGCTGATGGCCGACGTCGCCCTCGTCGGGCTGCCGAACGCCGGCAAGAGCACCCTCATCGCCGCCATCTCGGCGGCCCGGCCCAAGATCGCCGACTACCCCTTCACCACCCTGGTGCCCAACCTCGGGGTCGTCCGCTACGGCGACACCGAGCTGGTCGTCGCCGACATCCCCGGTCTCATCGAGGGGGCGAGCGAGGGGAGGGGCCTCGGGCTCCAGTTCCTCCGCCACATCGAGCGGGCCCGCGCGCTCGTCGTCCTCATCGACCTCGGCTCCGTGGAGGGCATCCCCCCCGAGGAGCAGGAGCGGGTGCTCCTCCACGAGCTCGTGCAGCACCAGCCCGAGCTGGGCGGACGCCCGCGCATCGTCGTCGGCTCGAAGGCCGACCTCCTCCAGCAGGGCGGTGAGCTCGCGGTCCAGGGCTGGGACGGGCCCACCGTGTCGGCCGTGACGGGGGAGGGCGTGCGCGAGCTCGTGGCCAGGATGGCCGAGCTGGTGAGGACCTCGCGCGACGAGCAGCCGGTCCCTGAGGGCTTCGTCGTGCTCCGGCCGGGGGCCGAGGGCTTCCGGGTCGAGCGGGAGGGCGGCGGGTTCGTCGTCGTGGGTCGCCAGGCGGAGCGAGCGGTCGCCGTCAGCGACCTCACCAACGTCGAGGCCATGCAGTTCGTCCAGGAGCGGCTGCGCCGCATCGGTGTCGACCGCGCCCTGGCGAGGGCCGGCGCCCAGGAAGGTGACACCGTTCGCATCGGCGGCCTCACCTTCGAGTACGAGGACTGACGTTGTCGGTCGTCGTCGTCAAGATCGGGACCTCGTCGGTGACCGGGACGGACGGCGCCATCGACGTGACCAGGGTGGCGAAGCTCTGCGCCGAGGTGGTCGAGCTGCGAGCGGTCGGCCACCAGGTGGTGGTCGTGACGAGCGGTGCGATCTCGGCGGGCCTGCCCGCCCTGGGGATGACACGGGCCCAGGCTCGTGACACGGCCACGCTGCAGGCGATCTCCGCCGTCGGCCAGAGCCGTCTGATGCGCGTCTACGACGAGGTGTTCGGCAGCCACGGGGTGGTGTGCGGCCAGGTCCTCATCGCCCCGCTCGACTTCATGGTGCGCCAGCAGTACCTCCACGCCCGCTCCACCCTCCAGCGGCTGCTCGCCCTCGGGGTCGTCCCCGTGGTGAACGAGAACGACGCGCTGGCCGACGACGAGATCCGCTTCGGTGACAACGACCGCATCGCCGCCCTGGTGGCCCACCTCCTGGCCGCCGACGTCCTCGTCCTGCTCACCGACACCGCAGGGGTGCTCACCGCCGACCCCCGGCTCGACGCCGGCGCCAGCCTCATCGCCGAGATCCTCGAGGTCGACGCCTCGCTCGAGGCGGCGGCGGGCGGCGCGGGAACGGCCCGGGGGAGCGGGGGCATGGCCTCGAAGCTGGCGGCCGCCAAGATCGCAGCCTGGTCTGGCGTGCGGACGGTGATCGCCGCCGCCGACCGTGGCGACGTCCTGGCCGGGGCGGTCGCAGGGGACGCCGGGGTGGGCACGATCGTGCGCCCCCGAGCCAAGCGGCTCGGCGCCCGCAAGCTCTGGATCGCCTTCGCGGTGGGGTCGTCGGGGACGGTCGTCGTGGACGCAGGGGCCCGCAGGGCGCTGGTCGAGCGCAACGTCTCGCTGCTCCCGGCCGGGGTGGTCGAGGCACGGGGGTCCTTCGCCGTGGGGGACGCGGTGGAGGTGGCAGGCCCCGACGGCCGGGCGTTCGCCAAGGGCCTGGTGCAGCTCAGCGCTGGCCAGCTCCGGGCGGTGGCCGGTCGCCGCACGTCGGAGCTGGGGGAGGGGCTGCCCCACGAGGTCGTCCACCGCGACGACCTCGTCGTCCTCCCCTGACCCGCCCCGCGCCCGCCGAGGTGAGCCCGACCCTTGCGGGTTACGGTGCGTAACTGTTACAGTGTGTAACATGACGGGCGAGCGGAAGGTGCAGACCGGCCGGCGGCGGGACGCCCGGCGTGCGGAGCTGCTCGAGCTCGCGCTCGAGGTGATCCGCGAGCGGGGCACGGGCACGTCGATGGAGCACGTCGCAGCCCGCGCCGGCGTCAGCCGTCCCATCATCTACCGCCACTTCGGCGACCGTGACGGGCTGGCGGCGGCGGTGGCGGAGGGGTTCGCGTCGAACCTGCGGGCAGAGCTGCAACAGGCGCTGGCCAGCCCGCTCCCGCCCCGTGACGTCCTGGTGGCGGCGGTCGACACCTTCGTCGCCTTCCTCGAGCGTGACCCGGAGGTGTACCGCTTCCTGCTGCGGGGCTCGGCGTCGCGCCGCCCCGGCGATGTGAGCAGCTTCCTCCAGCACGTCAGCCAGGACGTGGCGATCGTCCTCGGCGAGCAGCTGCGGGCAACGGGGCTGGACTCGGGGGCAGCGGAGCCGTGGGCCTACGGGATCGTCGGCATGGTCCACGCCGCAGGCGACTGGTGGATCGACCGACGCCCCATGCCGAGGGCCCGCCTGGTCGAGTACGTCACCAGCCTGCTGTGGTCGGGCATGTCGACCCTGGAGCCGAGCCAGCCCGCCCAGGCGAACCCCCTCCGCCTGGTGGCCGACGGGGCGGAGGAGGGGGCGCGCCACCCGATGCTCGGTGAGCCGACCTGACGCTGCACCGCCGTCCCGACCGAGCACGCGCCTGAGCACGAGCGCGGTGCGCACGCCGGCACCACCCGCCGACCCAGCCGCACCCCGCGCCCCGGACCCACGACCCAGATCCTGCGACCCGGCCCAACTCTGCGCCGGGTCGACGAACAGCCCACTGACCAGCACGACACGAGCTCGATGGAGGAGCACCAGATGACCCAGGACCTGACCACGTTCGACCTGCTGGACGGGGTCCCCCCCGACCCGTACCCGGTGTACGACCGGCTCCGGCAGGAGGACCCGGTGCACGAGATGGAGGGCGGGCGGTGGCTGCTGACCCGCTACGAGGACTGCTCTGCGGTGCTGCGCAACCCGACCATGAGCTCGTCCCAGCGCGACATCGGCTCGGCCGACGAGCCGTCGCTCCTCCAGCAGTACCTCTCGAAGCTCATGCTCTTCAGCGACGCTCCCGACCACACCCGCCTCCGCGGCCTCGTGAGCCGTGCCTTCACGCCCCGCGTCGTCGAGGAGCTCCGGCCCCGCATCGTCGAGCTCGTCGACCAGCTGCTCGACGAGGCGGAGGCGGCGGGAGAGCTCGACGTCATCACCGGTCTCGGCCGCCCCCTCCCCGTCGCCGTCATCGCCGAGATGCTCGGGGTGCCGGCGGAGGACCACGACCGGTTCCGCTCCTGGTCGGAGGCGCTCGCCCACACGGTCGACCCCGAGATGGCACCCGATGTGGCGGAGCGGGCGACGATCGCCGGCCTCGAGTTCATGGAGTACTTCAACGAGCTGTCCGAGGAGCGACGGCAGCGACCGCAGGCCGACCTCGTCTCGGCGCTGGTGGCCATCGAGGACGGCGGTGACCGCCTGGCGGCCGACGAGCTCGTGGCCAACTGCATCCTCCTGCTGATCGCCGGTCACGAGACGACGACCAACCTGATCGGCAACGGGACGCTGGCCCTGCTCCGCAACCCCCACGAGCTCGACCGGTTCCGCGAGGACGCCGGCCTGGCGAAGACGGCGGTGGAGGAGCTCCTCCGCTACGACAGCCCGGTGCACCTCACCGGCCGGGCCGCACTCGAGGACACCGAGGTGGGGGGCGTCGACATCCCCGCCGGCGACAGGGTCACGATCCTCCTCGCCGCCGCCAACCGGGACCCCGCCGCCTTCGCCGACCCGACCCGGCTCGACCTGGGGCGGGAGGACAACCGGCACCTCGCGTTCAGCAGCGGGCCGCACTTCTGCCTGGGTGCGGCGCTGGCGAGGCTCGAGGGCCAGATCGCGCTCTCCTCGCTCGTGACCCGCTTCCCGCGGCTCGAGCTGGCGGCGGACGAGGTCGAGTGGAACCCGACCATCACCTTGCGGGGGCTGCAGCGCCTGCCGGTGGCGCTGTAGCTCAGCCCTCGGACGGCCCCACCTCCGGCGCCGCGGCGCCGGAGGTGATGCCGAGCTTCGAGCGGATCTCGGCCAGGCGGGCCTGGGCCTCGGTGTTCATGGCCGCCTGCTCCACCTCGAGCATGCGCCCTTCCACGGAGTCGGCGTTGAGCTCGGCCATGCCCTTCGCCTTGGCGTAGCGGGCCTCGATCTTGTCCTGCACCTCGGTGAAGGTGGGCACGTCCTGGCCCACGGTCTCGTTGAGCGAGGCCATCGCCCGGTTCATCTGCTCCTGCATCTTCGCCTGGTCGAGCTGGCTCAGGAGCTTCTGGCGCTCGGAGAGGCGCTTCTGGAGGACGCTGGCGTTCTGCGTCACCGCCGCCTTGGCCTGGTCGGCCGCCTGGGCGCTCGCGAGGTGGGTGGCCTTGAGCTCCTCGACCTCCCGCTCGACGGCGATGAGGCGGTTGGCGAAGCTCTCCGCTGCGGTCGTGTACTCCGCCGCCTTCTTGGTGTCGCCCGCCCCCTCGGCCTCGGCGATCATCATCACGGCTTGCTGGGCCGACGAGCTCACCTTCTCGAGCTCGGTCATGGCCCGGTTCAGCCGGAGCTCGGTCTGCTTCTGCCCGGCGATGACGTTCGCCGCCTGCTCCTTGAGCCGGCGGTGCTGGTCCTGGGCCTCCATGATCGCCTGCTCGAGCTGGACCTTCGGGTCGGCGGCCTCCGTCAGCTTCCCGCCGAGGGCGGCGGTGAGGTAGCGCCAGGTGCGTCGGAGCAGCTTCAGCATGCGGACAGGCTACGCCGGGCCGGGACCCCCGGTGCTCCGTCGCAGCCGCGCCACGAGCGGAGCGACCTCCTCGACCTTGAGCAGCACCACGGCGAGACCGAAGACGACAGCCCCGACGGCGACGCCGGCGCCGGTGCGCACGATCGCGCCGACGCCGTCCGGGTCCCCGACCGACCGGGCGACCAGCGCCACGGCGACCCCCATCGCCACGCAGGCGGCGGCGACCCTGGCGATGGAGCGAGCCACCCGCCGACCGTCGAGCGACCCGACACGCCGCTGCAGCACCACCAGGGCGACCACCGCTGCGACGGTGTACGCGACGGCGTACGCACCGGCCAGGCCGGGGATGCCGAAGGGCCCGACGAGGATGAGGGCGAGCAGCCCGTTGAGGACGTTCTGGCCGACGTTGAGGAGGAACGGCGTCCTCGTGTCCCGCAGGGCGTAGAAGCCCCGCAGCGCGAAGAGGTAGATGGAGAACCCGAAGAGCCCCGCGGCGAACGCAGCCAGGGTGTCGGCCGTCAGGACGGCGGAGTCGACGCTGAGCGCCCCCCGTTCGAGCAACGCCGACACGATGGGCCGGGCCAGCACCACGTACCCGGTCGCAGCGGGCAGGATGACGAGCGCCATCAGCCGCACCCCGGTGGAGAAGCGGTCCCGGTAGGTGCGGTGGTCCCGTCGCTGCGCCGCCGAGGCGAGCTCGGGGACGAGCGTGGTCATCAGCGACACCGCCACCAGCGCGTGCGGCAGCTGGAAGAAGATGAACGCGCCGGTGTAGGCGGACACGCCGCCCTGCTCCCGGTTCGCCAGGATCAGCACGACGAGCAGCGAGAGCTGGTTCGTCAGCACGTAGCCGAGCGTCCAGCCGGTGAGGCGGCCGACGCTGCGGACAGCCGGGTGCCGGAAGTCGAGGTTCCAGCGGAGGCGCACGTGGTGGCGTCTGAGGGCGGGGAGGAGGGCGACCGTCATCAGGATGATGCCGGCGGTCGTGCCGAGGCCGAGCGTGAGCAGCAGGACCGGGTCGTCCCTCACCTGCTCCAGGGTGGGCGTCCCCCCGGCCAGCCGGGGGAGGGCGAGCAGCATCGCCGTGACCGCCACGTTGTTCAGGGTGGGGGCGAAGGCGGGCGTGGCGAAGCGCCGGCGGGCGTTGAGCAGGGCGGTGCCGAGCGCGGTGAGGCCGAAGAACAGGATCTGCGGCACGAAGAGCCGGAGGAGGTCGGTCGCCACCTCCTGCTGGTCGGCGGCGACCTCGCCCTCCACCCCCACGGTGTAGAGCCGCACGATGAGCGGGGCGGCGAGGAACGCCACCACGCACACCGCCACGAGCAGGGCGATGGCCACCGTCACGACGGCGGAGGTGCCCTCGTCGTCTTCCTCCTCGTGCTGCTGCACGAAGATCGGGACGAGGGTCGCCGAGAGCACGCCTCCGAGCAGGAGCTCGTAGACGATGTTCGGGGTGGTGTTGGCCAGCGTGTACGTGTCGGTCAGCCGCTCGAAGCCGATCGCGTAGGCGGTGGCTGCGAGGCGTGCGAACCCGGTGAGCCGGGAGAGGGCCGTGCCGACGGCGACGAGGAGGCTGGCCCGGACGAGCCCAGGCGCGGCGACGGAGGGGAGCGCGGCCTCCTCGGCCGCGTCGACCGCCGGGTCCGTCGGGGCGACCTCGCCGAGCGCGACGGAGGCGTCGAGCGACTCGTGCAGGTCGGGCGCCCGGTCGAGGTCCGGGACGTCGCTCAACCTGCGACCTCGCCCAGGGCGAGGCGCAGCGACTCGAGCTGGTCGACCACCTCGTCCACCTCGGAGCCGAGCCCGGCGACGTCGGCGTCGGTCCCCGCACCGAGCGAGAGCTCGACGGCACGGGCGGCGGACTCCTCGAGGCGGGCGGAGAGCAGCCGCAGCCGGTCGTCGGCGTCGGCTGCGGTGGCGGCCATCCTCTCGGCTGATGCGACCTGGGCCCGCAGCGCCGCCACCCGTGGGTCGGCGTCGGCCCCGCCCCCCGCCTCGGCCTCCGCGGCAGCCAGTGAGGCACGAGCCTGTCGGGGGTCCAGGGACCGCAGCCCCTTCCCGAGCGCGTTGCCCTGGTTGGCGATGCGCCAGCACTCCTCGACGCCTGCGTCGATGCGGCTGCCGATGTCCACGAGGCGCTCCCGCAGCGGGCCGTCGGGCGTGCGCTCGACGGCCGTCACGTAGCGGCTGCGGGCGTTCAGCGCCTCCCTGACCCGGAGCCGCCAGGGCTCGCCGAGGGTGAAGGGGTCGATGCGCTCCCGGCCCGGGCCGGCCCGCCGCCCCCCGGACCGCCTCCCGCCACGGAGCGCCGTGGCGAGCACGGCCCCGATCGCGTAGCCGGCCACCCCGGCGCCGGCGGCGGCGAGGAGGGGCAGGCCGGCGACGGCGACGATGCCGGCGCCGGCCACCCCGAGGCCGATGGCGGCGGGCGAGCGCAGCGCCCTGACGGCGACCGCTCCGGCGTGACGTTCGACGGCCAAGGTCCGAGCAGCCTAGGACCGGCCGGCGCCCGGTCCGTCAGATGCGTGCGGCGGCGGCGGCGACGTCCTCGGCGGTGAGGCCGATGAGCTGGGCGTCGGTCGGCTGCCCGATGCGGACCACCCGTGACGCCTGTGCGGCGATGCTCGCCTCGAAGAGGTTCCTGGCCAGACGCCCGTTGCCGAAGCCAGGGCCCCGGGCCGACGCGGCGAACCGTTCCCGCACGGCCGCGCGGGCTCCCTCGTCGGGCTCGTAGCGCTCCTTCCGGCACAGCGCCTCGAAGATGGCGACCAGCTCGTCGTCGGTGTAGTCGGGGAAGTGGATCGTGCGGGGGAAGCGGCTCTCGATGCCCGGGTTCGACGCGACGAGGACGGCCATCTCGGCCGGGTACCCGGCGAGGATCACCACGATCTCGTCCCGGTGGTCCTCGACCAGCTTGACGAGGGTGTCGATCGCCTCGGCGCCGAAGTCCCGCTCGCCCCCCCGGGCCAGCGCGTACGCCTCGTCGATGAGGAGGACCCCGCCGAGGGCGGAGGCGAACACGTCCTTGACCTTCGTCGCGGTCTGCCCCACGTACCCGGCCACGAGCCCGCCCCGGTCGGTCTCCACCAGGTGCCCCCGCGCGACCACGCCGAGGGTCCGGTAGATCTCGGCCAGGAGGCGGGCGACGGTGGTCTTGCCGGTGCCCGGGTTGCCGGTGAAGACCAGGTGCCGGCTGCCGGCCGCGACGGGGAGGCCCCGCTCGGTCCGCATCCGCTGCACGACGAGCAGGTCGGCCACCAGCTTGACCTCCGCCTTCACGAGGTCCAGCCCGATGAGCGCATCGAGCTCGGCGTACAGCTCCTCGAGCGGTCGGGCCGCAGGGAGGTCGGTCGCGGTGTCAGGACCGGCGCCGGTCCCCGCTGCCGGGGCGGGAGCGCCGCGGCGGGCAGCCCGGTTCCCGGCGGCTGCGCCCGAGGCGGGGGTCCCGGCGCCCGGACGGGAGATCCCGTTGGCGGCCATGGCCTGCAGCAGCGTGGACCGCAGGCGCTCGAGGCCGACGAGCTCGAGCCGTGCGACGTGGGCGTCGAGCGCTGCCACCTCGTGGGCCACGGCCATCGCCCGCTCGTAGTAGGTCCACGACGCGGCGGTTGCGTCCCGCCGGTCGGCCGCCACCAGCAGGTCGAACAGTGCGGAGGGGCTGTCCACCCACCTGCGCCTCCCCGTCACGAAGCCGGTGGTGCGCAGCTCGGACGGGGTGGCCCGGCCGATCGTGGTCTCGAGCCGCGGCCCGAAGGTGGTGATGAGGGCCTGGAGCTCGTGGTCGCTGTGGTGGCCGTCGGCGTCGATGAGGGCGCAGGCGAGGTCGAAGGCCTCGAGGGCCACGTCACCGGAGAGCCGGTCCGCCGGCACGGCGGGTGCCTCGGAACCGAGGCCCTCGACCACCGGCGTGACCTCGTCGAGGAAGCGGCCGACGGCGCCGGCGAACGCCTCGCTCACCGCTTCGGCCGGGCGGGGGAGGCGCTGGGCACGCTCCAGTGTGCCTGCCGGCGCCGGGACGGGAGGGAGGGCCCGATCCGTAGACTGCGGCGATGCCGACCGCGCCCCTCGCCGACCTCGGACGCCGCGCCCAGGCGGCCGCCCGGCTGCTCGCCACCACGACGACGGGCGCGAGGGACGCCGCCCTCCTGGCGGCGGCGGACCTGCTGGTGGCGGCGACGCCCGAGATCCTCGCGGCCAACGCGATGGACGTCGCCCGGGCGACCCGGGCCGACGCGCTCCCGACCGTCGTCGACCGCCTCCGCCTCGACGCCGGCCGGGTCGAGGCGATGGCCGCCGGGCTTCGCCAGGTCGCCGGGCTGTCCGACCCCGTGGGGGAGGTCGTCGCCGGCTGGACCCGGCCGAACGGCTTGCGCATCACCAAGGTGCGGGTGCCGCTCGGCGTGGTCGGGATCATCTACGAGAACCGGCCGAACGTCACCAGCGACGCCTTCGGCCTGTGCCTCAAGTCGGGCAACGCCGCGTTCCTCCGTGGCAGCAGCGGCGCCGTCACCTCGAACATGGCGATCGCCGCCGTGCTGCGGCAGGGAATGGCGAAGGCCGGCCTCCCCGAGGACGGGCTGCTGCTGGTGGAGGACACGAGCCGGGAGTCGGCGGTCGAGTTCATGCGGCTGCGGGGCCTCATCGACGTCCTCATCCCCCGGGGCGGCCGCTCGCTCATCGACGCCATCCTCGAGAGCGCGACCGTGCCCTACGTGATCGACGGCGACGGCAACTGCCACGTCTACGTCGACGAGCACGCCGACCTCGGGGTCGCCAGGGACATCGTCGTCAACGCGAAGACCCAGCGGCCGAGCGTGTGCAACGCGGCCGAGTCGCTCGTGGTGCACCAGTCGGTCGCGGCTGCGTTCCTGCCGGAGGTGGCGAGGGCGCTCGACGGCGTCGAGCTCGTCGGCGACGCCGCCAGCCGGGCGCTCGCGCCCTCGATCGCCGAGGCGCAGGAGGCCGACTTCGACACCGAGTTCCTCGACCTCAAGATGAGCGTCGCCGTCGTCGGCGACCTCGACGCAGCGATCGAGTGGGTCAACGCCCACGGCTCGGGCCACACCGAGGCCATCGTCACCCGGGACCTCGCCGCCGCCGACCGCTTCACGAGGGAGGTCGATGCCGCTGCGGTCGTCGTCAACGCGTCGACCCGCTTCGTCGACGGCGAGCGCTTCGGCTTCGGCGCGGAGATCGGCATCAGCACCCAGAAGCTCCACGCCAGGGGGCCGATGGGCCTGCGCCAGCTCACCACAGAGAAGTACGTCGTGCGAGGCGACGGCCACATCGTCGTCTGACGGCACCCACCCCCTCCTTCCGGCGGCCAGACCCGGCCTCCGGGGGGCGATCGAGCCGCCAGAACGGCGTGGGCCCTCCGCCCCACCCGAGCTGGCGGCCAGACCCGGCCTCCGGGCGGCGATCCAGCCGCCAGAACGGCGTGTGGGGGCGGGGGGTCAGCCTCTGACGTCGGCGAGGACCGCGGTGACGGCGTCGGCGAGGGCGACGTCGGTGCTCGTGCCGGCCCGGCGGTCGCGGAGCTCGACGGTGCCTTCGGCCAGGGAGCGGCCGACGACGAGGATGCTCGGGACGCCGAGGAGCTCGGCGTCCTTGAAGGAGACGCCGGGTGAGCCGCCCCGGTCGTCGAGCAGGACGTCGAGGCCGGCCTCCTCGAGCTCGAGGGCGAGCCGCTCGGCCGCCACCCGCTGGTCGTCGCCCTTGCCCACGGCCACGACGTGGACGTCGAACGGGGCCACGCCCCGGGGCCAGACGAGGCCCTTCTCGTCGTTGCACTGCTCGGCGATGGCGGCGACGGCGCGGCTGACGCCGATGCCGTAGGAGCCCATCGTCACCCGCACCGGCTTGCCGTCGGGACCGAGGACGTCGAGCGAGAAGGCGTTCGCGTACTTCTTCCCGAGCTGGAAGATGTGGCCGATCTCGATCCCGCGGTCCACGGAGAGCGCCGAGCCGCACCGGGGGCAGGGGTCGCCGTCTCGCACCTCGGCTGCAGGGATGGTGCCGGCGGGCTCGAAGTCCCTGCCCATGACCACCCCGACGGCGTGGCGACCCTCCTGGTTCGCGCCCGTCGCCCAGGCGCTCCCTCGCACGACGAGCGGGTCGACGAGGTAGCGGATGCCGAGGTCGGCCAGCACCTGGGGGCCGATGTAGCCCCGGACCAGCCCGGGGTGGCCGGCGAAGTCGTCGAAGGGGACGACCTCGGCGGGCTCGACGTTGGCCCCGAGCCGCTTGAGGTCGACGTCGCGGTCCCCGGGCACCCCGACCACGAGCAGCTCCTCGGCGCCGCCGGGCGAGCGGAGGGTGACCACGACGTTCTTCAGCGTCTGGGAGGCGTCGAGGTCGTGGCCCTGCTCCCGCAGCACCGCCACCAGGGTCTCGATGGTGGGGGTGCCGGGCGTGTCGAGCACCTGCAGCGGCGGTCGGGTCGAGGGGTCCTGCTCGGGCGCCGCCTGCACCTCGGCCGCCTCGGTGTTGGCCGCGTAGTCGCACGAGGTGCACTGCACGAACGTGTCCTCACCGTTGACCGCGGGCGCGAGGAACTCCTCTGATGCGCTCCCGCCCATCGCCCCGCTCACCGCGGCGACGATCCGGTGGTCGAGGCCCAGGCGGGTGAAGATCCGGACGTAGGCGGCCCGGTGGGCGTCGTAGCTGCGCTGGAGGCCCTCGTCGTCGAGGTCGAAGGAGTAGCTGTCCTTCATCACGAACTCCCGGCCCCGGAGGATGCCTGCCCGGGGGCGGGCCTCGTCCCGGTACTTCGTCTGCACCTGGTAGAGGGTGACGGGGAGGTCCTTGTACGAGGAGAGCTCCCCCTTGACCATCGTGGTGAACAGCTCCTCGTGGGTGGGGGCGAGGAGGTAGTCGGCGCCGCGCCGGTCCTGGAGCCGGAACAGCAGGTCCCCGTACTCGGTCCACCGCCCGCTCGTCTCGTAGAGGTCCCGGGGGACGAGCGCCGGGAACAGGACCTCCTGGCCGCCCATGCGGTCCATCTCCTGGCGCACGATCCGGCTGACCCGCCCGAGCGTGCGCACGCCCAGGGGGAGCCACGAGTAGACCCCGGGCGCGATGCGGCGGATGTAGCCGGCCCGGACGAGGAGGCGGTGGCTCGGGACCTCGGCGTCGGCCGGGTCGTCCCGCAGGGTGCGCAGGAACAGCGTCGACATCCGTTGCACGTGGGCTCCTCGGCTCGTCGTTCCCCCTGAGGCCGGTCCGGGCGGGGTCGGGGGCAGCGAGTGGGGGTCGGGGGCAGCGAGTGTAGGAGGGCCCGGGTGCCCGCGGACCTGACCGGGCGGTCAAGGGCTCGGGTAACGTCGGCGGATGGCCTTCCGCTTCGACTCGGTGCCCGCGGTGCGCACAGCCCTGTCCGACGTCAACTACCTGAGCGACGAGGGCATCGCCGGTGTCGTGTACCTGGCCGACCGGTTGCAGAAGCCGATCCTGGTCGAGGGTCCCGCCGGCACCGGCAAGACCCAGCTGGCGAAGTCGGTGGCGGAGATCACCGGGAGCCGGCTCATCCGGCTCCAGTGCTACGAGGGCCTCGACGAGAGCAAGGCCCTCTACGAGTGGAACTACAAGAAGCAGCTGCTGCGCATCCAGACCGAGCGCAACACCGGCAACAGCGGCGAGGCCCAGGCCGACGGGACGTGGAAGGAGCTGTCCGACGACATCTTCTCCGACGAGTTCCTCCTGACCCGACCGCTGCTCGAGGCCATCCGCGCCCCCGACCCGGTGGTGCTCCTGATCGACGAGGTCGACCGCGTCGAGGTGGAGACCGAGGCGCTCCTGCTCGAGATCCTCTCCGACTACCAGGTGTCGATCCCCGAGCTCGGCACGATCAGCGCCAGCCAGATCCCCATGGTGTTCCTCACCTCGAACAACACGAGGGAGCTCTCCGAGGCCCTGAAGCGCCGCTGCCTGTTCCTCCACATCGACTACCCGGACCTCGACCGCGAGAAGGAGATCGTGCTCACCAAGGTCGAGGGCGTGTCCGAGCACCTCGCCGACCAGATCGCCCGCATCGTGCGCTCGATCCGCACCATCGAGCTGAAGAAGAGCCCGTCGGTGTCGGAGACCCTGGACTGGGCCCGCACCCTCGTGCTGCTCGGCATCGAGACGATCGACGCCCAGCAGGCCACCGAGACGCTCCACATCCTGCTCAAGTACAAGTCCGACATCGCCAAGGCGACCAAGGAGCTGGCCACGGCCGGCGCCAAGTGAGCGCGGCCTTGCGATGATCGACCTCCTCGCCGGGTTCATCCAGGAGCTGCGTCGGGCCGGCCTGCCGGTCAGCCTCACCGAGGACCTCGACGCGATGGAGGCGATCAAGCACATCCCGCTCGAGGACCGCGAGGCGTTCAAGTACGCGCTGGCCGCCACCCTCGTCAAGAGCGCCGCTCACTGGAAGGCGTTCGAGACCGTCTTCGAGGTCTACTTCTCGATGCGGGGGCGGGAGTACACGATCGGCGACAGCAACGCCGACGCCGAGCTGCAGCAGCTCATGGACGAGCTCCAGTCGGGCGAGGGCGAGCAGGACGGCACGTCCGGTGAGGGCGGCGGGGGCATGGAGGCCCTCACCCCCGAGGAGCTGGCCGAGATGCTCTACAAGGCGATGCTCAACGCCGACGAGGCGATGATGCGCGCCGTCGCCCGCCAGGCGGTCAAGCGCTTCGCCGGCATGGAGCCGGGGCGGCCCGTCGGCGGCACCTACTACCTCTACCGGACGCTGCGGAACCTCGACCTCGACGGGGTCGTCGAGCGCATGATGGAGGCGGCGCGCGAGCAGGCGGGGGGCGAGCTCACCCCGCTCGAGGAGCGCCTCGAGCGCGACGAGGCCGAGATCCGCTCCACCCACATCAAGCAGGAGGTCGAGGCCGAGATCCGCCGCCGCCTCGTGGCCGACCGCGGCGTCGACGCCATGGCCCGCACGCTGCGCAAGCCGCTGCCGGAGGACGTCGACTTCATGCACGCCAGCAGGGAGGAGATGACGAACCTCAAGAAGGCGCTGCAGCCGCTCACCCGGAAGCTCGCCGTCCGCCTGGCCCGCAAGCGCCGCCACGGGCGCAAGGGGAGCCTCGACTTCCGCAGCACCGTGCGCCACTCCCTCAGCTACGGCGGGGTCCCGGCCGAGCCGAAGTTCAAGTACCCGCGCCCGGCCAAGCCGGAGATCTTCGTGGTCGCCGACATCTCTGGCTCGGTCGCCGCCTTCGCCCGCTTCACGCTCCAGCTGGTCTACGCCATCAGCGGCCAGTTCTCGAAGGTGCGGGCCTTCGTCTTCATCGACGGCCTCGACGAGGTGACGAGCTTCTTCGAGGGCGAGGAGGACATCAACCAGGCCGTGCACCGGGTCAACACCGAGGCGGACGTGGTCTGGGTCGACGGCCACTCCGACTACGGCCACGCCCTCGAGGTGTTCCACGAGAGGTACGGCCACGAGGTCGGCCCCCGCACCACCGTGCTCCTGCTGGGCGACGCCCGGAACAACTACCACTCGTCGCAGTCGTGGGTCATCAAGGAGCTGCGCCACAAGGCCCGCCACGTCTACTGGCTGAACCCCGAGCCCCGCTCGTACTGGGACACCGGCGACTCGATCGTCGGCGAGTACGCGACCCACTGCGACGGCGTGTACGAGTGCCGGAACCTCCGCCAGCTCGAGCGCTTCGTCGAGGTCCTGACCTGAGCCAGCGGCGGGTCCGAGCGGCTCGCCCGCCGTGAGCGGGCCTGCGGCGGGACCGGCCTCTAGGGTCGACGCCCATGGCCCCCGATCCTGCACCTGCCCTCACGCGCCTCGTGCTCATCAGGCACGGCGAGTCCAAGGTGACGGTGGACGGCCTCATCGGGGGGCCGAAGACGTGCTCAGGGCTGAGCCCGGTGGGCGTTCGGCAGGCCGAGGCGCTGCGGGACCGGCTTGCGCGCACCGCCGAGCTGCGGGCCGACGTCCTGCTGTCGAGCACGATGCCCCGCGCCCGTGAGACGGCCGAGATCATCTCGCCGGCGCTCGGCGGCCTCCAGGTCGAGCAGGTCGAGGACCTCGAGGAGCGGCGCCCCGGCGAGTGCGACGGGATGACCTGGGAGGCGTACCAGGCGGCCTACCGGCCCGAGGGCTGGACCTTCAGCATCTACGAGCCGCTCTCCCCCGGGGGTGAGAGCTTCGCCGAGTTCCAGGTGCGGGCGGCGACGACGCTCCACCAGGTGGCCCGCAGCCTGGCGGGGCGGACGATCGTGGTCGTCTGCCACGGCGGGATCATCGAGGCCTCCCTGGTCGCCCTCCTCGGGCTCCCCCCGTCCGTCGGGTCGGGTGCCACCCACCAGCCCAACACGAGCATCACCGAGTGGTCGCTCGACCCGTCGGCCACGGTGGCGCGCGGCGTCCCGCCCTGGAAGCTCGTCCGCTACAACGACGCCGGCCACCTGGCCGACCTCGCCGCCGCCGGCTGACCGTGCGCATCGTCTCGCTGCTCCCCTCCGCCACGGAGATCGTCTTCGCGCTGGGACGGGGGGATGACCTGGTGGGCGTCACGTTCGAGTGCGACCACCCGCCGGCAGCCCGCAGCCGTCGGATCGTGTCGACGTCGGCCCTGCCCGAGGGCCTGACGCCGAGTGAGATCGACGCCGAGGTCGCCGGACGGATGGCGCAGGGCGAGGACCTGTACCGCCTCGACGAGGGGGCGCTGGCCGAGCTCGACCCCGACGTCATCCTCACCCAGGACCTCTGTGCGGTCTGCGCGGTCGCCGTCGACGACGTGGCGGCCGCGCTGGCCCACCTCGGTTGTCGCGCCCAGGTGGTGACCCTCGACCCGTCGACGCTGGACGACGTGCTGGGGTCGATCGGGACGGTGGGCGCGGCGCTCGACGCCACCGCTGAGGCGGCGTCGGTGGTCACCGGCCTCCGCGACCGCCTCGCCGACCTCGACCGCAGGGTGACGGGCGCAGCGGCGCCGCCGGTGATGGTCCTCGAGTGGACCGACCCGGCCTTCTCCGCCGGGCACTGGGTGCCAGACCTCGTCGCCGCCGCCGGTGGGTCTCCGGTGCTGGCCGACCCCGGCGCGGACTCCCGTCGCCGCTCCTGGGACGAGGTCGCAGGCGCGGACGCCGAGGTGGTCGTCGTCGCACCCTGCGGGTTCCACCTGGACGCCGCCGGCGACATGGCAGGCGGTCTCGTGGCGGCCGGTCGCCTGCCCGCCGGCGCCCAGGTGTGGGCGGTGGACGCGGACGCCTACGTGGTGAGGCCGGGGCCCCGCCTCGTCGACGGCGCCGAGCTCCTGGGCGCCATCCTCCACCCCGACCGGGTGGGTCCCCCGGACCCGGGGCGGGCCCGGCGAGTCGTCTGACGCCGACAGCGGGAGGGCGGACCAGGTCCCCTACCAGTCGTCGCCGGGACGGCTCGGGCAGGTGAGTGCGGCGGTCAGGTCGATCTCGCGGCTCTTCCCGAAGCGCAGCACCATCACCCCGTCGTCATCCTCCGCCGAGCGGAGGACGCCGGCGAGGTGGCGCACGTAGGTGGGGCCGCGCCACCGCTCCCACCCCAGGCGCTCGTAGAAGTGGTGGCGGCCGGTGGACAGCGCCCCGAGGTCGAAGTCGCGCTGGATGACGCTGGCGAGCGCCGACATGGCGCGGGAACCCAGCCCCCGTCCTTCCCACGCAGGCGCAGTGGCCACCCCTTCGACGTAGCCGGTCCGCACCGGCTCGTCCCCGACCTCGAGGAGCCGGGGCACCACGGCGGCGTGGGCTGCCACCGTCCCGTCCTCGCTGAGGACGACGTGCGTGCCGCCCAGGCAGTGCTCCCAGTCGTCCTCCGTGAACCTGTCGCCGAAGGCTGCGTCGAGGAGCGCCCTGACCTCCTCGAGGCGGCCGTCGGGGACGTCGGCCGTGGTGAGCACGTGGACGTCGACCATCGGGACATGATCGCGGGCGCGCCGCCGTCCTGATGGCGTCGGGCGGACCCGTCCCGACTACGACCGGGCGGAGGGCGGGGAGCTGCCGGCGAGGGCGCCGGTGGGCGCTTGGTGGTCGCTGACGGAGGACGCCGCCACGGCAGGTCCGGCGTCGCTGCGCCCGACGGGGCCGGGCGCCTCGTCGCGCCGCTCGAGCACCCTCGCATCGGGGCCGGTCGCAGGGCGTCCCCGGCGCGCCTTCGTGACGGCCCCCACGCCGGCAGGGTCGAGGAGCCTCCCGAGCAGCGCCTGCACGGCGAGCCCGACGGCGAGGCTGGCGATCACGCCTCCCAACGGGGAGGTGCGGGCCACGACGGCCGGGAACACGTGCCAGTGCGTCAGGTAGATCGGGAGCGAGGCGGCGGCGAGGGGGCCGATGACGCGGTGCAGCGGCCGGGGGACCGGGATGGTCGGGACCCACGTGAGCAGCAGCACCCCGCCGGCGACCAGGGCCTCCCGGCGGGGGTCGTCGAAGAAGAAGCCCGGCGTCACGAGCACCGCCACCGCCGAGACCAGGACCCGCTGCCTGGTGGACGAGGCCCGGGCGGCTGCCCAGCCCAGCAGGAACAGCCAGAGCGTGGTCTGGGGCTGGACGGTGTGGTGGCGGACCTCGAGCACCGGCAGCACCTCGAAGCGCAGCGGCAGCGCCAGGAGCGTGAGCGCGAACGGCAGGCCGAAGGGCCAGCGCCGGTCGGCCCTGCGCACGGCGGGCACGGAGAAGGCGAGCGCCAGCACCAGCATCACCTGCACGAGCGCCTCGACGAACCAGTACCGCCAGCGCTCGTCGAACACGGGGGAGCCGAGGTGGTCGTTGAGGAGGAGGGCGGTCGGGATGCTGTAGTCGTCGGTCAGCGCCAGGAACGCCCCGATCCAGCACATCGCAGGGATGGCGATGCGCCCGACGCTGCGCAGCATCGGGCGCACCGGCGACGCTCCGCCCCGAGGTGCGAGCAGGAACCTCGCGACGTTGAAGCCGGCGACGGCGAGGAGGACGTGGGCCCCGCCGCGGCGGTCGAGGAGGCCGGCGTGGGTGCCGACGACCGTGACGATGGCGAGGGCCCGCAGCACCACGTTCATCTCGACCTGGGTCGTCCTGCGGCCCGGCCGGTCGGCGCGCTGCTGCTCGAGCTCCACGATCGGCATCGTGTGCCAGCCCGTCGGCAGGTGTCCGAGGACCTCCTCGAGGCGGATCGACACCTCGACGTAGGAGAGCGAGTCGCCACCGAGGCTCACGAAGGTGTCGTCGTCGGCGAGGTCGGACCGGCCCAGCGCCGACGACAGCACGCCGCGGACGTCGGCAGGTCGTGCCGCTGCGAGTGCAGCCGTCCGGAGGCCGGCCCCGTGGGCGGCCACGGTTCCTCGGTCGGGCTTGCCGTTCGACCGTCGGGGCAGCTCGGGGAGCGCGAACGTGACGATCCGGTGCTCCGGCAGCGTGAGGTGGCTGGTGACGGCCGCCCGCGCCGCGTCGGGGTCGCAGCCGGCGGGCACGGCGACGAAGAGGGAGTCGTCGTCGCCCGTGCAGATCGACGGCCGGCCCGCCGACGCGAGCAGCGCCTCCAGCCGGTCGAGGTCGATGCGCAGCCCGAAGATCTTGACGAACCGGCTGGTCCGCCCGACCAGCTCGTACATGCCAGCGGCGTCCAGGCGGGCGAGGTCGCCTGTCCGGAGGGCCTCCGTGGTCGCGCCCTCCGCGAGGTCGGCGGGGGCCTCGGCGTAGCCGAGCATGACGTTGGGTCCGCGGTACACGAGCTCCCCGACGCCGTCCCCGTGGTCCGGGAGCGGCGCGAGCTCGAAGGAGCCCCCCGGCACCGGCAGCCCGATCGTGCCGGGGTGCTCGAGCGCCAGCGCAGGCGGCAGCACGGCCATCCTGGCCGTCGCCTCCGTCTGGCCGTACATGACGTACAGGTCCCAGCCGTCCCGCCTGCCCTGCGCGGCCCACCGGGTCACCTGGTCCGGTGGCAGGCGCCCGCCCGCCACCGTCACGGCGCGGAGGGAGGGGACGGGCGGCGCGGTGGCGAAGCCCGCCCGGTCCAGGAGGTCGAACGTGTGGGGGACACCGGCGAGGGTGGTCCCCCCCTCCGCCCGGAACCGCTCCCAGAAGCAGCGGTCGACCACGGAACGGTCGGTCAGGAGCAGGCCGGCCCCGGCCAGGAGGTGGCTGTTCACCACCGACAGGCCGTAGGAGTAGTGGGGCGGGAGCGTCGTCGCAGCCAGGTCCGTCTGCCGGACGCCGAGGGCGGCGACGATCGACTCGGCGTTCGCCTGCACGTTGGCGGCGGACAGGCGCACGAGCTTCGGCGACCCGGTCGAGCCGGAGGTGGACAGGAGCAGGGCGAGGT
Organism: uncultured Acidimicrobiales bacterium; assembly: GCA_902805555.1. GTDB lineage: Bacteria > Actinomycetota > Acidimicrobiia > Acidimicrobiales > CADCSY01 > CADCSY01. The sequence continues at coordinate 15,154 of CADCSY010000074.1, read as the reverse complement.
CGGGATGCAGGTGGTGGGCGGTCCCGTCCCGGCGCTCCTCCACCTCCCAGGAGCCCTCGCCGCGTTCGACGACCACGTCGGGGTCGTAGTGCTCGACGAGGGTTCGCACGTGGCCGGGGTCGCCGCCGTCGGCGAGGAGGACGGGATGCCCGCCGGCCAGTGCCGCCAGGTACCAGACGATGGGCTCCACCTCGTTGCCGGCCGCCACCAGCACCAGGCGGCGCACCGGCCCCAGCCGCCCTGCCGCCGAGCGGACGAGCCCGTCGAGCTCGTGGTACGTGACGGGGCCGTCGGTGGTGGCGAGCGCCAGGCGGCCGCCGTGGGCGGCGAGGGAGCAGGCCAGACGGACGCCTGTCAGGTCCCGCCGCCCCGCCTCGAGCTGCTCCACGAGGTCCGATGGTAGGCGCGCCTAACACGTCCGGCGAGCCGGGGTCGGGCCTGGCTCAGCAGCGGTGCACGGCCTCGCCGTCGCCCTCGAGGTTGCGGGCCGAGTGCACGAGCGACACGTGGCTGAAGGCCTGCGGGTAGTTGCCGACGAGGCGGCCGGCCTTGGTGTCGTACTGCTCGGCGAGGAGACCGAGGTCGTTGCGGAGGTCGAGGAGCCGCTCGAACAGGTCATGGGCCTCGTCGATGCGCCCCATCTGCTCGAGGCAGTCGACCAGCCAGAAGGTGCACATGAGGAACGCGCCCTCGTCACCCGGCAGGCCGTCGTCCGCCTCGGCCGGGTCGTACCGGCGGACGAGGCCGTCCACCACGAGCTCGCGCTCGATGGCGCGCACCGTCGATGCCATCCGCTCGTCGCTCGCCGGGAGGAAGCCGACGAGGGGGAGGATGAGGAGCGAGGCGTCGAGTGCCTTGCTGCCGTAGGACTGCACGAAGGAGCGCCGGTCGTCGTCCCACCCGTGCGCCAGCACCTCGGCCCTGATCGCGTCCCGGTGCGCCCGCCAGGCCTCGACGGGGCCGTGCTGGCCGAAGCGCTCCACCGCCTTCACCCCGCGGTCGAAGGCCACCCAGGCGAGCACCTTCGAGTGGGTGAAGTGGCGTCGCTCGGCGCGCACCTCCCAGATCCCCTCGTCGGGGAGGCGCCAACGCTCGGACAGATCCTCGAGCAGCATGCACTCGAGGGCCCAGGCGTTCGGGTCGATCTCGATGCCGGCCTTGCGCCCCTGGTGCAGCGAGTCGATGACCTCGCCGTAGACGTCGAGCTGGAACTGGTCGGAGGCGGCGTTGCCGATGCGCACCGGAGCCGAGCCCTCGTAGCCGGGGAGCCACGGGAGCTCCTCCTCCTGGAGCCGACGCTCGCCCCGGGGTCCGTACATGATCTGCAGCTTCGACGGGTCCCCCGCCACCGCCCGCAGCAGCCAGTCCCGCCACGCGATCGCCTCCTCGGTGTGCCCGGTCGCCACCAGCGCGTCGAGCGTGAACGTGGCGTCCCGCAGCCAGCAGTAGCGGTAGTCCCAGTTGCGGACGCCGCCGAGGTCCTCGGGGATGGAGGTGGTCGGTGCGGCCACGATCCCGCCGGTCGGGTGGTACGTGAGCGCCTTCAGCACGATGAGCGAGCGCTCCACCGCCTCCTGCCACGGGCCCTCGTAGGTGAGCCGGGCCGACCACTCGGCCCACCACGCGTCCGTCTCGGCGAGGGCGCGGAAGGGGTCGATGGCGGGCGGTGGGGACTGGTGGGAGGGGTGCCACATCAGCACGAACGGGATCTCGTCGCCCGCGCCCACCTCGAACTCGGCCACCGAGGACATGCCCTCCCCGTGGACCTCGACCGGCGTGTCGAAGCACAGTGCGTCCGGCCCGCCCACCGCGCTGATCCTGCCGTCGGCGCGCCGGACCCACGGCACGATCGAGCCGTAGTCGAAGCGGATGCGCAGCTCGCTGCGCATGGCCACGCGGCCGCTCTCACCGCGGACGATGCGGACGACGTCGGGTGCCTGGTCCCGGGGCGGCATGAAGTCGATAACCGTGACCGCGCCACCCGCCGTCTCGAAGCGCGTCTCGAGGACGAGGCTGCCGTTCCGGTACGAGCGGCTGGTGCACTCGCCGCCGCCCGCTGGCCCCACGAGCCAGTGGCCGTTCTCCCTCGTGCCCAGCAGCGCGGCGAAGCAGGCCGGCGAGCTGAAGCGTGGGAAGCACAGCCAGTCGAGGGAGCCGTGCCGGTCGACGAGGGCGGCGGTGTGGGTGTCCCCCAGCAGGGCGTAGCTCTCGATCGGGCTCGGCACCGCCCCAGCCTGTCCGATCCCACGCCGTTCCAAGCGCCACTGCAGGGACCCGAGCGTGGCGCGCTGCGTCCGGACGGCGGTGTAGACACGCGCTCGGTGGCTGCGACGCTTCTGTCCCCGCGCCGCCTGCGGCTCCGTCACCCGGCGCAGTTCGTCGTCGCCGGCTTCGCCACCACCATCGCGATCGGGACGCTGCTACTGCTGCTCCCCGTGTCGGCCGCGGGTCCCGGGAGGGCCCCGTTCCTGGTCGCGGTTTTCACCGCAACCTCGGCGACGTGCGTGACCGGCCTCATCGTCGTCGACACGCCCGTGTACTGGACCGGCTTCGGCGAGACCGTCATCCTCGTCCTGATCCAGGTCGGCGGCTTCGGGATCATGACCGTCGGCTCCCTCATCGGGCTCCTGCTGTCGCGGAGGATCGGGCTGCGACAGCGGATGACCGCTCAGGCCGAGCGCAACGCCCTCGAGCTCGGCGGGGTGCGGGAGGTGCTGCTGCGGGTCGCCGGCTTCTCCCTCGCGTTCGAGGCGTTGGCGGCGGTGATCATCACGCTGCGCCTGTGGACGGCTTACGACGAGCCGATCGGGAGGGCGGCCCGGAACGGGATCTTCCACGCGGTCTCCGCCTTCAACAACGCCGGCTTCTCGCTCTACTCCGACAACCTGATCGGGTTCGTGTCGGACCCCTGGATCTGCCTCACGATTGCCTTCGCGATCATCCTCGGGGGGATCGGCTTCCCGGTGCTGAACGAGCTCAAGGGGAACCTGCACGATCCCACCCGCTGGTCGCTGCACACCAAGCTCACGCTCGCCACCACGGGCGTCCTGCTCGTGGTGGGCACGCTGGCGTTCATCGCCTTCGAGTGGACGAACCCGGCGACGTTCGGCGACCTCGACACCGCAGACTCGCTCCTCGCCAGCTTCTTCCAGGGCGTCCAGCCGCGGACCGCCGGGTTCAACAGCGTCGACACCTCGGCGCTCAACGAGTCGACGCTCCTCGTCTCCAGCGCGCTCATGTTGATCGGCGCGGGCAGCGCCTCCACCGGCGGTGGCATCAAGGTGACGACGTTCGCCCTGCTCGCCTTCGTGATCTGGTCCGAGACGCGCGGTGACCCGGAGGTCAGCCTCTTCGGTCGCCGGATGCCGAGCACGGCCCAGCGCCAGGCCCTCTCGGTCGCGCTCCTGGGCTTGGGCGCCGGCGTCATCGGCACGTTCGTCCTGCTCTCGGTGGCCGACGTCGGCATGGGCAGCGCTCTCTACGAGTCGTTCTCGGCGTTCGGCACCGTGGGGCTCTCCACGGGGATCACGCCGGCGCTCCCCGAGCTGGGCCAGCTGGCGTTGATGGGTCTCATGTTCCTCGGCCGCGTGGGCCCGATCACCCTCTTCGCTGCGCTGGTGCTGCGCCAGCGGCAGCGCCTCTACCGCTTCCCCGAGGAAAGGCCGATCATTGGCTAGAGACAGTCACCACCCGTTCCGCAGGGGGGCGGTCCCCGCCGTCGCCACGATGCCGCCGCCCGGCAGCGAGGTCATCGTCATCGGCCTCGGCCGCTTCGGCAGCGCCTTGGCAGACACGCTGGTCGAGCTCGGTCACCAGGTCCTCGGGGTCGACGCCGAGCCGAACATCGTCCAGGACGCGCTCGGGCGCCTCGCCCACGCCGTGCAGATGGACTCCACCAACCCGAAGGCGCTCGAGCAGCTCGGGGCGAAGGACTTCCAGGTGGCGGTCGTGGCCATCGGCACCGACATGGAGGCGAGCATCCTCACCACCGCTGCGCTGTCCGACCTCGGCATCCCCCGCATCTGGGCGAAGGCGATCACCGAGTCGCACGGGCGCATCCTGGAGCGGGTCGGCGCGCACCACGTCGTGTTCCCCGAGCACGACATGGGCCAGCGGGTCGCCCACCTCGTGACCGGCCGGATGATGGACTACATCGAGCTCGACGAGGGCTTCGCCCTGGTCGAGACGTCACCGCCGGCGCACGTCGTCGGCAAGACGCTCGGCGAGGCGGGCATCCGGGCCAAGTACGGGGTGACCGTCGTCTGCATCAAGCCGGTGGGCCAGTCGTTCACCTACGCCACGCCCGACACGGTGATGGAGGCCGAGGACATCCTCCTCGTGGCCGGCGAGAAGCGCCACGCCGAGAACTTCGCCAACAAGGACTGAGCGGGCGGGTCGAGGCGCAGGTCGGAACGGCTGGTGGCCCACCTCCTCATCGGCCGGCATGAGGTGCGCATCGGTCGTCAGGGTGATCCCCGGTTCCGCCGGTGCGAGCCGTCCGTGACCGCCTTCAGGCTCACCCGGTCCGACAGGTGGGTGCTGGCGAACGTGGGCGGCGCTGTGACCGTCCCGACCTCATGACCACGATCGACGCGGCCTTCTAGCCACCTGGTACCGACAGGTAGTGCGGTCCGTAGTCGACAGGTCCGGTTGTGCGCGTGTTGCGGTTCCAGGAGACGAGTAGCTGACCGCTCCCCAACCGCTGCTCTGGGTGAGAGGTGGCGAAGTACGAGAACTCGTCCTGGTTGTGGAGCGGCACCGACGCGATCACCTTCTTCGTCCACGGGCCCGCAGGGTTCGGGGACGTCCACTGGGCGATCTCGGAGCTGAAGATGGAGTTGACCTTGGCTGTGATCCGGTACTGACCAGTGGCTCTGTCGATCGACCCGCCAGCGTCGGCGCCGGTGATGATCGGAGCTGCCGCCGCGGGGTCGGGGTCCCAGGTCACCCCGTTCCAGTACGTCCAAGGCGAACCGGTTCTCGCAACGAAGATGGAGTGACCGACGTGGGCTGGGTCGTAGCGAGTGCCGTAGACGTACTGCCCCTCGGCCATCGCCCCGTAGATCGGATCGGCCGTCGCTGGCGTCTCCTCCATCCGCAGGAGCGTCAGGTCTGGAAGACGGAGGATGGCGACGTCCACGTCCACCACGGCGAAGTCGAAGGCCCCGCCGTCCACCGACGTGTTGGGCCCCACCTCGAGGGCATACACACGCACCACGTCTTGCTCCACGACGGCGTCCGTCGGCCAGTAGAAGTGACCGCTGCGACTCGGGATCCACTCGGTGCGGTCCGGGCCGGCGAGCGGCCGGAAGCAGGCACCCGTCTGGACGTACGCGAGGTTGTGGACGAACTTGCCGTCCCCGAGGATCGAATCGCCCAGCAGCCACAGGACGCGGCCGTCCGGCAAGGGGACCGATTGGGCGCCGTCGCCGGGGAAGCGGGGGAAGTCGGCCACATCGTCCGCTGGCGCGCCGGGCTGCTGGTCGCACACCTCGTGGTTGGGAAACAGAGGTGGATCGTCACATGACGCCAGCAGCGAGAGCAGCCCGACGCCTGCGATCGCCCGACGCAAGGTGCCGACCACCGACCTGCGGCCTCGTCGGGGCGACCTCGTCAACGCCAGCACCTCGCCCGTGGGCGGCACGACCGGACATCCGGAGGCTTGCGACCCGGGGGGTCCGTGTCGTTCCTCGGCTTCTGCCCCATCCGCAAGAGGCCCCCTCGAGCTCGATCCGCCGCCGGCCGCCAGGGACCGGCGCCCTCGAGACCCCGATCGCACCGGCGCGCCTTCCCCCGCAGCGTAGAGCGGTGCTGGAGCGCCGGCAGAGGACAGCGCACCGGCAGCTGCGAAGCGGGCCACCGGCGATCTCGGGCGCCCGTGGTCCTTCGATCATCTGGGCGGGAGCGACCCCGGGGGGTCCCAGGGTCTGGCTCGGGCACGATCGTCAGGCCCGGGACTCCTGGTCCGCGACCCGCTGACAGACCGCTCCGCTCGGGGCGCGGCACCCCAGAGCGGCGCCACGACTCCCTGCGAGGGGACCGGGGGCGGCGGAGCCGCGTGAGGGTGACGGCCGTTGCGATGGCTCTGCGACGGCCGGGGCGCCTCGCGCTCAGAAGAGCTGGCGGTGGAGGAACTCGGCGATCTTCGCCTGGACGTCCTCGCGGTGGGACACGTAGAGGATGTGGCCGGCGCCCTCGTAGGTGTGGAGCTCGCACACGTTGCCGGCACGACGGATCTCGTCGCAGGTCGAGACGGCCAGCGGGTAGGGGAGGACGGGGTCGGCGGTCCCGTGGAACAGGATCGCGGGTGCGTCGCCCGGGCTGTAGTAGCCGCCGAAGCCGGAGATCGACACCGACGCCTGGACGTCGGACCGGAAGCCGGGGTTGCCGCTGGTGCCGGGGTCCTCGCTGTGGTTGCCGACGAGCAGGGCGGTGATGGCGCCGGCGGAGGTGCCCCCGATGGCGATCCGGTCGGCGTCGATGCCGTACCGGTCGGCGTTGCTGCGGAGCCAGCGGACCGCAGCCTGGGCGTCGTGCTGGGCGTCGGCGATGGCCTGGCCGATGTTGCCGCTCCGGAGGCGGTAGCTGATGGAGACGGTCACGTAGCCGCGCCTCGCGAAGCTCTCTGCGTTGCCCGCCTCGAGGCTGCGGTTGCCGCCGCTGAAGCCGCCGCCGTGGACCCACACGATGGCCGGACGCCGCGCCTGGGTGTCCCCGAGGGGCTGGTACAGGTCGAGCAGCAGGCGTTCGGCGACGCCGTTCTCGTCGGGCGCCTCGCCGTACTGGAGGTCCCGCTCCACCGAGACCTGCGGGAACACCTCCTGCAGGTACCGGCCGGGAGGGGTCGGCTCGGCGGCGGTGTCGCACTCGGCGGCCGACGTCACGCCGGTGACGTCACCGTGGCGGGCGTGGGCCCGCTCTGCCCGCTTCGACACCTGGAGGAAGACCGTGCCACCGGCGGAGGAGCGGTGGCAGACGCCGACCTTGCCGCGATCTCGGCCCTTGGCGTCGGCGGTGGTCGGGAGGGCGACGACGAGCCCGAGGACCATTACCACGAAGAGGGCGGCGATGCGGTTGCGGCGCACGAGCTGGTGCTGGCCGTTCATGTGGACGTCCTGTCTTCGGTCGGAGGAGAGGTGGGTCTCGTCGGCGAGCACGGGCGGCGCAGCTGCTCGGGGGTGTCGGTGCCGCTCCACTGGATCGGCCCTGCGGCACGGGGCGCGACGGTGGCGGTCGGCGGTGCCGGCAGATGGTAGCCAGCAGGTGAACCCCGGACGAACTGCCCGCTCGGGGGAGCCCCGGTCAGTGGCCCCGGGCGATCCAGGCGGTCAGGTCCGGGGCCTCCTCGCCGATGGTCGTCGTCGGGCCGTGGCCGGTGTGCACCACGGTGTCCGGTGGGAGCACGAGGAGGCGGTCCCGGATCGAGTCGATGATCGTTGGGAAGTCCGAGAAGGAGCGCCCGGTGGCCCCGGGGCCGCCGGCGAAGAGCGTGTCACCCGAGAACAAGGTGGTGGCCCCGTCGTGGAGGCAGACGCCGCCGGGGGAGTGGCCGGGGGTGTGCAGGACCCGCAGGTCGGTGCCCGCCACCCGCAGGACGTCCCCGTCCGCCAGAGAGCGGTCGGGCGCCCGGTCCGGGTGGACGACGTCCCACAGCATCCGGTCGTCCGGGTGGAGGGCGATGGGCGCGCCCACCGCGTCGGCGAGGGCCGGCGCGGCGTTGACGTGGTCGTTGTGCCCGTGGGTGCACACGATGGCGATCACCTTCCGGCCGGCCACCGCCTCCACGATCGGCTCGTGGTGGTGCGCGGCGTCGACGACCACCACCTCGTCGTCGTCGCCGAAGAGCCAGATGTTGTTCTCGACCTCGAAGTCCCCGCCGTCCAGCGAGAAGGTGCCCTCGGTGATCAGGTGCTCGACCCTGGGCGTCGTCACAGCACGACCACCGAGCGGAGGACGTCTCCCCGGCCCATCGCGGCGAACGCCTCCTCGACCGAATCCAGGCCGATCGTCTCGGTGACGAAGGGGCCGAGGTCGAGCCGACCCGAGAGGTGGGCGTCGATGACCATCGGGAAGTCGCGGGTCGGGAGGCAGTCGCCGTACCACGACGGCTTCACCGCGCCTCCCCGGCCGAACAGCTCGATCATCGACAGCTCGACCTTCATCGTCGGGTCGGGGACGCCCACCACCACCACCGTGCCGGCGAGGTCACGGGCCAGGAACGCCTGCGTGAAGGTGTCGGGCCTGCCGACGGCCTCGATGGCGACGTCGACCCCGAACCCGCCGGTCAGCTCCCGGATGCGCTCGACGGGATCCTCGCTGCCCGCGTTGACGGTGTGGGTGGCGCCGAAGCCACGAGCCCACTCCAGCTTCCGGTCGTCGAGGTCGACGGCGATGATCGTCCGGGCCCCCGCCAACCTGGCGCCTGCGATGGCCGCGTCGCCCACACCGCCGCACCCGAAGACGGCGACGGTGTCACCTCTCGTGACCCCTCCGGTGTTGATGGCGGCCCCGATGCCCGCCATGATCCCGCACCCGACGAGGCCGGCGACCTCGGGTGCCACCCTCGGGTCGACCTTGACGCACTGGGCGGCGGACACGAGCGTGCGGTCGGCGAAGGCGCCGATCCCGAGGGCCGGCGAGAGCGGCGTCCCGTCAGCCAGCGTCATCTGCTGGTCGGCGTTGCGGCTGTCGAAGCAGTACCACGGACGACCACGGAGGCACGACCGGCAGCTGCCGCACGGTGCCCGCCACGCCAGCACGACGTCGTCCCCCACCTGGAGGTCCCCGGCCCGTCGGTCCTGACCGAGGGCCTCGACCACCCCGGCCGCCTCGTGGCCGAGGAGGAAGGGGAACTCGTCGTTGATGGCGCCCTCCCGGTAGTGGAGGTCGGTGTGGCACACCCCGCAGGCCTCGATGCGCACCACGGCCTCACCCGGGCCCGGGTCGGGCACGACGATGTCCTCCAGGGTGACGGGCGCGCCCCGCTCCCGTGCGACGACACCGCGAGCGTTCGGAGTGGGCATCGGACCTTTGTAGCCCACGCCTCGCCGACGGTCGCCGGCGCCTGCGGGGGGCGCCGTGGTCGACGGGTCATTCGGCCGGGTCGCCCAGGAGGGCCTCGCCGAGGGGGATCCGGTGGCTGCTGGTCGTGCGCGTCGGGGTGCGAGCAGCCGTCAGCGGACGGCCTGGACGGCGCCGTCGAAGAGGGAGAACAGCGCCGGCCGGTCTGCGCCGACGCGCAGCAGGAGCGCCAGGCGCCGGCTGCGGACCACGATGTCGCGGGCGGTGCGGCCCGGCCACGGGCGGGGGAGGAGCTCGGGCGGCAGGTGGGGGTCGATGGACGACGCCCGGCCGTAGGCGACCCCCATGGCCAGGGCGAGCGGCAGGAACTCGGCGTCGGGCAACCGCCCCCTGGAGGCCTTGAGCGACTCGAGCGAGGACGGGACCTGGCGGTGCTGGGCGACGAACGCCTCGTAGCGGGCCGCCACCTCGTCGAGCGGCCAGAGGCGGGCCGCCAGCTCCCGGCTGCTGCGCACGCCTGCGACCTCGAGGTCGTCCGTGCTCGAGAGCGTGAGGTGGGCGCTGACCCCGAGCCGGAGCGCCTCCCGGCGCACGTCGGCGTCCCACGGGTGGGGGGACACGTAGAGGCCGCCCTGGATGGCCGCCCCGCCCAGGTCCAGGAGCCGGTCGCGGAAGGCATCGCGCGCCGACCGTTGCGCCTCGGGCACGGCGAAGGCGGCGAGGCGCCAACGGCCGTCCCAGCCCCGCCCGGCGGCGTCCTGGGTGTACGCCCGACGGGTCCGCTCGACCCCGGCGGCGAGCTCGGCAGCGCCGTGCTCCGTCGCCTCGTAGACGGCGTCCCGCCCGCTCCCGGCGCGGGTGAAGTGGCCTTCGGCGACGAGGCGGCGCAGGCACGACCTGACCTGCTCCGGCGACTGGCCGCACGCATCGGCCACGGGCAGGACCTCTTCCACGTGGATCGTGCCGTCGTCGTGGGCCATCCCGAGCACGAGGACACGGGTGGGGATGGCGGCGCTCCCGCCCGCCCGTGCCGCGGTCGCGCCGTGCACGGTCGTTCTCGGCACGACCACATCGTGACCCGACCGCAGCCGCGGGGTCAACCGGGTGCGAAGGCTGGCTCGTGGAGGCCGACTCCAGCAGACCAGCTGTGCAGGCTTACTCGTGCAGGCCGCACTCGGTCTTGGCGAAGCCTGTCCAGCGCCCGGCCCTGGCGTCTTCGCCTTCGGCCACCTTGCGGGTGCAGGGCCAGCACCCGATCGAGGGGTACCCCTGGCTGAGGAGCGGGTTGGCGATGAGGTCGTGGTCGGCCACGTAGCCGGCCACGTCGGCGTCTGACCAGCCGGCGACGGGGTTCACCTTCACCATGCCCCGCTTGTCCCGGGAGATGACCGGTGCAGTGGCCCGGGCGGCCGTCTCGGCCCGACGCAGCCCCGAGAGCCACGCCGCCCTGCCCGCCAGCGCCCGCTCCAGTGGCGCCACCTTGCGGGCTGCGCAGCAGCCGTCAGGGTCGTCCATCCACTGGTCGTCGAGGGGCAGCGGTGCGGGCGGGACCACGAGGTTGAGGTCGTAGCGCTCCTTGACCCGGGCAGCGGTCTCGAGGGTCTCGGGGAAGTGGTAGCCGGTGTCGAGGAAGACGACCTCGATGCCGGGGTCGGCCTTCACCGCCAGGTCGATGAGCACCGTGTCCTGCATGGACGACGTCAGGCACAGCCGATCGCCGAAGGTGTCGACCGCCCACCGGATGATCGTGCTCGCCGGGCTGTTCGTGTAGCGGGCGTCGAGTGCGGCCAGCTCGTCGTCGGTGAACCGCGGCGTCGGGCGGCTGGCGATGCGCACCCCCGTCCCCGAGAGCCCGACCGGACGGGGTGCCGACGCCGGCCGGACCGGCTCGGGGTGCGTCCGGTGGGCGACGCCCCCGGTGAGGTGCAGCTCGGTGCTCATGACGCCGCTCCTGGCCTGCGGCCGGGCCGCTCGGGCCACGCTTCGCTGCGCTCGCTCAGGTCATCCGCTCCTAGCCTGCGGCCGGGCCGCTCGGGCCACGCTTCGCTGCGCTCGCTCACGTGATGCACTCGCCGGGGCCGGTCTCCGCCACGTAGGGGCCGGTCTCGTCGAAGTCGACGTAGTACTCGGGGGCCTCGTCGGGGGCGGGGAAGTGGTCGAGGTCCTTCAGGTCGGTTGCCACGGCGGTCGCCCCTCCGGCCCGCTGGAGCCAACCGGAGAAGGCCTCGCCGACCTCCCGCTCGGCGGCGTAGCGGCCCACGACCCGCACCGTCGCCTCCGCCGCGTTCCTGGCCGGGAGGCGCAGCGCCTTGGCGCCGAACTCGATCTCGGTCTGTCCGACGCGACCGCCGAGCAGCATCTGGTAGCCGGGGGCCGCCTTGCCGTGGGCCCGACGCTCCGCACCGAAGAAGCCGATGTCGGCGATGTGGTGCTGGCCGCAGCTGTTGGTGCAGCCGGAGATGTTGACCCGAAGCCCTCCCACGTCGGAGAGGCCCGCCTCGTCGAGGGCTCGACCGATGTCGTCGGCCAGGCCACGGCTCTGGGTGACGGCCAGGTTGCAGGTGTCGGCGCCCGGGCAGGCGACGACGTCCCGTGCCAGCTCGGCACCCGGCTCGGCCATCCCGATCGCGGCCAGGCGCTCGTGCAGCACCGGCAGCTGCTCCTCGGTGAGGTCGCGGAAGGCGAGGTTCTGGCGGTTGGTGATGCGGATCGACGCCCCCAGCTCCCGCTGCACCGAGGCCAGTGCCCGGAACTGCGCCGACGTGATGTCGCCGAGCTTGGCGTAGGCCATGGCCGAGACCGTCCCCTTGGCCCGGCCGCGGACGACGTTGGCGGCGTCCCATCGCTCGAGGTCGCTCGACTCGCGGCTGGTGCGAAGGGTGACGTTCGTGCCCTGTCCCACCGGCGTGGGGTCGGCGCCGAGGCCGGCAGGCGCGTCGCCGAGCTGCTGCACGACGGCGGGGATGCCCCCCGGCCAGGTGGCCGAGGCGACGAGCATCTTGCGCTCCTTGAAGATGCGCTCGCGGAGCTCGTCGATGCCCATGGTGTCGACGAGCCACTTCATGCGGGCCCGGAGCTTGTTGTCCCGGTTGCCGTGGTGGTCCTGGACGCGCAGGATCGACTCGATCGTGGCCAGCAGGTCCTCGCGGGAGGTGAAGGGTTCGAGGGCCTGCGCCGGGTGCGGGTTCGCACCGAGGCCACCGGCGATGAACACCCGGAAGCCCGGCTCGACGGTGCCGTCGGGCAGGGGCCGGGACACGGCGACGACGCCGACGTCGTTGAACATCGCCTGGCCGCAGTCGGTCACGCAGCCCGAGAAGTTGATCTTGAACTTGCGGGGGAGGCGCTGGGCGATGGGGTTGCGCAGGAAGTGGCGGAAGGTCGCCTCTGCCCACGGCGAGATGTCGAGCACCTCGAACGGGCAGGCGCCGGCGAGGTGGCAGCCCATGACGTTGCGGACGGTGTCGCCGCACGCCTCGCGAGAGGTCAGGCCGACGGCGGCGAGGTCACGGAGGGCTGCGGGCACCCGCTCGAGCTGCACGAAGTGGAACTGGACGTTCTGGCGGGTGGTCAGGTGGCCCCAGCCACGCGAGTACTCGTCGGCGATGTGGGCGCACATGTCGAGCTGCTCGGGCGTGATCGACCCGTAGGGCGCCTTGACCCGCAGCATCTGGTTGTGGCCGCCCTGGCGCTGCCCGTAGACGCCGTTGTTCAGCCGGAAGACCCGGAAGGCATCCTCCTCGAGGTCGCCGCTCAGGTAGCGGGCGAGCTGGACCTCGAACTTCTCGATGTCGGCGAGCATCGCCGAGTCGATCTCGACCTGGATCATGGACGGGTCCCCTTGGCAGCGCGCGAGTGCATGCGTTCGAGGAGAACCCTAGCCCAAAGCCGACTATTCCGATCGACTATCTCGGCTATCGGGCCGGGCCTGCGCGTGGGGGTCGGCGCTACCGCGAGGCGGCCAGGAGCTCGGCCACCCGGAACGCGAGGTCGAGGCTCTGACGGGCGTTCAGGCGGGGGTCGCACATCGTCTCGTAGCGGGACGACAGGTCGGCGTCGAGGATCTCCTCGGCACCCCCCAGGCACTCGGTGACGTCGTCGCCGGTCAGCTCGACGTGGACGCCACCTGGCCAGGTGCCCTCGGCCCTGTGAGCGTCGAAGAAGCCCTTGATCTCGGCCAGGACGGCGTCGAGGTGGCGGGTCTTGCGGCCGCTCGGCGCGGTGTAGGTGTTGCCGTGCATGGGATCGCAGGCCCACACCACTGGATGGCCGGCGTCGGTCACCGCCCGGAGCAGCGGGCGCAGGCCGTCCTCGATGGCGTCGGCGCCCATGCGGGTGATGAGCGTGAGCCGCCCCGGGACCCGCTCGGGGTTGAGGCGCTCGCACAGGCCGAGCACCTCGTCGGCGGTGGCCCTGGGGCCCACCTTGCAGCCGAGCGGGTTGCCGACGCCGGAGAGGAACTCCACGTGGGCGCCGTCGAGGGCACGGGTGCGCTCGCCGATCCAGAGCATGTGGGCCGAGCAGTCGTACCAGTCACCGGTGAGGGAGTCCTCGCGGGTGAGGGCCTGCTCGTAGCCGAGGATGAGGGCCTCGTGGCTCGTCCAGAACTCGACCTGGTGCAGGCGGGCCTCGGCGCCGAGGTCGATCCCGCACGCCTCCATGAACCGCATGGCGCGGTCGATGCCGTCGGCGATGGCCTCGTAGCGCCTGCCCTCCTTCGAGGAGGCGACGAACTCCTGGTTCCAGGCGTGGACCCGTGAGAGGTCGGCGAAGCCGCCCTTGGTGAAGGCCCGCAGCAGGTTCAGGGTGGAGGCCGACTGGTGGTAGGCGGTGAGGAGGCGGGTCGGGTCGGGCTGGCGGGCCTCGTCGGTCGTGCCGCTGTCGTTCACCATGTGCCCGCGGAACGAGGGGAGGGTCAGCCCGTCGACCACCTCGGTGTCGGAGGAGCGGGGCTTGGCGAACTGCCCGGCGATGCGGCCCACCTTGAGGACGGGGACACCCGAGCTGTACGTCAGCACGACCGCCATCTGCAGGATCACCCGCAGCTTGTCCCGGATCGCGTCGGCGGAGAACGACTCGAACGACTCGGCGCAGTCCCCGGCCTGGACGAGGAAGGCCTTGCCTGCGGCCACGCCGCCGAGGGCCGACGTGAGCGCCCGGGCCTCACCGGCGAACACGAGCGGCGGGTAGGTCGACAGCTCCTTCAGCACCTGGTCGAGGGCGGCGGTGTCGGGCCAGGTGGGCTGCTGGACGGAGGGCCGCTCCTGCCACGTCGAGGGGGTCCAGTGCTGGGCCATCTCCTAAGCGTCCTCCAGATCGGGTGTTCCTGGCAAAGGCCTTGCAGGTCCCGCCCGGACGAACGACGCCCGACCACCGAGGACGGCGGTCGGGCGAGGGGGTCGGGTGGGGGTTCGGGCCGCCGCACGGGGCGGCGACGTCACGCTGCGGCGATCGCCTCGACGTCGAGCTTCAGCTCGTCGACGGCCCGCTTCACGATCCTGCGGGCCGCCTCGGCGGTGACGCCGAGCACGTCGCCGACCTCGCGGAAGCTGTGCTTCTGGCCGTCGGCGAGGCCGAACCGGTGCTCGACGGCGAGCTTGGCCCGGGGCTCGAGGCGGTCGAGGAGGCCCGTGACGAGCTCCTCCTGCATCTGGTCGACCACGAGCTGCTCCGGCCCCGGCACCTGGTCGGGGAGGAGGTCGACGAGCTCCTGCTCGCCGTCGTCGCCGACGGTCCGGTCGAGGCTCGTCGGGGTGGCCAGGCGGTGCAGGTTGGCGAGCTCGGGATCGAGGTCGTCGCCCTCGCCGGAGACGGCCCGGAGGGCCGCCCGCAGCTGCGCCGAGCGCTCGCTCGGGAGGCGGACGAGGTTGGCCTTCTGGTCGAGGGCCCGCCCGATCGCCTGGCGGATCCAGAACGTGGCGTAGGTCGAGAACTTGAAGCCCTTGCGCCAGTCGAACTTCTCGACGGCGTGCTCGAGGCCGAGGTTGCCCTCCTGCACGAGGTCGAGCAGATCCATGCCGGGGGGCAGGGGGTAGCGCCGGGCGATGCTGACCACCAGGCGGAGGTTGGCCCGGATGAAGCGGTCCCGGGCACGGGCCGCCTCACGGACGGCTCGCTTCAGCTCGACGCTGCG
>CADCSY010000073.1 GCA_902805555.1 uncultured Acidimicrobiales bacterium | reverse complement strand
CCGGCGCCGGCGGAGCACCAGCGCCACCGGGAACAGGGTGTTCTCCGTGAACAGCTGCTGGCGCCCGATGATGACGACGAGGAACCCGAGCGGGTAGGCGAGGTAGGCGACCGACGCCCCGACCCGGTCCTCACCGAGCACGTGCAGCAGCACCGCCACGCCGAGGGCCGAGATGCCCATCGTCAGCCCGGCCGCCACGCCGGAGACGGCGAGGCTGCGGAACGGACGCTCGAGCTCCTCGTCCGCCACCGCCTCGACACGGTCGTAGATCTCGGCCGCGCTCAGGCGGGATGTCTCGTCGCTCACGAGGACGGCGTACCCCCTGCCGGCCAACCACCGCCCACCTCGGTGGGCGGCTCAGCGCCGGGCGTCGGTCTCCTCGCTGAACTCGATGGTGACCTGCTCGTAGCCGAGTGAGCGGAGCAGGGTCCCGAGCATCTCCTCGGTGTTCTCCTCCGCCCGCTCCACGAGGCCTGCTTCGGCGGCGGCGGCAGCCAGCTCGTCCTCGGCGAGGAGGTAGAGGTCGCGCTCTGACGTCGGGTTGTCGGAGAGGGCGGCGCCCAGGCGGTCGAGCAGCCCCCGCTCCCTGTTGACGACGTAGCTGCGCTCAGGCTCGACCACCGCGTCGGAGAGCCGGGCCCGGGGGAGCGTGATGCGCGCCGACCTCCCGTCGTCGCTCACCTCGATCGCATCCTCGTCGAGGCCGGAGAAGTCCACGAACGCTGCGACGTTCCCACCAGCCAGGAACACCGTGCGCTCCCCGCTCACGATCGACGGGAGGACGCTGTCCTCCTCGACGTCGACGATGACCTGGAACTGGCCCACCGCAGCCCGGTACTCGCTCAGGTCGTCGAGCGCCTGGAGGAGCGTCGGCTGGGTCCGGTCGACCGTCTCGGAGGCGAAGGGGTTCCGGAACGAGGGCAGCAGGTCGGTGAACCAGCTGGCTGCGAGGAGCAGCAGGAGCCCGAGGACGACGAGGCGCACCCAGGCCCCACCCCCGCGCGCTCGACCGGCCAGGGTCGACGCCCCGGGCGGTCGTCCCGACCGGAGCGCCATGCTCGACCCTAACCTCCGCCTGGGAGTTCCAAGCCGCCGGCGGGACACCCTGCATCCCGTCGGTGCGCCATGCCGGGCCGCCGGACCGGACGTTTCAGACCTCCTCGGCGACGTCCTCGGCCGCCCGTTCTGCGATCACGGCGGGGAGGAGCCCGATCGCGCTCAGCTCCCGGAGCGCGTCGCTCGACGCCATGCGGGTCAACGCCTCGGCCTGTCGCAGGCGCAGGTCGGCGTGCGCGCTCGAACGGTGGAGCTCATCGAGCGTCGCGACCGCCTCGTGCTCCCACCGCTGGAAGAGCTCGCGGGCACGAGCGACGGTCGCCGGGTCGACGTTCGGCAGCTGGTCGAAGAGGTCGAGCGCTTCGATCGTCCTCCGCGCCGCGAGCTGACGTGCCATCGCCTCCCCGTAGGTGAGCGCGTCGGGATCGCTGCCGGCTGGCTCGGGGAGCACGGCGAGCAGCCGCTGGACGAACCGGGCTGTGCGAGGCGACTCCCGGACGCCGGGCTCGAACGTCGGGCGCCCGAGCGCGGCCTCCTCGACCAGGTCGTCGACCTCGTGGAGCAGGGTGCGCGCCGCCGCTGGTGGGAGCAGTCCGGCATCCGACAGGTGCTGGTACGTGACCCGCTCGACGGAGAGACCCCTGCGGGTCACCACCTGGAGCTCCTCGTCGGGCGTCAGCTCGATGCGGTCCAGCTCGCGCCGGGCGGACGACTCGGCGGCGTCCAGCTTGGCGATGATGGCGTCGTCCTCGAGCCCCAGGTCGCCGAGCCGCCCCCGAGCGGCCACCACCCCCGAGAGGCGGCAGCCGGCGGCGAGGAACTCGTCGGCGCGGGTGGGGCGGTCGAGGCCGAGGCGGTGCACGAGCGCGCCGATGGTGGTGGCGTTGAGCACGAGCGTGGCGAGGACGACCCCGCCCGTCATGGCGACGAGCGTCTCCCGCTCGGCGAGCTCCTCGGGGAGGGCGAGCGCGAGCGCGAGCGCCACGCCGCCCCGGAGGCCACCCCACACGAGGACCGCCTCGTTGCGGAGGCCGACCGGCGGGATGTGGGCGAAGCGCTCGAGCGCCGTGACGAGCGGCACGACGGCCACCGCTCGGGCCACCAGCACCACGACCACGGCGAGGGCGATCGGGCCGGCGTTGTCGCTGAGGAGCTCGACGTCGATGACGAGGCCGATGAGGAGGAACAGCACGGCGTTGGCGATGTGGTCGAGGGCCTCCCACAGCTCGCCCCAGGTCGTGCGCACCTCCTCGGACGCCCGGCTGGGAGCGAGCCCCGCCAGCACCAGCCCGGCTGCGACCGTGGCCATCACGCCGGAGAAGCCGAGCACGTGGTCGGCGAGGACGAACGAGCCGTACGCGACCGCCACGGACAGGGCTGCCGCCGCCAGCCGGTCCATCCACGGGAGGACGAGCGCGGCGGCGAACCCGACGCCGGCCCCGAGCGCTGCGCCTCCGAAGAACACGCCGACGAAGTCGACGACCCCCGAGCCGATGCCGACCTCCCCACCCAGGGCTGCCGCCAGCATGATGTTGAACAGCACGATGGCGACGCCGTCGTTCAGCAGGCTCTCGCCCTCGACGAGGGTGAGCAGGCGGCCCGGGACCCCGAGCTCTCTGAAGACGGCCACCACGGCCACCGGGTCGGTGGCCGAGATGAGCGCGCCGAACACGAGCGCAGAGGCGAGCGGCAGGTCGAGGCCGAAGCGCATGGCGAGCCCGACGAGGGTGGTCGAGATCCCGAGGGCGACGAGCGCCAGCGCCAGGATCGGGCCGAGGTTGCTGAAGAACGAGCGGACCGACATGCCGAGCACCGCCTGGAACACCAGGATCGGGAGGAACAGGAAGACGAGCACCTCCTCGAAGCCCTCGCCGGCGAGCTGGCGCTCGAGCGCCAGGGACCCCCCGAGCGTCGAGGCGAGGAAGCCCACCACCGCGAGCACGACGGTGAGGGGGATCCGGACCCGCCGTGCGACGAGGCCGAGCACGACGGCACCAGCGAGCAGGAGCGAGATCTCGAGCAGCGACTGCGCCAGGTCCACGCCGAGCCCCCTTCGTCCTGCACACCCCCGTCGGTGCCGATGATGCCGGATCGGGCGCCGGCGCGCCGGGACGGCACGCGAAGGAGCCGCCCCCTGGGGGGCGGCTCCTCCGTGGTGCAGGTGTGTTGCTCGGACTAGGAGGCAGACGCCATCTCTGCGAGCTCCTCGACCCGGGCCTGCGCAGCCTGCAGGACCCCCTTGCGGTCCTTGTGGGCCGCCTCGTAGGCGAGGATCGTGCGGACGTCGTCGACGTCCTTCAGCCGGCGGATGGCCGCGACGGCGTTGGTGTTGTTGAGGTTGTCGAACGACTTGATCGGCAGCTCGGAGGCGTCGACCACGCCGAGTCCCTTGCGGGCGTCGTGGATGAGCGAAGCCGTGCGGTCGGCGCCCGAGTCGTCGGCCTCGCGCTCGGCACGGTCCAGCCCGGCGCTCACGCCGGCCTCGACGACCTCGCTGGTGGCCTCGGCCAGGCGACGGGCCCGCTCGGCGGTGGTGTCCACGGTCGAGCCGAACCGGTTGCGGAGCTCCCCGAGGGAGGCCACGGCGCGGTTGACGCCCGTCGTGAACGCCCGGGTGGGGTAGTAGGTGGCGCGCTGCACGGCGCCGAGGGCCACCTGCGTGGGGCCGGGGCGCAGGGCGGCGGGGCCACCCATGGCGACCTCGGCCAGGCGGGTTGTGATCCACTCGATCGTGGCGGCGTGGGCGATCTCGACGCGCTTCAGCACGGCGACGACGTCGCTGCGGTCGGCCGTCTGGGCCAGGACCTTGGCGAACACGGCGCGGTCGTGGAGCTGGTGCTCGAGGGCGAGGTCGCCGTAGAGGGCCTCCTCGAACGTCTGGGCCTGCTCGAGCAGCGCCTTGGCGGGCGCAGCCAGGCGGGCCAGGGCGGAGCCGACGTAGTCCGGGATGCCGCCGAGGTCGCGGATGGCGTCGTCGAGCAGCTGCAGGCGCTCACGACCCTTGCCGGCGTTCTCCCGCAGCTCGCGCTCGAAGTCCTCGGTCGTGGCCTGGGCCCGACGGGTCTCGGCGATCATGATCTCGGTCTGCGTGAGTCGGTGCAGGTTGACGAGCTCCTTGACGAGCTCTGCGGTGGTGTCCATGTGAAAACGCTCCTTGGGGGAATGTGGTGCTGGTCACCAGCATACCCCGAAGGCAGCGTTTTGCTAACTCCAGCAAGCACCTTCTTCTGGAGGGAGGTCCTCCGACCTCGCTGCGTGCTAGCCAGCGTTGCCGTCGGCTGCGCCGCCCAGGCGCTCGGCCACCACCCGGCGCAGCACCTTGCCGGTCGGGTTGCGCGGCAGGTCGTCGGCGAGCTCGACCGTGCGGGGGACCTTGTGGCGCGCCAGGTTGTCGCGCACCCACTGGCGCACCTCGTCAGGAGTCGGCGCACCCGTCTCCTCGGGCACCACGAGCGCAGCCAGCCGCTGGCCGAACTGCTCGTCGGGCACCCCGACGACGACGGCCTCCCTGACGCCGGGGTGGCGGAGGATGACCTCCTCGACCTCCTGGGGGAAGACGTTCTCGCCACCGGAGACGATCATGTCGTCCTCACGGCCACCGATGAAGAGGCGTCCGGCACGGTCGAGGCGACCGACGTCCCCCGTGCTCATGTAGCCGTCGACCACCTGCTTGCTGCCGCCCCCGGTGTAGCCGTCGAACACCATGCTGCTGCGGACGTAGATGCCGCCCGCCTCGCCCACCGCCGCCTCGGTCCCGTCCTCCCTGAGGATGCGGACGTCGATGCCCGGCAGCACCGGGCCGGCCGTGTCGGGCGCCGCTCGCAGGTCCGCGGGTCCGGCGACGGCCACCCCCGCCACCTCGGTCGATCCGTAGAGGCTGTAGAGCGTGTCCCCGAAGGCGTCCATCCACCGGATGGCGAGCCCCCCCGGGAGGGCGGAGCCGGAGAGGGCGACGACGCGGAGGCTCGAGGTGTCGTAGCGGGCCCGCACGTCGGCCGGCAGGTCGAGGATCCGCTGCAACATGGCGGGCACGGCGATCAACGTGTCGACGCGCTCGCGCTCGATGGTCGCGAGCACGTCCTCGGCGTCGAAGCGCACCCGCAGCACCATCGGCGAAGACAGCAGGCCGGCCACCATCATGTGGCTCAGGCCCCAGCTGTGGAACAGCGGCGCGCTGATGAGCGTCCTGGCCCGGGCCCGCAGCGGGATCCGGGCCAGGATCCCGAGCGGCGAGCCCTTGGCGCCGCCTCGCGCCGAGGTGCGGTCGATGGTGCGCCTCGTGCCCTTGGGCGTGCCCGTCGTACCTGAGCTGAGGATGACGACGTTGCTGTGGCGCTGCGGCGCGGGCGGCGCGTCCGTGTGAACCGAGCGTGCGAGGTCGTCGAACGTCGGGACCCCCCCGGCGCCGGGGTCTCCTTCGACGGCCCGGCCGGGCTGCTCCCAGGCCACGAAGCGAGCCACCTGCTCCTCGAGCCCGGAGCCGGCGACCTCGGCGGCGAAGTCCTGGTCGTGGACCAGGACGGTGACGCCCTCCCGGCGGGCCACGTCACCCAGCTGAGGACCGGAGAAGCCGGTGTTGAGCAGCACTGCGTCGGCGCCGAGCTTGCTCGCGACGATCGACGCCTCGACGAAGCCACGGTGGTTGCGGCACAGCACGCCGACGACGTCGTCCTCGCCGATGCCGAGCGCCTGCAGGCCGTGGGTGATGGCGTTCGTCCGGCGATCGAGCGTCTCCCAGTCGAGGGTGCCCGCCTCGTCGACGACCGCCGGCTCGCGCGGGTGGCGGACGGCCGACGTCGCAGCCGCCGCGGCAGCCGTCGGTCCCCACCTCCTGGCCTCGGTGACGAGTCGCAGGAGGCGTCCGGGGGGGATGGGTCGGAGCACCCCGGTGGCCACCAGGGCCCTGATCATCTCCACGGTGTTGTTCGGCATCAGGTCGTCTCCGTCTGGCGGCTCCGGCAGCGAAACTACCGACGGGGGGCACAGGCCTGTCCAGTCGAGGCTCCCGGGTCAGAGCCTCCTCGCTGTGTCGACGGGGGGCCGGACCGGGCGCGAGCGGGGGCCGTCGAGACGTCAGGCGCCTGCAGCGAGGTGGCCCTCGACGGCGGCGACCTTGTGCTGCAGGGCGTCCACCGTGCCGGGGCGGTGGTCGATCTTGATCACCAGGCTGACCCGGGGAGCGGACTTCGACACCTCGAGCACGCACGACCTGATGAGCTCCATCACCTCGTCCCACTCCCCCTCGACGTTGGTGAACATGGCGTTCGTCTCGTTCGGCAGGCCGCTCTCGCGGACGAGCCGGACGGCGGCGGCCACCGAGGCGCTCACCGAGCTGTCGGTACCGATCGGGGTGATGGAGAAGGCAGCGAGCACCTCCACATCGTCGTGCCGGGCCTGGGTTCGCACAAGGGCCTCACGGGAACCACCAGCGGGGCACGACGCCGTCGTGTCGTCCCCGAGGTCTCGGGTGGAGAGGGGTGCACCGGTGCAGGTCCCGTCGGTCGGTCGGTTGCTGGTCGAGCTGCAGAAGGGCGTGACCCAGCTGCACCGGGCCGGCATGCAGTCGCCGTTGGCGCCGCTGCTCCGGGGCAGCCCTGCCCACGAGTTCCTCGTGCTCGAGACCACGGGCCGCCGGTCGGGCGCACGGCGCGCAACGCCCCTGTCCTTCACGACCGACGGTGACGCCTTCGTCGTCATCGCCTCGAACGGCGGGGCGGCGCGCGATCCGGACTGGTACCGCAACCTGCAGGCTGATCGGGATGCGACGGTCGAGCTGCGTGGAGCGCGAGCCCCGGTCCGGGCCGCCACCGTGACGGGTGCGGAGCGCGACCGGCTCTGGCGCAACGCGGTGCGCTCGTACCCGGGCTACGCCGCCTACCAGCTCCGGGCGCGCCGGGAGATCCCGGTCGTCCGCCTGCTGCCCCGCCGCTGACCCGGCGAGGGCGGGTGGAGGGTCGGGGGCGGGCGACGTCGTGGCGTGAGCACCACCTGCGCTCACGTCCCGGCCACGGGCGCGACGTGCAGATGAGGGTGTAGGACTTCTGGGTCCTCGCACGATGGGAGGGGTGGTGAGCGCATCCCGGCCGGACCCGATCGAGCAGCGGCGTGCCCTCATCGCGCTGTACGACTCGGCGTTGCCGGAGGTCTACGGCTACCTGGCGTCGCGGTGCGGCTCGACCTCGGTCGCCGAGGAGCTCACCTCCGACACGTTCCTGGCGGCGGTCGAGGCGGTGAAGCGAGACACGGTGCCGAACCTGACAGTGGCCTGGCTGATCGGCGTCGCTCGCCACAAGGTCGTCGACCACTGGCGGCGGCGCGAGCGGGAGGGTCGGCTGGTCCACGCCGTGGCCGACGACCCGGCCCGGGCGCCGGGGCCGGACGAGTGGGACGTCACCCTCGACGCCCTGGTCGCCAACGACGCCCTCGCCGAGCTGAGCGCCAACCACCGGAGCGCGCTCACCCTGCGGTACCTGGACGGACTCCCCGTGCGGGAGGTCGCCGACCACCTGGGTCGCACCGTGGGCGCCACCGAGGTGCTGCTGGTGCGGGCCCGAGCCGCGTTCCGCGCCCGCTACGAGTCCCGGAGCACCGAGCGCACAGGGGAGGAGCGGTGACCGACCCGTTCGACGCACTCGCCCGCCGGTACGAGCCACTGGCCCCGCCGGCGGAGTTCACGCTCGAGCTCCGAGCCCGGGTCCTGGCCGAGCTCGGCCTCCCCGAGTCGCAGCACCCACCCACCGTCCACCTCGCCGAGAGGAAGCCAGCCATGTCCACCACCACGCCCACCGGCGCCCCCGTCGCCACCGCCGTCACCCCGTACCTCACGGCGTCGGATGCAGCAGCGGCCCTCAGCTGGTACGCCGAGGCGTTCGACGCCGTCGAGCAGCTCCGCGTCGTCGGCGACGACGGCAGGCTCGGCCACGCCGAGTTCACGATCGGGACCGCCCGCTTCATGCTCTCCGACGAGTACCCGGAGATGGGGGTGCGCTCGCCGACGGCGCTCGGCGGGACGCCGACGACCCTGCACCTCTCGGTGACCGACGTCGACCGCCTGTACGCCCGGGCGGTGGCCGCCGGGGCCATCGCCCAGGGCGAGCCGAGCGACCAGCCGCACGGGGCTCGCCACGGCACCCTGGTCGACCCGTTCGGCCACCGGTGGATGCTGTCGCAGCCGGTCGAGGACGTCGACCTGGACACCTACAGGCAGCGCGCCCGGGGCGGCGGCTTCGAGGTGGTCGGCGCAGGCCCCGACGAGAGCGTCGTCGCCGCCGATCGACCCGGGACCGGCGGGGGCATCTGGGCGGGCGTCTTCTACGACGACGCGCTGGCCGCCATCCGGTTCCTCACCGACGTGTTCGGGTTCGAGGAGCAGCTCGTCGTCACCGGTGCGGACGAGCGCACCGTCGTGCACAGCCAGCTGCGCTGGCCCGAGGGTGGGGTCGTCCAAGCCGGCACGTACGACCCGAGCAACGTGTTCACCCACGCCCCGGGCCGGCAGTCGCTCTACGTGGTGACAGCGGATCCCGCATCGATCTGGGAGCGCTGCCGGGCCGCCGCCCTCGACGTCGTCCGCCAACCTGCCGCACCCGACCACGACCCGCAGGGCATGTCGTTCACCGTCCGCGACCCCGAGGGCAACATCTGGAGCTTCGGGACCTACGGCCTGGGCGCCGGCTGACCGGCGGGCTCCGGGCGAGCGCGTGGCTGTCGCGCCGGGGGCCGCACCACGGGCCCCACGTCAGAGGGTGACGCCCCACCGGTGTCGGGGCGCCCCCACGGTTCAGTCCTCCTCGGTCTCGGTCTCGGTCTTGCGTGCGTCAGAGGGTTCCGGCTCCTCGGTCTCGGTCTCTGTCGGCGTCCCGGTCTCCGTCGCCTCACCGGGGACCCCGGCCCGCCCCAGGACGTCGCCGGCGTCGTCGTAGGCCACCGCCTCCCGCCCTTCGCCCGCCTCGTCGAGGACGACGACGTAGAAGCGGGTGCCCGTGCTGGCGACGTCGCTGAGGGCGGCGTCGACGGCCGAACCGTCGGCGAGGGTGAGTCGGACCTGGCTCACGTCGGCTCGGGCGGATCCGATGACGTAGGAGAGCGGGCTGTCCGGGCGCAGGCCCTGATGAAGGAGATGGAGTGCCTCCCGTCCACGCACCTCGGCCGAGCGGGCCTCGTCGCCGGCCCGCCAGCGGACCAGGTCGAGCAGGTCGCCGTCATCGGCGACGGTGAAGACCGAGACGCCGTCTCCGTCGGGACCGGCGGCCCCGTGGTCCACGACGAACCCGCTGGAGGCGAGCGGGGGGAGGAAGCCGAGGAGGATCGAGCGCGGCAGCCGTCGTGCCCGGGGTGAACTCGACGGTGCCCTGGCTGGCGGCGAAGTCGCCTGGTGCGACCGCCGTCCCGTTGAGCGCCCGCCACGCCAGGCGCACGACCTGGGTGCTGGGGGCGGAGAGCTTCAGGGAGAACCAGAGGTTGCTGACCCCGCCGGTGCCCTCGACGACCGTGCTGTCGGCGATGCTCGCCGACGGGAGGGGGGGTGCCGGCTCGCAGGCAGCGCCGCCGATGGCGATGGCGGTGGCGGCGAGGGCAGCGGCGCCTCGTGCGGTCCAGGTCTTCATGGGAGGTCCTCCTGTGTGCGGGTGTGTGTGCACAGGTTCCGCCGGGCCTCTTGCGGCGCACTTGTCGTCACCTTGCAGGCCACTCCCGCGGACGGAGGTCCACGGACGGAGGGCGTCGAGCCCGCTGCAAGGGCTCGTCAAGGGGTGGGAGGGGCGTGGCGTCAGCGACGACGCTGGATCCTCCGGTGCGCAGCCGGCCGCTGCATGGCAGGCTGTCAGCGTCGGACGGGGATGGCCTCCTCGTCGTCCGACCCCTGCCGGCGTCCGGTTCCGGCCCGCCCGACCATCGCCGCCGGGTCGAGCACCATCCGGACCGCGTTCTCGGCGTGCCCTCGGCACCTGCGCCGGCAGAGCGCAGCGAGCACGTCCTCGTCGACGCGCCCGTCGCCGTCGATCGCCTCGGTGGTGTGGACGAAGACCTCGAGGACGGACGTGCCGGTGAGTGCCTGCACCAGCTGCAGGCCCAGGCTCGCATCCCCGGCGCACGACTCGTCGATCGGCTCGGGGCCGGGCATGCCGCAGGCGAGCACGATGGCGGCACCTTGGTCGACAACCCGCCGCGCCACGGCCGCGAGGTCCTTGAACCCGGGGACCGTGAACCTCTGCGTCGCGAGCTCGCTGGGTGAGGCGATCTCGCCGATCCGCTGGAGGACGATCGTGCCCATGTCGACGCGGGCGAAGGTGGTGTCGACGACGACGACCGTCGGCGGGGCCATGGCGTGCCTCAGCTCGCGGCGGCCAGTGAGGCGCGCGCGGCGAGGGTCGAGAGGCAGGCGTGCGCGACCTCACCGCCCTTGACGACCATGTGGTCGAAGAAGAACCGGTGGTGCGCGTCGTGCTCGTGGAACCGCTGCGGTGTCAGCACGCATGACAGGACGGGCACGCCCACGTCGAGCTGGACCCGCATGAGCCCGCTGATGACTGCGTCCGCGACGAACTCGTGGCGGTAGATGCCGCCGTCGACGACGAAGCCGGCGGCGACGACGGCGTCGAAGCGCCCGGTCTCGGCGAGGAGCCGGGCGTGCAGCGGCAGCTCGAAGGCGCCGGGCACGTCGAACGACTCCACCGTGGCGACCCCCGGCGTCGCGACCTCGAGGAACCCGCGTTGCGCCTGCCCGACGATGTCGGCGTGGAGGCGGGACATGACGAACGCGATGCGTGGCGACGAGGGGGGTTGGCTCATGGGGCGAGGCTAGAACTTCAAGTAATGTCGAAGTCAAGTGGACCTCAACGAGCAGCTCACCGTCGGCGAGGCTGCCGAGCGTCTCGGGCTCAGGACATCGGCGCTGCGGTTCTACGAGGAACGGGGGCTGATCACCTCGGCTCGCACCGCTGGAGGGCAGCGGCGGTACGCACGAGATGTCCTCCGACGGGTCTCGTTCATCCGAGCCGCCCAGCAGGTCGGCCTCCCGCTCGACGAGATCAAGGAGGGACTGCGGATCCTCCCGGCGGATCGGGCACCGACCAAGGACGAGTGGGAGCACTTCGCCAAGGCGTGGAGGCCCCGGCTCGACGAGCAGATCAGGACGCTCGAGGGCCTGCGGGATCGCCTCGCGCTGTGCATCGGGTGCGGCTGCCAGACCCTCGACAGCTGCCACGTCTTCAACCCGGGAGACGTCGCCGGACGACAGGGGCCGGGCGCCCGGTACCTCGCTGGTCCCTGAGAACGGCCGGACGCCCCTCGGTGGCCGATGCCCAAGGCAGCCTGGGGGCCGGCTACCTGGTGGTGTCGTCGACAGGTCCTCGCCAGACTCGAGGGATGGGCCGCATCGACCTGGTGGTCACCGATCTCGACGGCACGCTGTGGCACACCGCCGACGAGGTGCACCCAGGCGTCGCCGCCGCGTGGGCGGAGGTGGCCGAGCAGGTGCCGCTGCTGGTGGCCACCGGTCGGCGGGTGGGCTCCACCCGGGCGCCGCTCGCCCTCCTCGGGGTGGCGCCGCCGGCGGTGGTGCTCAACGGTGCGCTGGTGCTCGATCTGGCGACCGGTCAGCGGTACCACCGTTCCGCGTTCCCGGCGTCGCAGGCCGCAGCAGCGCTCGCCGCGTTCCGCGGGTCCGGCATCGAGCCGTGCGTGTACGTGGATCGCGCCCCTGGCGGCGCCGAGGTGCTCGTCGGACGGCGACCTTCGACCAACCCCGGCCACCTGGCAGCGCTGGGGCAGGCGGTCGAGGTCGCGGATCTCGACGCTGCGGTGCGCGAGGACGCGGTGCTCGCGTTCAGCATCATCGGCATCGCCCACGGGGTCCTCGCCGAGGCTGCGGCCGCCCTCGAGCCGGTCGCGGAGGTGCACCTCGACCGGGCGCTCGAGTACCCCGGCACGGCGTCGTTGACGGTGGCGCCACGCGGTCAGTCGAAGTGGGACGGCGTGGTCGCCTTCTGCGCCGCGCACGACCTGGACCCGGCGTGCGTCCTCGCCGTCGCCGACGGCCCCAACGACGTCGAGCTGCTCACCCACGCTGCCGTGGCGGTCGTCCCCGAGGTGGCTCACAGCGCGGCACGGGCGCTGGCTGACCGGACCATCCCCTCGGCCCGGCAGGGCGGGTGGACCTCGCTGCCGGCCTTGCTCCGAGAGCTGGTGTCCGAGCCTCCGTGCAAGGCTCCTGGCTGATGGCGGAGCAGGCGCGACGGCGACCGCGGCCGGACTGGGTGATCGATGAGCTCTCGACGGCGGGGCGGGAGAACCTCGACCCGGTCCACGCCGGTCGGTACGACAGCAAGGAGGATGCAGAGGCGGCGAAGGAGGTCGACCTGCTGATCTCCCTCGGCCTGGACGACGGCGCGGACGTCGTCGACCTCGGTGCCGGCACCGGACAGCTCGCTGTCGCCGCCGCTGCGACGTGCAACCGCCTCGTCGCCGTCGACGTCTCCGACGTGATGCTCGACCAGCTGCGGGCCAAGGTCGCCATGCGCGGGATCACGAACATCGAGATCGTCAACGCCGGGTTCGTGACCTACGAGCACGGGGGGCGCCCGGCCGACTTCATCTACTCCCGCTGGGCACTGCACCAGATCCCCGACTTCTGGAAGTCGCTGGCCCTGACGCGGATGCGCCGTGCGCTCCGGGTCGGCGGCGTGCTGCGGCTCTCCGACATCGTCTACTGCTTCGAGCCGGACGAGGCAGAGGAGCGGCTCGATGCGTGGTGCGCGACGCTCCCTGAGGCCGGCAGCCCCGGCGAGTGGGTCCGCGGCGACATCGTGGAGCACATCCACGATGAGCACTCGACGTACAGCTGGCTGCTCGAGCCGATGATGGAGCGGTGCGGCTTCCGCATCGAGGTGGCCGAGCACTCCGAGGACGGCTTCTTCGCCGCGTACGTGGCGCGCGCCGTCTGAGGGAGCCAGAACCGCTGCGACGTCGCCGCCACGACGGCGAGGGTGGGCGCTGGACGTCGTCCGGGAGTCGGAGGACGTGTGCCGGAGCGAGGGGCGCCGGTCGGTGGTCGCCCGAGCGCATGACGACGCCGACCGTCCGTCCGGTGCACGCAGCCTGCGTGCGACGCCGTTCGACCCTCGGGTGGCGACCCTGGTCCATGTCGGCGCTGATGCGCTTGAGCACGCGACGGGCGCGGCTCGGGTCTGACGCAGAGCATCCGTGCACCTGCCGGCATGCGCGGCGCGGCTGCGTACGACGAGATCGCCGACTGGGACGAACGAGTGTTCCTGCCCCGTGGCTTCGACACCGACCGTGACCCGATCGGCGTCCACCACGCCTTGCGCCACGTCCTCGGCCCCGGCGCCGGCCGCTTGCTCGAGCTCGGCTGCGGCACGGGGATCCACGCGAGGCGACTGCACGACCTGGGCTGGGACCCTGTCGGCATCGACCTCTCCGCCGGCATGCTCCACCACGCCCGACAACGCCTCCCCGTCGCACGTGGTGACGCCGCCCGCCTGCCGACCCCCGACTCGTGTGCTCCGGCGGTGCTCGCAGCCATGGTCCACACCGACATGGCCGACTACGCCGCCGTGCTCCGCGAGGTGCACCGGGTGCTGGTCCCGGGCGGGACGTTCGTCCACATCGGCGTCCACCCGTGCTTCTGCGGCGGCTTCGCCGACCGGACCGATCCCGACGCCATCGTCATCCGCCCCGGGTACCGGGACAGCCACTGGACCACCGCCTCGTACACCGACCGAGGCATCCGGGACAAGGTCGGCGCCGAGCACCGGCCCCTGGCGTGGCTGCTGAACACCGTCAACGACACGGGACTCGTCATCGACGAGCTCGCCGAGGGCGGCGCACCCACACCGACCACGCTGTCCCTCCGCGCCCACAAGCCGTCGCGGGCCAGCGCCCCTCTCGGGCGGGGGGCGTCCTGACCCCCCACCCGGTGCAGGATGTCACCCCCCGCTCGTCGTCCTCCTCTTCGATGCGGGGCGGTCGTGCTGGATCGTCTCGGCGATCCGCTTGATGCGACGGAGCCGGGCGTCCCAGGCCGCCGTGACGGAGGCGAGCTGGGCGACGGCGTGGGCGAGCTGCGCCTCGTCCACCCGGTAGCGCTTCTCCCGTCCCGCCGGCGTCGCCCGGACGAGGACGACCCGGTCGAGGACGCCGAGGTGCTTGGCCACGGCTTGGCGGGTCACGGGCAGCTGCTCGCTCAGCGTGGTCGCGGTGCCGTCGCCGTGGGTGAGGAGCAGGTCGACGATCCGCCGGCGGGTGGGGTCACCGATCGCCGACCACAGGTCGTCATCGACCGTGTCGATGGCGGCTGCGCTCACGGCTGGAGCTCCAGCGTCGCGAGGTAGGGCACGAGCCGGGACAGGTGGAGGTCCCACCCGCTGAGGTGGTCGTGGTACTGCTGCTCGAGCACGGCGGCCTCCCACCCCATCTCCCGGAAGCCGCTCTCGGTCATCCTCAACAGCGTTCCGCCACCGGTGGGCGCCAGGTCGAAGGTGACCAGCAGCGAGTTTCCGGCAATCGCCTCCTCACCAGCCGGGTGCGTCCACCGGAAGGTGAACGAGTGCGGGGCCCTCACGTCGACGACGGTGAAGGCGACGACCGTTCCGCCCGCGTCGCACTCGCCGAAGACGATCTCACCGGACGCTCCCGGCACTCGCTCGTAGCGGGCCTCGTCCGGCCACCACTCCCTGAGGTGCTCCGGGCTGCTCACCACCTCGAAGACGACCTCTGGTGAGGCCTCGATGTAGATCTCCCGCTCGATGGTCCCGCGCTCCATGACGATCCTCCTGTGTGTGCAACGATTGGTTGCAGAAGGGTAACCCGGCGGGCGTTGTCGCGCAACCACAAGTTGCACTTGTTGTGGGCCCGACGAGCACTGCGACGATCATGGGCGCATGGCGGAGAGCGAGCGAGCTGCGCTCGTCCACTTCCGGCCGCTCACCGTGCCGGACCTGCCCATGGTGTGCGGGTGGCTGCGGGCCGAGCACGTGCGCCGCTGGTGGCGTGCGCCGCACGACATCGAGGCTGTGCGGGCGAAGTACCTGCCGAGGATCCTCGGTGACGAGCCGACCGAGGTCTTCATCGCCTCGACCGCAGGTGCGCCCGTCGGCCTGATCCAGCGCTACCGGTTCGCCGACGACGGGACCTGGGAGGCGACCGTCGCCGGCAGCGAGCTCGTGCTCCCGGCTGCCGCCGGCATCGACTACCTGATCGGTGTGGCGGCGGCCACCGGCCGCGGTCTCGGCACTGCGATGATCCTCTCGTTCACGGGTCGGCTCTTCGACGACGACAACGACGTCCAGACGATCGTCGTCACGCCCCAGCTCGCCAACCGGGCTTCGTGCCGGGTGCTCGAGAAGGCCGGGTACCGGCTCGCGTGGGTCGGCCGGCTCGACTCCGACGACCCGTCGGACGACGGTGACTCGGCCCTCTACGTCAGGCACCGCAGTCCCTCTCCTGCACCATGACCCTTCGTGCCGCGAGCCTGCTCCGGCGTGCGCCTCCGGTCGACCTGGTCGTGGCGGGGGTGGCGCAGTGACAGGGGCGGTCTCCCGACCAGCCGCCGCCGGTCGCCGACGGCACGCCCGGTACCCTGCTGGCCGGTGGACGGCGAAGGGGATGCGTGATGGCCGGTGGTCTGGTCGGCCTGCTCGACGACGTCGCCGCGCTCGCGAAGCTCGCCGCGGCATCGGTTGACGACGTCGGCGCCGCAGCGGGGCGGGCGAGCGTGAAGGCGGCCGGTGTCGTCGTGGACGACACCGCGGTGACACCGTCCTACGTCCAGGGCCTGGCGGCCGAGCGCGAGATCCCGATCGTCAAGAGCATCGCCTTCGGGTCGATCCGGAACAAGCTGCTGTTCATCCTCCCGGTTGCGATCCTGCTCAGCGAGGTCGCCCCGACGGTCGTCGAGGTCATCCTCATGGTCGGCGGGGCCTACCTCTGCTACGAGGGGGCCCACAAGATCCTCGGGGTCCTCGGTGGAGGGGACCACCACGACCTGCCGGCGGTGGCCGCCGGGCCGGAGGCCGAGAAGTCCGTGATCGCCGGCGCCATACGGACCGACTTCATCCTCTCGGCCGAGATCATGGTCATCGCTCTCAAAGAGGTCATCGACGAGCCGATCGTGTCCCGGGCGATCATCCTCGCCGTCGTCGCACTGCTGATCACGGTCGTGGTGTACGGCCTGGTGAGCGCCATCGTGAAGATGGACGACGTGGGCCTCTCGCTCACGCAGCGCTCCTCGGGGACGGCGCAGCGGACCGGCCGCACGTTGGTGACGGCGATGCCGGTGCTGCTGCGCTGGCTGTCCCGGATCGGCACCGCTGCGATGCTGTGGGTCGGCGGCCACATCCTCCTGGTCGGCGCCGACGAGCTCGGGTGGCACGGCCCGTACGACGTCGTCCACGACCTCGAGGAGGCGGTGCACGGCACCGGAGCCCTCAGCGGCGTGCTGGAGTGGCTCGTCAACACGGGTGCCTCCGCACTCGTCGGGCTCGCCGTCGGGTTCACCGTCGCGTTGGCTGTCACGAGGTTCAAGCGCAGCCGTGGACCGGCACCGCACCCTGCCTGACGACGCA
This sequence comes from uncultured Acidimicrobiales bacterium, assembly GCA_902805555.1. Lineage (GTDB taxonomy): Bacteria > Actinomycetota > Acidimicrobiia > Acidimicrobiales > CADCSY01 > CADCSY01. The sequence continues at coordinate 4,201 of CADCSY010000073.1, read as the reverse complement.
GTCGCCTTCGTCAGCGGTAGGCGGCGGCCTGGATGTCGTAGAGCTCGGCGTAGGTGCCGCCCCGAGCCGCCAGCTCGTCGTGGGTCCCGACCTCGACGACCTTGCTGCCGGACAGCACGACGATGAGGTCGGCCATGCGCACGGTGGAGAAGCGGTGGGAGACGAGCACCGTCACGCGGCCGGCCTCGGACGCCACCCGGGCCTGCTCGGCGAAGCGCTCGAACAAGGCGTGCTCGGTCTCGGCGTCGAGGGCGGACGTCGGTTCGTCGAGGACGACGAGCAGCGCATCCTCCCGCACGAGCCCGCGGGCCAGCGCCAGCTTCTGCCACTGTCCGCCCGAGAGGTCGACACCACCCGGCCAGCTCGGGCCCAGCTGCGTCGAGAGCCCTTCGGGCAACCGCTCGATGACGTCGACGGCACCGGCCCGCTCGACCGCGCCCGCCACCGCCACGGGATCATCGACCTTCGGGAGGTCGCCGAGCCCGACCGAGCTCTGTGCCGGCAGCTCGAAGCGGACGAAGTCCTGGAACGCGCCGGCCATCCGCTCGCGCCACGCCACGGCATCGATGGTGCCGAGGTCAACGTCGTCCACGAGGATCCGACCGTCGGTCGGCTCGTACAGCTTGGCCAGCAGCTTCACGAGGGTGGACTTGCCGGCGCCGTTCTCGCCCACGACGGCGACCACCGAACCCGCCGGCAGGTGCAGGTCGACGTGCTCGAGGACGAGTGGCTGGTCCACGCCCGGGTAGCGGAAGGAGACGTCCTCCAGCGTGATGCCGTCGCCCAGCTGCGAGGGGGGCGAACCACTGGCGTTGAGACGCCGGCGCTCGACGAGGTCCTCCAGCCACAGCAAGCGCTGCGACCCCTGGACGAAGAAGCCCCACGTGTTGACCTCGGTGGCCGCCAGGCCGATGTAGGCGGTGAGGCGGGCGCCTGCGGCGACGACGATCAGCGCAGCGGAGGCGTCGCCGGCGTCACCGGCCGAGATGGCGATGGCGCCGACGAAGGCGACGGCGAACACCGCCCAGGCCGCCGTCTGGGCGAGACCGGAGCGGAGGCGGATGCGCTGCAGCGGCCGCTGGAAGTCCTCCCATGCCGCTGCCCGGTCGGCGGCGACGGGACCCGTCGCACCGCTGACCCGCAGCTCCTTGGCCGACGGCGCCTCGGTCTGGAGCACGAACAGGTGGCGGGCGAGGCGGCGGTTGGCGGCCTCACCCTCCCAGACGGCGCTCACCCGCCGACCGACCCCGGCGGCGACGATCACCGGAGGCAGCGCGGCGACGCCGAGCAGGAACATGGCGGGGTGCACCGTCGCCAGCACGCCCATCACGACCAGGAGGCGGATGGCGATCCCCAGCGAGCCGAAGAGCGACAAGAAGATGTGGTCGAGCGTGAACACCTGGTCGCGCAGCATGGCGAGCCGGTCGAGCACCTCTGGCCGCTCGTGCTGCTCGATGCCGACGGTCGTGGCCTGCAGCCGGGCCACGTGGGTCTCGAGGGCGACCGCCAGGCGCTGGCGGAACCGGTCGTGCAGGCGCTGGCTGCCGCTCGTCACCACCCAGCCACCGACGCTGGAGAAGGCGATGCCGATGCCGGCGATCAGCAGCAGCGTCCGGTCGGGCTCTCCCGGCGTGCGCAGCGCCTGAGCGATGAGGCCGAGCCACACGGCGACGAGGGCGTCCGGCAGGGCGCCGACCACGGTCGAGCCGAGCGAGATCCAGAGGAGCGCCGGCTCGAAGCGGAAGCCGAGGCGCAACAGGTGGAGGATGGACTGGCGCTGGCCCGGGAGGTCGGGGAGCACGTCGTCACCGGTCGTCGGGCTCACCCCGCCACCTCCGGCTCCGGCTCCTCGAGCACCTCGAGGAGATCGGCGTCGTCGTCGAGGTCCGGAGCTCTCCCGTCGTTGAAGCGGGACGCCTGGAGGTCGAACATCGCCCGGTAGCGGCCTGCGGCAGCCATCAGCTCGTCGTGCGAGCCCTGCTCGATCACGAGCCCGTCCTCGATGACCACGATGCGGTCGGCGTGGCGCACCGTGGAGAACCGATGGGAGATGAGGATCGTCGTGCAGCCGGCGGTGGCGGCCAGCAGCCGTTCGAAGATGGCCGCCTCGCCCCGCACGTCGAGCTGGGCGGTCGGCTCGTCCAAGATGACCACGCCGGCGCCGAGGTGCACGGCGGCCAGGGCCCGGGCCAGCGCCACCCGTTGCCACTGCCCACCGGACAGGTCGGTGCCGCCGGGCTGCGCCTTCGACAGCGGCTGGTCCAGCTGCGCCAGGTCCGCCGCACCGGCGACCTCGAGGAGGCGCAGCAGCTGCGCATCGTCGAGCGCCGCACCGTCGAGGACGACGTTGCGGCGCAGGGACAGCTCGAAGCGCACGAAGTCCTGGAACACCACGCTGACCCGCCTGCGCCACCCGTCGACGTCGAGGGTGCGGAGGTCCCGTCCGTCGACGGTGATCGCCCCGGAGGTCGGGTCGTAGAGACGGCACAGGAGCTTCACCAACGTGGTCTTGCCGACGCCGTTGCGCCCGACGATCGCCAGTGACCTCCCTGCCGGGATCGTGAGGTCCAGGTGGCGGTACACGGGTGGGCCGCCGCTCGGGTAGGTGAAGCCGACGTCCTCGAGCCGGATCGCCGCTGCCGGCAGCCCGGCGGCGGGCTGCCTGCTGCTCGACGTGTCGAGCGCCCCCTCCTCGGCCATGCGCTTGCCCAACCGCTCGACGACGAGCACCGGCTGGGCGGCCCCCTCGAGCGCCCAGGCGAAGCCGCCCACTGCGAGGGCACTGGCACCGAGCAGGGCCTGCGCCCCCACCACCACACCCCCGAGTGCGAGGTCGCCGTCCACCGCCGAGGACACGAGCGGGACGAGCACGAGCGCGTGCGCTGCACCGAGCACCGCGAAGACCGTCAGCAACGAGCGCTGACGGAGCCGCATCGCCTTCCACTGCAGCTCGACCAGGTGGCGCCGGCGGGAGGCGAACCGCTCGACGGTCCACCCGCCCAGCCCGAAGACCCGGAGCTCCTTCGCCGGCTGGGCCTCGACGGCGAGGCGGTAGGCGTAGTCGGCGTGGCGCTGCTCGGCCATCACCTCGGGATCGGTCCGGTTGGACCACACCGAGCTCTCCCGCAACAGCCAGTGCGTCGACAGCCATGCTCCACCGATCACGAACGGCGCCCACCACAGGACCGTGCCGAGCACGACGGTCTGGGCGATGCCCCCTCCCAGCTCGACCATGCCAGCCGAGATGAACCCGAGTGCGACGGACAGCGGCGGTCCCGTGATGCCGAGGTCGAAGTCGCGCCCCATGGTGAGCTCGTCGGCCAACCCCGGCCGTTCGAGGTGGCTGATGCCAGTCGGGTCGGCGCACGCGGCGGTCAACGACGCCTGCAGCCAACCCGAGGTCCTGTCGCCGAGGATCGACCCGATCTGGGTGTGGATGGGCGACGACATGCTCAGCAGCGCGAACGAGCCGCCGACGACCAGCAACGGTGCGGTCGCCGACCTCCCCCCGGCGATCGCCGACACCAGCGACCCCAGCCCGAGCGTCAGCGCAGCAGGGAGCATCGACCGGACCACGACGAGCCCCCACCACGCGGCCGCCAGCGGCCTGCTCGCGCTCCAGGTGGCCCGCGCCAGGGCCAACGGAGCCCAGCTCTCCAGCCCGCGCACCACGACCACGACCCTAGGTGGCTGGTGTGACAGCGGGTCGGGAGCTCGCTCTCGGCACCGTCCCGCCCGACGGCCGGGGCCTCGACCTCAACCCGACCCCGTGGAGCCGACAGCGTGCCGCCATGCCACCCCCGCGCCCCAGACCGGTGGGGCACCGCGATGCGGAGCTACGATCCCTTCGGCGACGGTCATCGCCACACCTCCATCCAGTCCGACCCCAGCCGGACGCTCGGGAGGCGAAGGGGGGCAGACCCTCTGACCGGTTCGACTTCGCTGCGGCTGACGTCGTGGCTGGGGCACGGCGGCTGCCGCGAGGGGAGCGGAGCCATGACCGAGGACCGGGACTTCAAGCAGGTCGTCCGCACGCGGGCGGCCAAGACGGGCGAGTCGTACCAGGCGGCGCGACGTCAGCTCGAGGAGCACGCGCGACCGCCGTTCGTCGCCCGCGTGACCTCCCTCTGGCGAGCCACGACCGGCGGGAGCGTGAGGCGGGAGACGGCCGGCACGGCGTTCGGCTGCTTCATCGAGCAGG
>CADCSY010000072.1 GCA_902805555.1 uncultured Acidimicrobiales bacterium | reverse complement strand
CGAGGCCGGACCTGCGCAGGCTCGCGACCGGTGCGAGGAGGCCGGCGGCACGTCGTCGAAGCGCCGTGGGATCGACCGCTGCGTCACGATCTCCGAGCGCGTGGAGGAGGCGCAGGAGCGCGAGGAGCGCGAGGACGTCCTGCTGTCGGAGCCCGGCGACCTGCGAGCGACGGTGCGCACCACCACGGTCGTGACCTCACGGGTCACGACCACCGTCCAGCGCACCGAGAGCCAGCGAGGGCGCCTCGGCGCCCCCGGGACGGCTCGCACCTTCCGGGCCGAGGAGCGGGTGCTGCAGGCCGACACCGAGGTGCTCGACCGACAGTCCAGCGTCGCCCTGGCGGCGTGCGAGCGCAGCGCCGCCGACGGCGGTTGGGAAACGGCGCCGTCGACCGACTGCCGAGCCCGCTTCGGCGACGCCGTCGGCCCGACCCCCACGTTCCTCGACCCCGACACCGCTGCCCGCTGCGAGTTCCTCGACCCCACCGAGTGCCTGCTGGCCTGGCCCAGCGACCACCTGACGGTGGCCGACCCGACGACCGACACCGGCCGGCGCCTCGCGCTCGACGTCGCGTCGATGCCCCGCAACGTCCAAGGCGTGCCGACCGACCCGACCGAGCTCAACCGGAGCGACGGCTTCAGCCCGGGGACGATGATCGTCACCCGGGTCCCGGGCATCGACCTCGCCCGGACCGGCGCGCCGCCCCTCGGCGACCTGTCGCAGTCGCTGGCAGAGGAGTCACCGATGGTGATCGTCGACGCGGACACCGGCGAGCGCCACCCGTTCTGGGCCGAGCTCGACACCGGCGCCACCACCGACGAGGACCGGGCGCTCATGCTGCGCCCGGCCGTCAACTTCGAGGAGGGCCACCGCTACGTGGTCGCGCTGCGCCGCCTCCAGGACGGCGCCGGCGCCACCATCCCGGCCAACCCGGTCTTCGCCACCTACCGCGACGCGGTGCCGACCGACGTGCCCCACGTCGAGGCCAGGCGCCCGGCGGTGGAGGCGGTCTTCGCCACGCTCGCCGACGCCGGCGTCGCCCGGGACGACCTGTACCTCGCCTGGGACTTCACCGTCGCCAGCGAGCGCAACCTCTCCGAGCGGCTCCTCCACCTCCGTGACGACGCCTTCGCCGACCTCGGGACGGCGGCCCCCACGTTCACCGTGACCGCCGTCGAGGAGCTGACGCCGGAGCAGGACGACCAGATCGCCCGCCGGGTGGAGGGCACGTTCGAGGTGCCGTCGTACCTGACCGGGACCGGCGCCCCGGGATCGACCTTCAACTGGGGGGAGGGTGGCCTGCCCGAGCGCAACGGCTCGATCACCGCCCGCTTCAGCTGCCGGGTGCCTCGTGCCGCCACTGCAGGGTCACCCGCCCGCATCTCGCTCTACGGCCACGGGCTCCTCGGGAGCCGCACCGAGGTGAACGCCGGCAACGTCCGCGCCTTCGCCAACGAGCACGACATCGTGTTCTGCGCCACCGACTGGATCGGGATGGCGAGCGAGGACATCGGCACCGTGGTGGGGATCCTCCAGGACATGTCGAAGTTCAACCAGCTCGCCGACCGGGTGCAGCAGGGGATCCTCGACACGCTGTTCCTCGGGCGCCTGATGAAGCACCCGGAGGGGCTCGCCTCCCACCCCGCCTTCCAGGACGGGGGCGTGCCGTTGATCGACACGTCGGAGCTGTTCTACGACGGCAACAGCCAGGGCGGGATCATCGGCGGCGCGGCCACGGCGGTCGCCCAGGACTGGACCCGGGCGGTGCTCGGCGTGCCGGGGATGAACTACAGCCTGCTGCTGCGGCGCAGCGTCGACTGGCCGGTGTACGCCAGCATCTTCGAGGTCGCCTACCCGGACCGCCTCGACCAGACGCTCACGATCGCCATGATCCAGTCGCAGTGGGACCGGGCCGAGGCCAACGGCTACGCCCACCACATCACCGACGACCCGTACCCGGGGACGCCGGCGCACCAGGTCCTGCTGCACGTGGCCTACGCCGACTTCCAGGTGACCATGTGGTCGGCGGAGATCATGGCCCGCACCATCGGCGCATCGCTCCGCCAGCCCGCCCTCGCCGACGGCCGCCACCCCGACGAGTCGCCCTACTTCGGCCTGCCCGCCGTGCCCGGGGAGGGCTTCACCGGGTCGGTGATGGTGTACTGGGACTCGGGCACGCCCCCGCCGCCGTCGATCGAGCTGCCGCCGTCAGAGGGCACCGACCCCCACGGCCGCCCACGGGCCCAGCCGTCGGCCCGCATCCAGAAGTCGGCGTTCTTCGACGGCGTCTTCCTCGACGTGTGCGGATCGGAGCCCTGCGCCGCCCCGTGACCCGAGGTGATGACGACGAGCCCGACGGGGGCGCCCGGGTCGCCTGCAAGGTGATCGTCGCGACGTAGGGGCTGGCGGCCGCCGGGGGGTGGCCCCGGCCGTCGCCCGGTGGGTGCCGGGACCACGCATGCCGTCGGCCGGTGCCGCGATGCGGGTGGCAGGGGTCGGTACCTTCCGGTCTCGCATGACGACGTCCGCCGAACCCCAGCGACGCCGCCTGCTGCGGTGGGGCGGCCCGGCCGGCTGGGGGGCGCTGCTCGCGGTCGCGGCGGTGGCGTCCGGCATGATCGCCGCCGCCTGGCCCCCGGCGCCGGAGGAGGCCGTCGAGCCCGCACCTCCGGCCCCGGTGACGTTCGTCTTCGGGGGTGACGTGCACTTCGAGGGGCGGGTCGAGGCGTCGCTGCGAGGGCGGCCGGGCGGACCCCTCGCGGGCATGGCCGGCGCCTTCGCCCCCGAGGACGTCGTCGTCGTCAACCTGGAGACGGCGGTCACCGAGTCGGACGACGCAGAGTCCAAGCAGTTCGCGTTCCGGGCGCCGCCGGCTGTGCTCGGCGGGCTCGTTGCCGACGGGGTCGACGTGGTGAGCCTCGCCAACAACCACGGCATGGACTTCGGCCTGGTCGGCCTCCGGGACACGCTCGAGGCGGCCCGGGCCGCCGACCTGCCCCTCGTCGGGGCGGGGGCGGACGCGGCGGAGGCGTTCGCCCCGTGGACGGCGACGGTCGGCGGGCACCGTGTGGCCGTGCTCGCCGCCACCCAGGTGCTCGACTCCTCGTTTGCCTCCTCCTGGGCCGCGGGCCCGTCGAGCCCCGGGCTGGCCTCCGCCAAGCGGCCCGCCGCCCTGCTCGAGGCCGTGACCAGGGCCGCAGCCGAGGCCGACACGGTCGCCGTGATGCTCCACTGGGGCGTCGAGAAGGAGACCTGCCCGACGCCGGCGCAGCAGGAGCTGGCACGGGCGGTGGTCGAGGCGGGCGCCGACATCGTGGTCGGAGGCCATGCCCACCGGCTCCAGGGAGGGGGGCACCTCGGCAGCGCCGTCGTCGGCTACGGGCTCGGGAACCTGGTGTTCGACACGCCCGACACGAGCGACGGCGCCCTCTCGGGGATGCTGCGCGTGCGGGCCGACGGCGCCGGCAGGTTCGACTACCAGTGGGTCCCGGCCCGGCTCGTGGGAGGGCTGCCCCAGCGCCTCGACGGCGCCGCCGCCGATGCAGCCGTCGCCGACTGGACCGACCGCCGGGCGTGCACGGGCCTGGCCGACTGAGCCCGATCGTGCCGTGCCCGACCGGGCCACGCCACCGGTCGCACCATCCGAGGTTGTAGCCTTCACTACAGAACGTAGGTGCAGTGGTCACTACGATCAAGGGGTGGGGCACAGGCACTCGAAGGAGCAGCTGCTCGCTGCGGCGCTCGAAGCGGCGACCGACGACGGGCTGAGCGGGCTCACCTACGGCAGCCTGGCGAAGCGGCTCGGCGTCAGCGACCGGATCGTCGTCTACTACTTCCCGACGAAGCACGACCTGATCAGCGAGGTCCTCCTCGAGATGGGCGCACGGCTGCAGGTGGCGTTGGCCGATGCCTTCACCGCACCGGCCCGGACCCACGTCGAGCTCGCGCGTGCGGCCTGGCCCGTGCTCGCCCAGCGACGGGTCGATCCGACGTTCGCGCTGTTCTTCGAGGCACTCGGCCTGGCGGCGGCGGGGACGCAGCCCTACCGGTCGCTGGCCACCGAGCTGGTCGACGGCTGGGCGAGCTGGCTCGAGCAGTACCTGGAGGGCGACGCCGAGCCTCGTCGCGCCGAGGCGGGGGCCGCCATCGCGCTGCTCGACGGGCTGCTGCTGCTGCGCCAGCTCTCGGGGCCCGCCGCCGCCGAGCGCGCCGCATCTCGCATCTTCCGTGACGTGGCACCCTGATCCACCCCCGGACCCGGCCCTGCAGCGCCCCGGCAGCGCGGTCCCGGGCGACACCACGAGCGTGCTGGCGAGCCGGGGTCGAGGGCGCTGTGCCACGATGCCGGTGGTGAGGATCGCCGCCGGATCGGACCATGCCGGCTTCCTGCTCAAGCAGGCCGTGGTCGCCCACCTCGTCACGCTGGGTCACGATGTCGACGACCAGGGGACGGGTGACGAGTCGCCGGTCGACTACCCGATGATCTGCGCGGGGGTGGGCCGCACCGTGGCCCGGGGTCGCGCCGAGCTCGGCGTCGTCCTCGGCGGGAGCGGCCAGGGAGAGGCCATCGCTGCCAACAAGGTCCACGGCGTGCGTGC
>CADCSY010000071.1 GCA_902805555.1 uncultured Acidimicrobiales bacterium | reverse complement strand
CCGCCGTCTGCGCCGGCACCGGCCGGGCGGGCGGCGGCACCTGCACCTGCACCCGCACCTGCGCCCCCCGCACCCGGCGGCGGGCCGTCGGCACCCGGCGCGCCGGTCACGGGGGCACCGGACGTAACCCCAGGTGGCACCACCACCACCACCACGACGACGCCGACCGGCCCCGCCGGTCCGAGCACCTCGGCCACGTCGGCGCCGACGGACGGCGGGGGGACGGGGCCGACGGCGGGTGGCGAGGCGCCGCCCACGCAGGGCGGCGAGCCGGCAGGCGAGGAACCCGGCCCGCAGGACGCCGAGCGGCCCGACGGCGCACGTGACGAGCAGGCGTCGTCGGACTCGTTCGACGCCGGGGCGGACGGCCGTGAGGGAGGCGCCGGGGGCGGCTCCGCCCTCGGCGTGGCCGGCGTCGGCGTCACCTTCGTCGCCCTCGTCGGGGGATCAGTGGCCCTCCAGCGGCTGCGACGCCGGAGCTGACCCTCCGGACGGCAGCAGCCGTGGGCGGCGCTGCTACGGTGGCCCCTCGACCGTGAAGCGGGTCCGGTGAGGCCCGTACGGACGAGGAGCGCAGGCACGTGGCTGAACGAGAGCGGAGGATGTCGCGCCCCTTCGGCGGCGTCTTCGTGCCGAGGACCCGGGTGATGGACCAGGCGGACGTGCACCGGGCCGTCACCCGCATCGCCCACGAGATCATCGAGCGCAACGCCGGGCTCGAGGGCGTCGTCCTCATCGGGCTCCAGACGGGCGGGGTCTCCCTCGCCCGCAGCCTGGCCGCCTCCCTCGCCCGCATCGTCCTCTCCGATGGGACCTACGGCGTCAGCGAGGAGGACGTGGCGGGGGGCGCCGAGGACCTCGTGCCGGTCGGCACCCTCGACGTCGCCCTCTACCGGGACGACATCGGCCTCCGGCCGGTCATGCCCGAGGCGGTCACGTCGATCCCCGTCGACCTCTCCGGTCGCACGGTCGTGCTCGTCGACGACGTGCTCTTCACCGGCCGCACGATCCGCGCCGCCCTCGACGCACTGACCGACTTCGGCCGCCCCCGGGCCGTGCAGCTGGCGGTGATGGTCGACCGTGGCCACCGTGAGCTCCCGATCAGGCCCGACTACGTGGGCAAGAACCTGCCGACGCGGCGCGACGAGGTGGTCGACGTCCACGACGCCGGCGTCGACCTCGGCGACATGGTCAAGGACGCCCGCCGGTGAGGGACCTGCTGTCGATCAGCGACCTCGGCGCCGACGGCATCGAGGAGGTGCTGCGCCTCACCGACTCCTTCGTCGAGGTGAGCGAGCGCCGCATCCCCAAGGTGCCGACCCTGCGGGGCAAGACGGTGGTGTCGCTGTTCTACGAGGACTCCACCCGGACCCGCCTCAGCTTCGAGTCGGCTGCGAAGCGCCTGTCGGCCGACACCATGAACTTCAGCGTCAGCACCTCGTCGGTGAACAAGGGAGAGTCCCTGCGCGACACCGTGCTCACCATCGAGGCGATGGGCGTCGACGCCATCGTCGTCCGCCACGCCTCCGCGGGCGTGCCCTGGCAGGTGGCCCAGTGGGTCGGCGCAGCGGTGGTCAACGCGGGCGACGGGTGGCACGAGCACCCGACCCAGGCGCTGCTCGACTGCTACACGATCAGGGAGCGGCTCCTCGAGCGGGGCGGCAGCGGCTCCTTCGACGGCCTCGTCGTCGCCATCGTCGGCGACGTCAAGCACAGCCGCGTCGCCCGCTCCGACATCCTCGCCCTCACCGCGCTCGGGGCCGAGGTGACCCTCGTGGCCCCGCCCACGCTGCTGCCGCCCGGGATCGGGTCCTGGCCCGTCGTCGTGAGCCACGACCTCGACGCCGTGCTGCCCAAGGTCGACGTCGTCATGCTCCTGCGCATGCAGGTGGAGCGCCAGGACGAGGCGCTGCTCCCCTCGATGCGGGAGTACACCGCCACCTACGGCCTCACACGCGACCGGGCCCGCCTCCTCGGCGGCGAGGCGCTCGTGATGCACCCCGGACCGATGAACCGGGGGGTGGAGATCGCCGCCGACGTGGCCGACGACCCCCGCTCCACCATCGTCCGCCAGGTCGCCAACGGGGTGGCGGTGCGGATGGCCGTGCTGTTCCTGCTGCTCGGGTCGGGGAGCGAAGCCCATGGGTGACGTGGCGCTCCTCCTCGCGGGGGGCACCGTCGTCGACGCCGGCGGCACCCGGCGGGCCGACGTCGCCGTCGCGCCGGACGGCACCATCGCCGCCGTCGGTCCCGACCTCGCGCCCGAACCGGGGGCGCTCGTCCTCGACGCCACCGGCTGCACCGTGGCCCCCGGCCTCGTCGACCTCCACACCCACCTCCGGGAGCCCGGCGGCGAGGAGGCCGAGACCGTGGAGTCGGGCACCCGGGCGGCGGCGCTCGGCGGCTACACGGCGGTGGTCGCCATGCCCAACACGGTCCCGGCGGTCGACTCGGCGGCCGTGGTGCGGCAGGTGCAGGAGCTCGGCGCAGGCGCCCTGTGCGACGTCTTCCCGGCGGGCACCATCACCGTCGGCCGGGCCGGCACCCGCCTCTCGCCCATCGCCGAGATGGCGTCGCTCGGGGTGCGCCTCTTCACCGACGACGGGACCGGGGTCGCCGACAGCCGCCTGATGCGCAGGGCCCTCGAGTACGCCTCCTCGCTCGGCGTCACCCTCGCCCAGCACTGCGAGGACCCCGCCCTGTCTGCCGGGACCCACATGCACGAGGGGGAGTGGTCGGGCCGCCTCGGCATCCCCGGCCAGCCGGCTGCGGCCGAGGAGCTGATGGTGGCCCGCGACATCGCGCTCTCCCGCCTCACCGGGGCCCCCGTCCACCTCCTCCACCTCTCCACCGCCGGGTCGGTCGACCTCGTGCGCCGGGCCAAGGCGGAGGGGGTCGCCGTCACCGCCGAGGCCGCGCCCCACCACTTCACCCTCACCGACGAGGCCTGCGCCGGGTACGACCCGGTGTTCAAGGTCCACCCACCGCTGCGCACCGCCGTCGACGTGGCGGCCGTGAAGGCCGGTCTCGCCGACGGCACGATCGACGCCATCGCCACCGACCACGCCCCCCACCCCGTCGAGGCCAAGGAGGCGGCGTTCGACCAGGCGCCGCCCGGCATGCTGGGCCTCGAGACCGCGCTCGGCCTCGCCCTGGCCGAGCTCGACCTGTCCGTCGAGCGGGTGCTGGCGCTGCTGTCGTGGCAGCCCGCCGCCATCGCCGGCATCGAGGCCCACGGTGGTCCCGTGGCCGTCGGCCGGCCGGCCAACCTGTGCGTGATCGACCCGGCCGCCACCTGGACGGTCGACCCGGCGGCCCTGGCCAGCCGGAGCCGCAACACCCCCTACGCGGGCCGGACCCTCACCGGTCGCGCCCGCCACACCATCCTCCGAGGAGAACCCGTCGTGATCGACGCCAAGGCGACCCGGTGAACCCCCGTCGGTCCATTCCGGCCGGGGCCTGTCACCGAGCGGGACCCCTCCCACCTCCTCCGCAGGCTCCGGAGGCGGGCCCCTCCCCTCGGCGCCACCCGGCCTCTGCCCACCACCCCCGTGCCAAGGACAAGTGCTGATGGACTCGCTTCGCTCGACCCCTGTCTCTGGTGCTCTGCTCGTCCTCGCGGACGGGGCTGTGTTCGAGGGGGAGGCGATCGGGGCTCGGGCCTCGGTCACGGGGGGTGAGGTGGTGTTCAACACCGTGCTCACCGGCTACCAGGAGGTGCTGACCGACCCCAGCTACGCCGGGCAGATCATCACGTTCACGTACCCGCACATCGGGAACTACGGGGTCACCTCGGTCGACGACGAGGCGGCGCGGCCGTTCTGCCGCGGCGTGATCGTGCGGGAGCTCGCCCGCCGGCCGAGCTCGTGGCGGGCGGAGGGGGACCTCGACCACCTGCTGCGCTCCCACGGGGTGTCGGGCATCGCCGGGGTCGACACCCGGCGCCTCACCCGTCACATCCGCGACGCAGGGGCCATGCCCGGCGCGTTCGGCACCGCCGACGAGGCCACCCTCCTGGCGGCGGCCAGGGCCGAGGCCGGCACCGACGGGGTCGACCTGGTGGCCGAGGTCTCGACCAGGGAGCCGTACACCGTGGGCTCGGGCGAACGCCGGGTCGTCGCCTACGACCTCGGGGTGAAGTCGATGATGCTGCGCCGCCTCGGGGACCTGGCGACGATCGAGGTCGTGCCGGCCTCGACGCCGGCCGCCGACGTCCTGGCTCGGGAGCCAGACGGTGTCCTCGTCTCCAACGGTCCGGGCGACCCGGCCGAGGTCGGCTACGTCACCGAGGCCATCCGGGGGCTGCTCGGGGAGGTGCCCCTCTTCGGCATCTGCATGGGGCACCAGCTCCTCGCCACCGCCCTCGGCGGCTCCACCTACAAGCTCCCCTTCGGCCACCACGGCGGCAACCACCCGGTGCGCAACCTCGCGACCGGGCAGGTCGAGATCACCAGCCAGAACCACAGCTTCGCCGTGGCCGAGGGGAGCGTGGCCAGCGCCGACGTCACCCACGTGAACCTGAACGACGGCGTCGTCGAGGGGATCCGCTCCCGCGACGCCCTCGCCTTCAGCGTGCAGTACCACCCCGAGGCCGGGCCCGGGCCGCACGACGCCCGGTACCTCTTCGCAGAGTTCGAGGAGCTGATGCGCCGTGCCTCGTAGGGACGACCTCGAGACCATCCTGCTGATCGGCTCCGGGCCGATCGTGATCGGCCAGGCCTCCGAGTTCGACTACTCGGGGACCCAGGCGTGCCGCGTCCTCCGGGACGAGGGCTACCGGGTGGTGCTCGTCAACTCCAACCCGGCGACGATCATGACCGACCCCGAGTTCGCCGACCGGACCTACGTCGAGCCGCTCGAGCTCGAGGTGCTGACGGCGATCATCGAGCGGGAGCGGCCCGACGCCGTCCTCCCGACCCTCGGTGGCCAGACCGCGCTCAACCTGGCGATGCAGCTGGCCGAGGCCGGGGTCCTCGAGCGCCTCGGCGTCGAGCTCATCGGCGCGTCGGCCGAGGCGATCGCCACCGCCGAGGACCGCCAGCTGTTCAAGGCCGCCATGCAGGAGATCGGCCTGGCGGTGCCGAGCTCGGGCACGGCGAGGACCCTCGACGAGGCGGTCGAGGTGGCCGAGAAGGTCGGGCTGCCGTGCATCATCCGGCCTGCGTACATCCTCGGCGGCAAGGGCACCGGCATCGCCGCCACGCCCGAGGAGCTGGTCCGCATCGCCGAGATCGGCCTCGAGGCCAGCCCCATCTCCGAGATCCTCATCGAGAAGTCGATCGCGGGCTGGAAGGAGTACGAGCTCGAGGTCATGCGCGACCACGCCGACAACTGCGTGATCGTGTGCTCCATCGAGAACCTGGACCCGATGGGCGTCCACACCGGCGACTCGATCACGGTCGCCCCGGCCCAGACGCTGTCCGACGTCGAGTACCAGCTGATGCGCGACGCTGCCTTCGCCTGCATCCGCCGTGTGGGCGTCGAGACCGGGGGCAGCAACGTCCAGTTCGCCCTCGACCCCGCCACCGGCGACATGGTCGTCATCGAGATGAACCCGCGGGTGAGCCGCTCCAGCGCGCTGGCCAGCAAGGCGACCGGGTTCCCGATCGCCAAGATCGCAGCCCGCCTCGCCGTCGGCTACACGCTCGACGAGATCACCAACGACATCACCGGCGTCACCCCGGCCAGCTTCGAGCCCACCATCGACTACGTCGTGACGAAGATCCCCCGTTGGGCGTTCGAGAAGTTCCCCGGCTCCCCAGGCATCCTCGGCACGTCGATGCAGTCGGTGGGGGAGTCGATGGCCCTCGGGCGCACCTTCCCCGAGTCCCTGCAGAAGGCGCTGCGCTCGCTCGAGACCGGCCGCTACGGCCTGAACTGCGACCCGGGTGAGCGGGCGAGCGACCTGCTCGACGACGACGAGCTCGTCCGGCGGGCGGCGATCGCCACCCCCGACCGGCCGTACCACCTCGAGGCCGCGCTGCGCCGGGGGATCTCCGTCGAGCGGCTCTACGCCGTGACCCGGGTCGACCCCTGGTTCCTCGACCAGATCTCGTCGATCGTGGAGGAGCGGGCCCACCTCGCCGCCGCCGGCCTGGCCGGGACCGATCGGGCCGGGTGGCGCAGGGCCAAGCGGCTCGGCTTCGCCGACGCCCAGCTCGCCTGGCTCTGGGGCGAGCCCGAGGCCGACGTGCGAGCCGCCCGCCTCGCGGCCGGCGTGCTCCCGACGTTCAAGACGGTCGACACCTGCGCGGCGGAGTTCGAGGCGAGGACCCCGTACCACTACTCGACGTGGGAGGACGAGGACGAGGCCCGTCCGAGCGGCCGGCCGACCATCGCCATCCTCGGCTCGGGCCCCAACCGGATCGGCCAGGGCATCGAGTTCGACTACTGCTGCGTCCACGCCAGCTTCGCCCTGCGAGACGCAGGCTTCGACACGGTGATGATCAACTGCAACCCCGAGACCGTCTCCACCGACTACGACACCTCCGACCGCCTGTACTTCGAGCCCCTCACCGCCGAGGACGTGCGCCACGTGCTCGACGTCGAGGCTGCGGGCGGCGACCTGCGGGGCGTGATCGTGAGCCTCGGCGGGCAGACGCCGCTGAAGCTGGCCGGGCTGCTGCCCCCCGGGCTCGTGCTCGGGACCTCGCCGGAGAAGATCGACCTGGCCGAGGACCGGGAGCGGTGGAACGCGCTCTGCGCCGAGCTCGGCATCCCGCAGCCGGCGGGTGGCACCGCCGCCACCACCGAGGCGGCGCTCGCCATCGCGTCCGAGATCGGCTACCCGGCGCTCGTGCGCCCGAGCTACGTGCTCGGCGGTCGTGCCATGTCGATCGTCTACGACGACGACGGCCTGCGGGCCGCCATGGCCGAGCTCGCCGGGTTCGGCAGCAGCGGCGGCGTCGCCGGCTCGCTCGGCCGGGAGGGGGGCCTGTCGGCCGAACGTCCCGTCCTGGTCGACCGGTTCCTGGAGGACGCCGTCGAGGTCGACGTCGACGCCGTGCGGGACGGGACGGGCGAGGTCCTCGTCGGCGGCGTGATGGAGCACGTCGAGGAGGCGGGCGTGCACTCGGGCGACAGCGCCTGCGCCATCCCCCCGCCCACCCTGTCGGGCTCGGTCCTGCGCCGCATCGAGGAGCACACCACCGCCATCGCCCACGCCCTCGAGGTCGTCGGCCTCCTCAACGTGCAGTACGCCGTCAAGGACGGCGAGGTCTTCGTGATCGAGGCCAACCCGCGGGCGAGCCGCACCGTGCCGTTCGTGGCCAAGGCGACCGGGGTCCCGCTGGCCAAGGTGGCCGCGAGGGTGATGGCCGGGGCCTCGCTCGAGGCCCTGCGGGACGAGGGCGTGCTCCGGCCACCGAGCGCCGGTGGCCACGTCGCCGTCAAGGAGGCCGTCCTCCCGTTCAACCGCTTCCCCGACGTGGACACGCTCCTCGGCCCCGAGATGCGCTCGACCGGCGAGGTGATGGGCATCGACCGCACCGTCGGCCTCGCCTTCGCCAAGAGCCAGATGGCGGCGGGCGACCGCCTGCCCGAGCGCGGTGCGGTCTTCCTGTCGCTGGCCGACCGGGACAAGTCGGCCGGCCTGGTGGCGGCCGGTCGCTTCGCCGCCATCGGCTTCACGATCGCGGCCACGGCCGGCACCGCTGCGTACCTCGAGGAGCGCGGCGTCACCGTGGACACCCTCGTCGGCAAGGTCGGTGGGTCCGGGGACGAGGCGACGGCCCTCGACCTCCTGGCCGCCGGCAAGGTCGACCTCGTCGTGAACACCCCGCGCGGCCTCGGCCCGCGGGCCGATGGCCACCACATCCGGGCGGCGGCCGCGCTGCACCAGGTGCCGTGCATCACCACCGTGGCCGCCGCCCTCGCGGCTGCGAACGGGATGACGGAGTGGTCCGGGCACACCCTGG
Source organism: uncultured Acidimicrobiales bacterium (assembly GCA_902805555.1). GTDB lineage: Bacteria > Actinomycetota > Acidimicrobiia > Acidimicrobiales > CADCSY01 > CADCSY01. The sequence goes on along the minus strand of CADCSY010000071.1, from coordinate 13,021 downwards.
CGGTCCGCAGCATCCAGGAGTGGCACGCCGACGGTCGGGGCGAGCAGCTCGACCTCGACCTGTGAGGTCGACCTGACGTCGTGGTGGCGGGGGCGGCCGGCCCCCCCGGCCGTCGACCTGACCACCCGCATCGGCTCGGTGGTCCTGCCCAACCCCGTGCTGCTCGCCTCGGGCACCGCAGGCCACGGTGCCGAGCTGGCCCCGTACCTCGACCTCGGCTCGCTCGGGGCGGTCGTCGTGAAGTCGATGCTCGCCGGGCCCTGGCCGGGCAACCCCGCCCCGAGGGTGGTCGAGACGTCCGCCGGGATGCTGAACAGCGTGGGGCTGCAGGGGCCGGGGGTGGCGGCCTGGCTCGAGGAGGAGCTGCCCGAGCTGCTGGCCACCGGCGCCCGGGTGGTCGCCTCGATCTGGGGCCGCACCGTGCAGGACTACGCAGACGCCGCCGCCCTGCTGGCGAGCGCTCCCCCCGGCGTCGTCGCGGTCGAGGTCAACGTGAGCTGTCCGAACGTCGAGGACCGCCGACGCATGTTCGCCCACGACCCGCAGAGCACGCAGCGGGCCCTCGCTGCCACCGCCCCGTGCGGCCGCCCCCGCTGGGCCAAGCTCAGCCCGAACGTCACCGACCTCGTCGCCATCGCCGACGCCGCCGCCCGGGGGGGCGCAGAGGCCGTCACCCTGGTGAACACGGTGATGGGCATGGCCATCGACACGAAGACCCGGACCTACCGGCTGGGCGCCGGCGGCGGCGGGCTGTCGGGGACCGCCATCCACCCCGTGGCGGTGCGCGCCGTGCACGACGTGCACCTGGCGCTCCCCGACCTCCCGATCGTCGGCGTCGGCGGGGTGTCCGACGGGGAGGGCGCGGTGGAGCTGCTGCTCGCGGGCGCATCGGCGGTCCAGGTCGGCACGGCCACCTTCGCCGATCCGCGCGCAGGCGCAGACGTGCTGGCAGGGTTGACCCGGTGGTGCGCCTCGGAGGGCGTCCGCCGGATCGGCGACGTGGTCGGTGCGGTGCACGGCCAGGCCCCGCCCCCCGACCAGCTACCGGTCGAGGGGGCACCCGTCGAGCAGGCACCAGTCGAGCACGAGCGGATCGAGGAGCGACGATGAGCGACAGCGACCAGGACCCGACCGCGACGCAGCTCCTGGCCCCGGGCGCGGAGGACGCAGGCTCGCAGCAGGTGCGGACCGGCGGTGCCGCCGCCGGGGAGCTGTGGGCCGGTCGGGACCGCCTGGCCCTCGCCCTCGACGTCGACGACCTGGTGCTCGCCCACCGCCTCGCCCGCGACCTCCAGCCGTGGTTCGGTGTGGCCAAGGTCGGCCTGGAGCTCTACACGGCCGCCGGTCCCGACGCCGTCTCCACCCTCGTCGAGCTCGGCTTCGACGTGTTCCTCGACCTCAAGCTCCACGACATCCCCACCACCGTCGGCAAGGCGGCGAACGTCATCGGCGCCCTCGGGGTCCGCTACCTGACGCTCCACGCCCACGGGGGCGTGGCCATGCTCAGGGCCGGTGTCGAGGGGCTGGCCGAGGGCGCGGCCAGGGCGGACGAGCCCGAGCCGACCGCGCTGGCGGTCACGGTGCTCACCAGCGACCGGGACGCGCCGCCCCACATCGTCCCCAAGCGGGTCATGACGGCGCTCGAGGCGGGCTGCGGCGGGCTGATCTGCGGGGCTCCCGACATCGAGGAGGTGCTCGCCCTCGCGCCCGGGCTGAAGGTGGTGGTGCCGGGCACGAGGCCGAGAGGAGGCGACCTGCACGACCAGGCCAGGACCGACTCGCCCGAGGCGGCGCTGGCGGCGGGAGCGAGCATGCTCGTCATCGGGCGGACGGTCACGGCGGCCGCCGACCCCCGGGCGGCGGCGGCGGCACTTGCGGCCGCCTTGGACGCCTGACCAGGGCCTCTGCGCGCCGGCCGGCCCCGCCCGAGTCCGGCACCCGGCGCTAGGGTGCCGGCCATGGCGCTCCCCCCCCAGCTCTCACAGGAACAGCGCGAGGCGGCCCTGGCCAAGGCGGCCGTCGCCCGCCGCGAGCGGGCCGAGCTGAAGGAGAAGCTGAAGATGGGTGCGACCAACCTCCGGGAGCTGTTCGACCAGGCCGACGGCGACGAGATCGTCGGCAAGATGAAGGTGCTGGCGGTGCTCGAGTCGCTCCCCGGCCTCGGCAAGGTCAAGGCCCGCCGGCTGATGGAGGAGATCGGGATCAGCGAGGCCCGCCGCGTGCAGGGGCTCGGGAGGAACCAGCGCCAGGCGCTGCTCACCGCCTTCCCCGGCTAGGTCGAGGCCGAGCCCTGATCGTCGTCATCTCCGGCCCCGGCGGGGTCGGCAAGGGAACCGTGGTGCAGCGCCTGCTGGCCGAGGACGACCGACTGTGGCTGAGCTGCTCGTGGACCACGCGCGAGCGCCGGCCGGGGGAGGCGGAGGACGCGTACGTGTTCGTCGACCGCGAGGCCTTCGGGGCGCGCCTGGCCGAGGGCGGCTTCCTCGAGCACGCGGAGTTCCTGGGCAACCTGTACGGGACGCCCGTGCCCGACCCCGACCCGGGCCGTGACGTGCTGCTCGAGATCGAGGTGCAGGGCGCGCGCCAGGTGCACGAGCTGCACCCCGACGCCCTCCTCGTCTTCATCACGCCGCCGTCGCGCCAGGAGCAGGAGCGGCGGCTCCGGGGGCGGGGCGACCCCGAGGAGATCGTGGCCAAGCGGCTGGCCAAGGCGGACGAGGAGGCGGGCGCAGCGGCCGAGCTCGGGGCGAGGACCGTGGTCAACGACGACCTCGAAGCCTGCGTGGCCGAGGTCGCCGCGCTCATCGCCGCGGCACGAGCCGAAGGGGGCCGGTCGGGCGACCGCTGGTAGCGTTGCGGGATGCCTCGCCGCCAGGACACGATGATGAACCCGACCATCGAGGTGCTCCTGGAGAAGGTCGACTCCAAGTTCACGCTCGTGAGCCTCGCCTCCCGCCGCGCCCGTCAGGTCAACAGCTACTTCAACCAGCTGGGCGAGGGCCTGGGCTCGATCGTGCCGCCGCAGGTCGCCTCGACCGCCCGCAAGCCGCTGTCGATCTCGTTCGAGGAGATCGCTGCCGACAAGATCACCTACACCCGGGAGGACCCCGAGTCGGCCGACCTCGAGTCGGACGACCTCGAGGGAGACGAGCTCGGGACCGACGGTGCCGACGCGGCCGATGCCGACACGGCCGGCGGTCCGGAGCTGGCGGAAGCCACGTCCGAGCCCGACCCGGCCTCCTAGCCCTCCGTGCTCGCCGGGCGCTCCGTCGTCCTCGGCGTCTCCGGGGGGGTCGCCGCCTACAAGGCGGTCGAGGTGTGCCGTCGGCTGATGGATGCCGGTGCCGTCGTGCGCCCCGTGCTGACCGCCGACGCCCAGCACTTCGTGGGCGCCCACACGTTCTCGGCGGTGGCGTCGGAGCCTGCTCGGACGAGCCTGTGGGACAGCCCGGAGCCGAGCCCCCACACCGCCCTGGGCCAGGGGGCCGACCTCATCGTCGTCGCCCCCGCCACCGCCAGGGTGCTCGCCGCCTACGCCATCGGCCTGTCCGACGACCTGCTGGTGGCGACGCTGCTGGCCAGCCGCGCCCCCGTCGTCGTGTGCCCGGCCATGCACACCGAGATGTGGGAGCAACCGGCGGTGCAGGCCAACGTCGCCCTCCTGCGCAGCCGGGGGGTGGTCGTGGTCGAGCCCGGGGTCGGCCACCTCGCCGGGGGCGACGTCGGAGCAGGCCGCCTGGCCGAGCCGGCCGACATCGTGGCCGCCTGCGAGCAGGTGCTCGCGGCCGCCACGGCCGCCGGTGACCTGGCCGGGCTGCGCGTGCTCGTGACCGCCGGCGGCACCCGGGAGCCGATCGACGCGGTGCGGGTCATCACGAACCGCTCCTCCGGCAAGCAGGGCCACGCCCTGGCCGAGGAGGCCCACGCCCGCGGCGCCACGGTCACGCTCGTCACGTCGGTGGAGCGCCCCGTCTCCCCGGGGATCGAGGTCGTGCGGGCCGAGACGGTGGAGGACTTCCGGGCCGCGGTCGTGCCGCGAGCGCCACACGCCGACGTCGTCATCCAGTCGGCGGCGATGAGCGACTTCCGGCCCAAGGCGCCGTCCGACCGCAAGATCAAGAAGGACGAGGGCCCGCCCGAGATCGTGCTCGAGCCCACGCACGACTTCTCCGTCGACCTCGGCCGGGCGAAGCACGACGGCCAGACCCTCGTCGGCTTCGCCGCCGAGACCGACGACCTGGTGGCCAACGCGCTGCGCAAGCTCGAGCGCAAGGGCCTCGACCTCATCGTGGCCAACGACGTGTCGGCTCCCGGAGTCGGCTTCGACCACGACACGAACGCGGCGCTGATCATCGGCGCCGACCAGGTGCACCAAGATGTACCGCTGTCCGACAAGCGAGCGGTGGCCCGAGCCGTCCTCGACGCCGTCCTACGAACACGAGACCGGAGCACCACGTGACCCGCTACACCTTCACCTCGGAGTCAGTCACCGAGGGCCACCCCGACAAGATGGCGGACCAGATCTCCGACGCCATCCTCGACGCGATCCTCGCCGAGGACCCGGCAGGGCGAGTGGCGTGCGAGACCCTGCTCACCACCGGCCTGGCCGTCGTGGCAGGCGAGATCACGACGCAGGCCTACGTCGACATCCCGAAGATCGTCCGGGAGACGATCTGCCACATCGGCTACGACCGGGAGTCGTTCGGCTTCGACGGCAACACCTGCGGCGTCATGGTGAGCATCGACGAGCAGTCCGCCGACATCGCCCAGGGCGTCGACACCGCCTACGAGACCCGCACCGGCGTCTCCGGCGAGGACCAGCTCAACAGCCAGGGCGCAGGCGACCAGGGGATGATGTTCGGCTACGCGTGCGACGAGACCGACGACCTCATGCCGTTGCCCATCTGGCTCGCACACCGGTTCTCCCACCGCCTGTCCGAGGTGCGCAAGGCCGGGATCCTCCCGTACCTGCGCCCCGACGGGAAGACCCAGGTCACGTTCGACTACGAGGACGGCAAGCCGGTGCGCCTGCGCACCGTGCTGATCTCGACCCAGCACCAGCCCGGGCTCGACGCCGAGACGTTGATCAAGCCCGACCTGGTGGAGCACGTGATCCACCCGCTCATCCCGCGCGCCTTCGCCGACGACGACCCGGAGGTCCTCGTCAACCCGACCGGCACGTTCGAGCTCGGCGGCCCCCACGCCGACACCGGCCTCACCGGGCGCAAGATCATCGTCGACACCTACGGCGGCATGGCCCGCCACGGCGGCGGCGCCTTCTCCGGCAAGGACCCGAGCAAGGTCGACCGCTCCGCCGCCTACGCCGCCCGCTGGGTGGCCAAGCACGTGGTGGCGGCCGGCGCAGCCACCCGGTGCGAGGTGCAGGTGGCGTACGCCATCGGCGTGGCCCGCCCGGTCTCGCTGCTGGTGGAGACGTTCGGCACCGAGGCCGTCGATCCCGAGAAGATCACTGCCGCCGTCGACGAGGTGTTCGACCTCCGGCCGGCGGCGATCGTGCGCGACCTCGACCTGCGCCGGCCGATCTACCGCAAGACCGCCGCCTACGGTCACTTCGGGCGGGCCGACAAGGACTTCACGTGGGAGCACCCCGTGCGCCTGGAGGCGATGCGGTCGGCGCTCGGCCTCTGACCCGGCCCCGGGTGGTCCGCGTCGTCCCCGACGTGGCCGGCGTGACGAAGACCTTCGACTACCTGGTGCCACCGGCGCTCGACGCGTCGGTCGCCGTGGGGACGCTCGTGCGGGTCGTGCTCAACGGGCGGCGGGTCGGCGGCTGGGTGGTGGCCGACGACGTCGTCCCGCCACCCGACGTGACGCTCAGGCCGCTGGCCCACGTCACCGGGATCGGCCCGTCGACCGAGGTGGTCGACCTCGCCGGGTGGGCGGCCTGGCGGTGGGCCGGCCGCCCCCGCCACCTGCTGCGGGCGGCGTCGCCCGACGGTGCGGTGAAGGGGCTGCCGCCGCCGGCCGCTCGCAGCCGCGCCGCCGCCGGCGGCGGCGACCACGGCGCCGCCGAGGCCCTCGGCAGGGCGCGAACCGTCCTGCGGGTGCCACCGGCGGCCGACCTGCTCCCACTGGTCGCAGCGGCGGCCCGCCTGGGCACCACCCTCGTCGTCGCCCCCGACCACACCGCCGCCGCAGCCCTCGGCGGGCGGCTCCGCCGGGCCGGGGTGCCGGTGGCGATCCTGCCGCGAGGCTGGGCCCAGGCGGCGGCCGGGGGCGGGGTCGTCCTCGGCGCCCGGGGGACGGCGTGGGCGCCGGCACCCGACCTGGCCGCCGTCGTCGTCCTCGACGAGCACGAGGAGGCGCACCAGGAGGAGGGCTCCCCGACGTGGAGCGCGAGGGACGTCGCCGCCGAGCGGGCCCGCAGGGCCGGGGTCCCCTGCGTGCTCACCTCGCCGTGCCCCTCCCTCGAGGCGCTCGCGTGGGGGCACCTCCAGGTGCCGGCCCGCACGATCGAGCGGGCCGGCTGGCCGGTGGTCGACGTCGTCGACCGCCGCAGCGAGGACCCCCTCAAGGCCGACCTCTACTCGAGCCGGCTCGTCGACCTCATCCGGTCCTCGGCACCGGAGCCGGGGCGACCCGTCGTGTGCGTCCTCAACCGGAAGGGCCGGGCCCGGCTCCTGGTCTGCGCCTCCTGCGCCGAGCTCGCCAGGTGCGAGCGCTGCGGCGCCACCGTCGGCACCACCTCCACCGGCGCCCTGCGCTGCGCCCGTTGCGCCACCGAACGGCCGGCGGTCTGCCTGCACTGCGGCTCCGCCCACCTCAAGCAGCGTCGGCTCGGGGTGGCACGAGCCCGGGAGGACCTCGAGCGGCTGGCCCGCCGGCCCGTCGGGGAGGTCACCGGGGACGACGCGCCGGGCTCGCCGCTGCCCGACGCCCCTGTGCTCGTGGGGACCGAGGCCCTGCTGCGTCGCGTCGAGCGCGCATCGGCGGTCGCCTTCCTCGACCTCGACGCCGAGCTGCTCGCCCCCCGCTACCGCGCCGCCGAGGAGGCGGTGGCCCTGGTGGCGCGGGCAGCGCGGCTCCTCGGGGGCAAGGCGGCCGGAGGCAGGCTGCTGCTGCAGACGAAGCTCCCCCGCCACGAGGTCGTGCAGGCCGCGCTGCTGGCCGACCCGGGCCGCGTCGCCGATGCCGAGCTCGAGCGACGCCGGGCGCTGCTGCTGCCGCCGGTGGCCGCGCTGGCCCACGTGGCCGGCGCAGGCGCCGAGGTCTTCGCACGAGCCGCTGCCGGGCACGCCGGCGTTGCCGCCCTCGGTCCGGCGGCCGGGGACTGGCTCCTCCGAGCCGCCGACCACCGCACCCTCTGCGACGCGCTGGCCGCCACCCCCAGGCCCCCCGGCCGGCTCCGGGTGGCGGTCGACCCCCGCCGCGTCTGAGGCTCAGCCCTCGTCGGTGACCCAGGGGACGTCGCTGCCGGCGGACTCCGGGTCGGTGCCGGGGGGGATGTCGGTGGGCCCGACGTCACCGACGATGTTGGGGTCCTCGACCCCCACGCCCGAGTGCCGTGCCCTGTCCATGAGCCCCTCCTCGTGGTCGGCCAGGACTGCGTCGGGCACGTCCTCGCCGTCGAAGGGCTCTTCGGGGGGGAGCTCGGCGGGGGCGTCGGTCATGGGCGGCCCCTACCCGGTGGGCGTGTCGCTGATCCCGGCGCAACTGTCAAGGCTGAGGCCACGACCGCCGGCGGACCTCGTACATCGCCATGGCCGCCGCCTGGGCGACGTTCAACGAGGCGACCTTGCCGAGCTGGGGGACGAACGCCACCTCGTCGCAGGCGGCCAGGGTGAGCGCCGACAGCCCGCGGTCCTCGTGGCCGAGGGCGAGGCAGACGTGGGGGCCCAGCACCGCCTGGTGGAGCGGCACCGCGGCGTCGGCCAGCTCGATCCCGACGAGGCGGAGGCCGTCGTCCTTCACCGCGTCGATCGCCGCCGCCAGCGAGGGGTGGAAGGTCCAGTCGACGTAGCGCTCGGTGCCGAGCGACGTCTTGTGCGACTTGGCGTGGTCGGGCGTGATCGAGGCGCCGGCCACGTGCAGGTGCTCGACCCGGAGGGCGGCCGCCGTGCGCACGATCGAGCCGACGTTGTACGGGGTCTGCACGTCGTCGAGGAGCAGCACCAACCGGTCCTCGGTCTTGCGCCGCCACTCCCGGTGGAGCCGCTTGAGCTCGGTGTCGCCCAGGTTCCTCACCTCGTCGCCCCGCCGACCTCGAGCAGGCGGTAGCCCATGCGGGAGCGGAGCCGCTCGGTCGGGTGCCCGGCGTGGTCCAGCCACCGTGCGAGCGAGTCGGCGCCGAGGTGCTTGTGGACGACGAGCGCGGCCCGGGCCCCCGGGGCGAGGCGGGGGAGCCAGCGCAGCAGCAGCTCGTGGAGCGCCTCCTTGCCCACCCGGATCGGGGGGTTCGACCAGATGGCGGCGAAGCGGACGTCCTCGGGGACGTCCCCGGGCCGGGCCACGGTGACGTTCGTGCACCCGGCGGCCTCCGCGTTGCGGGCGGTCAGGGCGAGCGCCCGCTGGTTGACGTCGACCGCCCACACCGTCGCGGCGGGCGACCTGGTGGCGAGGGCGACGGCGATGGGGCCGTACCCGCAACCGAGGTCGAGGAGGTCGCCCTCCGCCGGGACCGGGGGGCCCTCGAGCAGGAGCAGGCGGGTCCCCGGGTCGACCGCCGACCGCCCGAAGACGCCGGTGTCGGTGGCGAGCCGCACGACCAGGTCGGGGAGCACCAGCTGGACCGTGCGCTCCTCCGAGGGGGCCCCCGGGTCGGGGTCGAAGTAGTGGCTCACCAGGGGCGCGACGCTACCCTGCACGCCATGGCGCCCTACTCGATCCGCGTCGTCGGCGACCCGGTGCTGCGCCAGCGGGCGAGCGAGGTGGGCGACATCGACGGCCGCCTGGCCAAGCTCGCCGACGACATGATCGCCACGATGTACGACGCCCCCGGCGCCGGTCTGGCAGCCCCGCAGGTCGGCGTGCAGAAGCGGCTCTTCGTCTACGACAGCCACGACGACACCGGCGCCCACGTGATCGTCAACCCCACCATCAGCGAGTCCAGGGGGGAGTGGACGTTCGAGGAGGGGTGCCTGTCGGTGCCCGGCCTGTCCTGGGAGATCGTCCGGCCCGACGAGGTGCACCTCACCGGCTGGGACCTCGACGGCAACGAGCTGTCGATCGAGGCGGACGGGTACCTGGGCAGGATCTTCCAGCACGAGCTCGACCACCTCGACGGCGTCCTGTTGCTGGAGCGGCTCGACGAGGACACCCGCAAGGCGGCGCTGCGCACGCTGCGCGACCGGCAGCTCTCGGCCGACGTGCTCGAGTCGGAGGCCGAGGTGGCCCCCCGTCGGATGCTGCGCCTCCCCGGCCGGGCCTGAGCCTCCGACGCCGACCGCCTCTCTGCGATCGCCCCGCCGACGACCCACCAGCCTGCCGCCGACCTGCCTGCGGCCGACGTGCCTGTGAGCACGGGTGCTCCGGCCCCGGCGCCCCGCCACCCGACCCGCCTGGCCTACCTCGGGACACCCGCCGCCGGCGTCCCGCCCCTGCGGGCGCTCGTCGAGGCCGGCTTCGACGTCGCGCTCGTCGTCAGCCAGCCGGACCGGCGGCGGGGCCGGGGCGGGGCGACCACGCCGAGCCCGGTCAAGGCGGCGGCCCTCGAGCTCGGTCTGCCGGTCACGGACCGCACCGCCGACGTGGTGGACGCCGGGGCCGACCTGGGCGTCGTCGTCGCCTACGGCCGGCTCATCAAGCCCGCCCTGCTCGCAGCCCTGCCGTTCGTGAACCTGCACTTCTCCCTCCTGCCGCGGTGGCGGGGCGCCGCCCCCGTCGAGCGGGCGCTGCTGGCCGGGGACACCGAGACGGGCGTGTGCCTGATGCAGCTCGAGGAGGGCCTCGACACCGGCCCGGTCTTCGCCCGGGAGGTCGTGCCCATCGGCGCCGAGCAGACGGCCGACGAGCTCCGTGACCAGCTCGTCACCGTCGGCACGAGCCTGCTGGTGGCGCAGCTGACGGGCGGGCTCGGTGTCCCGGTGCCGCAGGAGGGCGAGGTGACCCACGCCGCCAAGGTCGACCCCGCCGAGCTCGAGCTCCGCTGGGACCGTGGCGCCGACGAGCTCCACCGCCTCGTCCGCCTCGGTCGGGCGTGGACCACGTTCCGGCGCCGGCGGCTCAAGGTGCTGCGGGCCGCGCTCGTCCCAGACGCTCCCCCCGGGGTCCCGGGCTCGTTCGGGGACGACGGGTTGACCGTGGCCGCCGGGTCGGGCGCGCTCCGCCTGCTCGAGGTGCAGCCGGAGGGGAAGGCGCCGCAGCCCGCCGGCGCGTGGCGCAACGGCGCCCGCCCCGGCCCCGCCGACCGCCTGGGGACATGAGCCCACGTCGGGCCCCCCGGGCGGGAGGGGCGACGATCGGCGGGCCGGGCAGCCGCGCCGACCCCCGGCGGCTGGCGCTGCGGGCGCTGGCGGAGATCGACGACGGGGGCTTCGCCAACATCGTCGTGCCCGCGCTGCTCGGGCCGAGCGGGATGAGCGAGCGGGACCGCGCCTTCACCACCACGCTCGTGTACGGGACGACGCGCATGCGCAGGGCGCTCGACCTGCTCGTCGACCGGTTCGTGCTCCGCGAGCTCGACGGCCCCACCCGCAACGCCCTCCGGCTCGGCGCCCACCAGCTCCACCACCTCGGCACCCCGGCCCACGCCGCCGTCTCGGCCACGGTCGCGGTCGCCCCGCCGAGGTCCCGTGGGCTGGTCAACGCCGTGCTGCGCCGGATCGCCGAGGCGCCCGTCACCTGGCCTGACGACGCCACCCGCCTCAGCTACCCCGACTGGGTGGTCGAGCGGCTGGTCGAGGATCTCGGGCGCGATGGCGCGCTGGCTGCGCTGGAGCAGATGAACGAGCCGGCAGCTGCGACCGTCCGCGACGACGGCTACACCCAGGACCTGGCGTCGCAGTGGGTGGCGCTCGCCGCCGGGGCGGGTGCGGGTGAGCGGGTGGCCGACCTGTGCGCCGCGCCCGGGGGCAAGGCGACGCTGCTGGCCTCGGAGGGGGCGACCGTGCTGGCCAGCGACCTCGCCCCGGCGCGGGTGGCGCTGATCGCCGAGAACGTGGCCCGCCTGGGGGCCTCCGCGGCACGGGGCTCGGTCGCCGCCGCCGTCGCCGACGGCACCCGGCCCCCGTGGCGCGCCGGCTCGCTCGACCGGGTGCTCGTGGACGCCCCGTGCTCGGGGCTCGGGGTCCTCCGCCGCCGGCCCGACGCCCGTTGGCGGGTCACGCCCGACGACGTCGGCCGGCTCGTCCCGCTCCAACGACGGCTCCTCCGTGCTGCGGTCGAGCTCCTCGTCCCGGGTGGCACCCTGATCTACAGCGTCTGCACCATGACCGCAGCCGAGACACGTGGGGTCGACGCCTGGCTGGCCGAGGAGCACCCCGGCCTCGTCGCGATCGGCCACCTCGGCGGCCCGTGGCGAGCGCACGGGAGGGGTGACCTGCTGCTCCCGCACGACGCCGGCACCGACGGCATGTTCTGCCTGCGCCTGCAGCGCGCCGGCTGAGCGGTCAGCGCAGCGGCAGCGCCAGCCGCTCCTCCACCAGCGTCGGGTTCGACGGCAGGGGGGCGGTGGCGCCGGTGGGTTCGAAGCCGCACCGCTGGTAGAGCCGTCTGGCGCCGTCGTTCGTCGCCGTCACCCACAGCCGCACCTCGGACGCACCGCGACGGTGCCCCTCCGCCACCACGGCCGCCACCAGCGCCTCGCCCACCCCCTGTCGGCGCCAACCCGGCGCCACCCACATCGACACGAGCTCGAGCGCCCCTGGCTGCGCCGGGTCCTCCCAGCCGGCGGCCAGGCCTGCCGGCTCGGCCGCCCCACCGCCGGCGACGGCGAGGACGAAGGAGGGCGTGCGCCGGCGCCACTCGGCCTCGGGGAGATCCTCCTCGGCGGCGAGGGTGGAGCCGAACGCGTCCGGGGCATCGGCGAGCGCGGCGAGGCGCACCGCCCTGACCACGGCCCACTCGTCCTCCGTGGGTCGCCTGACCTCGATCACCGCGACGAGTCTGCGCCGGCGCGTCGAGCAGGGGCAGCAGGTCGTGGGCGAGGACCTACCGTGTCGCTCGTGGCGGGCGACGAGGGGCGATCGGCGGCGGGGCTGCAGGCCAAGGTGCTCACGGTCTCCGACGGGGTCGTGCACGGCACCCGCGAGGACCGGTCCGGGGCGGCGCTGGAGGCTCGCCTCGCGCAGGCCGGCTTCGACGTCGTGGCGAGGGAGGTCGTGTCCGACGGGGCCGAGGAGGTGGCTGGGAGCCTGGCGGCGCTGTGCGACGGCTTCGCCGGGCTCGTCGTCACAACCGGAGGGACGGGCTTCACCCGCCGGGACCTGACCCCCGAGGGCACCCGGGTCGTCCTCGACCGCGAGGCCCCGGGTCTGGCGGAGGCGATGCGGCTGGTGAACCCCCTGGGCCGCCTCTCGCGAGCGGTGGCGGGCACGGTCGGGGACGCCATCGTGATCAACACGCCGGGGTCGACCGGTGGGGCCGTCGAGTGCCTCGAGGCCGTGCTCGACGTCCTGCCCCACGCGCTGCGGCTGCTGCACGGCGACCCGACGGCCCACTGAGGTGGAGGAGGTCGTCGTCGGCGAGGGGGGGATCCGGCTCGGCCAGCTCCTCAAGCTCGTCGGCCTCATCGACAGCGGGGGCGAGGCGAAGTGGGCCCTGGCCGAGGGGGAGGTGACGGTGAACGGCGAGGTCGAGGTGCGCCGGGGGGTCCAGCTCCACGCCGGCGACGTCGTGGCCGGCCGGGGCCGGGAGATCCGCCTCTCCTGAGGCGCTCCGCTGGTCGCGCCGGGAACGAACGGTGGCGTCGCGACCAGCCGGAGCCGTACACTGCGGGCACGACCCCTCGCGGGGTGTGGGTGGAAGTCCCGACCGGCAGTGAAGCCTGCGAACCCCCGTCCTCGGGCGGGGGCCGATCCGGTGAGATCCCGGAGCCGACGGTCAGAGTCCGGATGAGAGCGAG
>CADCSY010000070.1 GCA_902805555.1 uncultured Acidimicrobiales bacterium | reverse complement strand
GGTACGTGGAAGGACCTCACCGACAACGTCAACCAGTTGGCCGGCAACCTGACCAGCCAGGTGCGCAACATCGCCCAGGTCACCACCGCGGTGGCCAAGGGCGACCTGTCGCAGAAGATCACCGTCGACGCGAAGGGCGAGGTCGCCGCGCTCGCGCAGACCATCAACACGATGGTCGACCAGCTGTCGTCGTTCGCCGACGAGGTGACCCGAGTCGCCCGCGAGGTCGGCACCGAGGGTCGCCTCGGCGGGCAGGCCCAGGTGAAGGGCGTCTCCGGAACCTGGCGCGACCTCACCGACAACGTGAACTACATGGCCGCCAACCTCACCGGCCAGGTCCGCAACATCGCCCAGGTCGCCACCGCGGTCGCCACCGGTGACCTCAGCCAGAAGATCACCGTCGACGCGCAGGGCGAGATCCTCGAGCTGAAGAACACCGTCAACACGATGGTCGACCAGCTGTCGTCCTTCGCCGACGAGGTCACCCGCGTGGCCCGCGAGGTCGGCACCGAGGGCAAGCTCGGCGGCCAGGCGCAGGTGCGCGGCGTCTCCGGCGTGTGGCGCGACCTCACCGAGTCGGTGAACTCGATGGCCGGCAACCTGACCAGCCAGGTCCGCAACATCGCCCAGGTGACCACCGCGGTGGCGCAGGGCGACCTGAGCCAGAAGATCACCGTCGACGCGCGGGGCGAGATCCTGGAGCTGAAGAGCACCGTCAACACGATGGTCGACCAGCTGTCGTCCTTCGCCGACGAGGTCACCCGGGTGGCCCGCGAGGTCGGCACCGAGGGCCGGCTCGGCGGCCAGGCGCAGGTGAAGGGCGTCTCCGGCACCTGGCGCGACCTCACCGACTCGGTGAACTCGATGGCCGTCAACCTCACCGACCAGGTCCGCAACATCGCCCAGGTCGCCACGGCGGTGGCCCGCGGCGACCTGAGCCAGAAGATCACGGTCGAGGCCAAGGGCGAGGTCGCGGCGCTCGCCGACACGCTGAACACGATGGTCGACCAGCTGTCCTCCTTCGCCGACGAGGTGACCCGCGTCGCCCGCGAGGTCGGCACCGAGGGCAAGCTCGGCGGCCAGGCCGACGTGCCCGGGGTCGGCGGCACCTGGAAGGACCTCACCGACTCGGTCAACTCGATGGCCGGCAACCTCACCAGCCAGGTCCGCAACATCGCCCAGATCGTGACGGCGGTGGCCCGCGGCGACCTGAGCCAGAAGATCACCGTCGACGCGGCCGGCGAGGTCGCCGCGCTCGCCGACACGATCAACAGCCTCACCGACACCCTCGAGCTGTTCGCCGAGCAGGTGACGACCGTGGCCCGCGAGGTCGGCACGGAGGGCAAGCTCGGCGGCCAGGCGGAGGTGCCCGGCGTGGCCGGCACCTGGAAGGACCTCACCGACAACGTCAACTCGATGGCGTCCAACCTGACGGCCCAGGTGCGCGACATCGCGCAGGTCACCACGGCGGTCGCCCGTGGCGACCTGTCGCAGAAGGTCAGCGTGGACGTCAAGGGCGAGACGCTGGAGCTCAAGTCCACGATCAACACGATGGTCGACCAGCTGTCGTCCTTCGCCGACGAGGTGACCCGGGTGGCGCGCGAGGTCGGCACCGAGGGCAACCTCGGCGGCCAGGCGCAGGTGAAGGGCGTGTCCGGCACCTGGCGCGACCTGACCGAGAACGTCAACTCGATGGCCTCCAACCTGACCAGCCAGGTCCGCAACATCGCCCAGGTGGCCACGGCCGTCGCGAAGGGCGACCTGAGCCAGAAGGTCACCGTCGACGCCCGCGGCGAGATCGCGACGCTGGCCGAGACGATCAACACGATGGTCGACCAGCTCAGCTCGTTCGCCGACGAGGTGACCCGGGTGGCGCGCGAGGTCGGGACCGAGGGCAACCTCGGCGGCCAGGCGCAGGTCAAGGGCGTGTCCGGCACCTGGCGGGACCTCACCGAGAACGTCAACTTCATGGCCGGCAACCTGACGAGCCAGGTCCGCAACATCGCCCAGGTCACCACGGCCGTCGCCAAGGGCGACCTGAGCCAGAAGATCACCGTCGACGCCAAGGGCGAGGTCGCGGCGCTCGCGCAGACCATCAACACGATGGTCGACCAGCTGTCGTCCTTCGCCGACGAGGTGACCCGCGTGGCCCGCGAGGTCGGCACCGAGGGCCGCCTCGGCGGTCAGGCGCAGGTGAAGGGCGTCTCGGGCACCTGGCGCGACCTGACCGACAACGTCAACTCGATGGCCGCCAACCTCACCGGCCAGGTCCGCAACATCGCCCAGGTCGCGACCGCGGTCGCCACCGGTGACCTCAGCCAGAAGATCACCGTCGACGCGCAGGGCGAGATCCTCGAGCTGAAGAACACCGTCAACACGATGGTGGACCAGCTCAGCTCGTTCGCCGACGAGGTGACCCGGGTGGCCCGCGAAGTCGGCACCGAGGGCCGCCTCGGCGGTCAGGCGCAGGTGAAGGGCGTCTCGGGAACCTGGCGCGACCTCACCGACAACGTCAACTACATGGCCTCCAGCCTCACCGGGCAGGTCCGCAACATCGCGCTCGTGACGACCGCGGTGGCCCAGGGCGACCTGAGCCAGAAGATCACCGTCGACGCCCGCGGGGAGATCCTCGAGCTGAAGAGCACGGTCAACACGATGGTCGACCAGCTCAGCTCCTTCGCCGCCGAGGTCACCCGCGTCGCCCGCGAGGTCGGCACGGAGGGCAAGCTCGGCGGCCAGGCCGAGGTCGCCGGCGTCTCCGGCACCTGGCGGCACCTGACCGAGAACGTCAACCAGCTGGCCGGCAACCTGACCACCCAGGTGCGCGCCATCGCCGAGGTCTCCACCGCCGTGACGCGCGGCGACCTCACCCGCTCGGTGAACGTCGAGGCGCAGGGCGAGCTGGCCGAGCTCAAGGACAACGTCAACCAGATGATCGCGAACCTGCGGTCGACCACCGACATCAACGCCCAGCAGGACTGGCTCAAGTCCAACCTGGCCCGCATCGGCGGCCGGCTGCAGGGCGAGCGGGACCTGGGCGCCGTGACGCAGATGATCATGAGCGAGGTGACCCCGGTCGTCGAGGCCGTGCAGGGCGCCTTCTACCTCGCCGACAGCGCCGGCGGCCGGCTGGCGCTGCGCCGGGCCGCGAGCTACGGGGCGCACGCCCCGGACCAGGAGCAGGTGTTCGTGGCCGGCGAGGGGCTGGTCGGCCAGGCCGCGGTCGAGAAGCGCCCGATCCGGGTCAAGCAGGTGCCCGCGGACTACGTGCGGGTCCGCTCGGGGCTGGGCTCCGCGGCGCCGGCCGACCTGTTCGTCCTGCCGGTGCTGTTCGAGGAGCACGTGCTGGGCGTCATCGAGCTGGCGTCCTTCGGCCGCTTCGACGACGTGCACGCCGGCTTCCTCGAGCAGCTCGTCGAGACGATCGGCGTCGTGCTGAACACCATCATCGCCAACGTCCGCACGGAGGAGCTGCTGTCGCAGTCCCAGCGGCTGGCCCAGGAGCTGCAGGTGCAGTCGGTCGAGCTGCAGCGCAAGAACGCCGAGCTCCAGGAGACGGCCGCCCTGCTCGGCGAGCAGAACCGCAACATCGAGATCAAGAACCGCGAGATCGAGATGGCCCGGCTCGGGCTCGAGGAGAAGGCCGAGCAGCTCGCGCTGTCCTCGCAGTACAAGTCGGAGTTCCTGGCCAACATGAGCCACGAGCTGCGGACGCCGCTCAACAGCCTGCTCATCCTGGCCAAGCTGCTGGCGGACAACCCCGAGTCGAACCTCACCGACCGCCAGATCGAGTTCGCCCGGACGATCCACAACGCCGGCAGCGACCTGCTGGCGCTCATCAACGACATCCTCGACCTGTCCAAGGTCGAGGCCGGCAAGATGGACGTCCAGGCCGGCCCCGTGGTGCTCGCGTCGGTGTGCGAGTACGTCGAGAGCACCTTCCTGCCGCTGGCCGAGCAGCAGGGGCTCGACCTCATCGTCGAGCTCGAGGACGGCCTGCCGGCGGCCGTGGTCACCGACGAGCAGCGGCTGCAGCAGGTCCTCAAGAACCTGCTGTCGAACGCGCTGAAGTTCACCGAGGCGGGCAGCGTCCGGCTGTCGGTGCACCGGGCGCCGCGCGAGATGCTGTTCGCGACGCCGTCGCTGAACGACGCCGGGACGGTGGTCGCCTTCAGCGTCACCGACACCGGCATCGGGGTGCCCGCCGAGAAGCTCAAGCTCATCTTCGAGGCGTTCCAGCAGGCGGACGGCACGACCTCCCGCCGCTACGGCGGCACCGGCCTGGGGCTGTCCATCAGCCGCGAGATCGCCCGGCTGCTGGGCGGCGCCATCGCCGTCTTCAGCCAGACGGGGCAGGGCAGCACCTTCACGCTCTACGTGCCGTCGGAGTTCAGCTTCCCGACCAGCGACAGCGGCCCCGTCGAGGCGCTCGGCGACGGCGTCGAGGCCGCCTTCCCGCAGACGCCGATGCTGACGCCGGCGCCCGCCGCGACCCCGCGCCCGGGCGCCCGCACCGGCGCCGACGACCTCGGCGGCGTCCGGGTGCTGGTGGTCGACGACGACATCCGCAACGTCTTCGCCCTCAACAGCGCGCTCGAGATGCACGGCATGGAGGTGCTGTACGCCGACAACGGCGCGGACGCCGTCGCGC
>CADCSY010000069.1 GCA_902805555.1 uncultured Acidimicrobiales bacterium | reverse complement strand
GCGGTGGTCGCCGGCGTGGCGCCCATCACGTCGGGCGCGGCCGCTGCGGCGACCGGCGACCAGGGAGCCGTCGAGCGCGTCGTGGTGCTCGCCGTCCCCACCCTCACGTGGCAGCTCGTCGTCGACGAGGAGCCCCCCGTCCTCACCGAGCTGCTGTCCAGGTCGGCGGTCGCCTCGGCCAGCGTGCGCACGATCGGCACGACCACCTCGGCGGGGGAGGGCTACGCCACCATCGGTGCCGGCAACCGGGTGGCGGTGTCCGACGCCCTGGCGGGGATGGCGTTCGCGCCCGACACCGAGGTGGAGGGGGAGGTGGCGAGCGCCATCCTCGACCGGCGGGGTGGTCGGGCCGACGGCGCTGCCGTCGTCCACCTCGGCATGCCGGCGTTCTCCGCCATCAACGACCGCCTGCTGTACGGCGCGCAGCCTGGTGCCCTCGGATCGGCGCTGGCCAGGGCCGGGCTCCAGGCGGCCGTCGTCGGCAACGCCGACCTCGAAGCCGACGTCGACCTCGCCGTGGAGCCCGGCCAGGTCCACCGGGAGGCGACGCTCGGGATCGTCGACAGCGAGGGGGCGGCGCCCCTCGGCTCGGTGGGCCCGGAGCTGCTCCGTGCAGATCCGGCGGCGCCGCTCGGGCTCCGGCTGGATCCCGACGCGGTCGTGGCCGCGGTCGAGGCGACAGGCGCGGCAGACGTCGTCCTCGTCGAGCTCAGCGACCTCGAGCGGGCCGACGTGTTCCGCCCCTACGCCTCGACCGCCGCCGCCGCTGCCGCCCGATCCCGTGCGCTGGCCGACACCGACCTCCTCCTCGGCCGGCTCCTCGACGACGTCGACCTCGAGCGCGACCTCGTGCTCCTCGTCGCCCCGACGGCGCCCCGGGGCCCGCCCCAGCTCGTGGTGGCCGCCGCCGCCGGGCCCGGCGTGGCGCCCGGCCTGGCGCTCAGCGGGACGACCGGGCGGGCCGGCTTCGTCACGCTGCCCGACGTCGCGCCCACCATCCTCGCCCGGTTGGGCGTCGAGCAGCCCACGGCCATGAACGGGGCGCCGATCAGCTCCGACGGCGGGGGGGCGCCCACGGCCGCCACCTGGCGGGCGCGGGCGGCCGACAACGACCGGGCGCTGTTCCGCAACGCCGCCAGCGGCCCGCTGACCGTCGTGTTCATCATCCTCCTCATCGTGAGCCTCGCCGTCGCGGTGCTGGCGCTCGCGAGCCGGTGGCCGCGGCTCAGGGGGCTCGCCTCGTTCCTGCAGCGGGGGGCGCTGGCCGTCCCCCTCGTAACCTACCTGTTCGGTCTCGTCCGCGACGACCGCCTCGGCGTGCCCGGCTCGATCGCCGCCACCCTGGCCGCCGCCGCGGTGGCGGCCGGCGTCGCCCGGGGTGTGGGCGTGGCGGCGGCGTCGCACCGGCCGACGGCCGCCTTCCTCCCTCCGGTCCTGCTCCTGGCGGTCACGGCAGGGGTGCTGCTCGTCGACGTCTTCGTGGGCGCCCCCCTCCAGCTCGACACCGCCTTCGGCTACGGCGGGGGAGCGATCGTCGCCGGCCGCTTCACCGGCTACGGCAACCTCGCAGGCGGGCTGCTGACCCTCTCGGTCATCGGCGCCGCCACCGGCACGTGGGGGCTCCTGCAGCTCCGTCGCGGCGCCGAGGGCCGGCCGTCGAGGCTGGCGACGGCGTCCATCGCCGCCGCCTTCGCCTTCACCGTGGTCGTCACCGGACTCCCCGGCCTCGGGCGCGACGTGGGCGGGATCCTGGCGATCGTGCCCGGCTTCGCAGTCGTCCTCGCCCTGCTCACCGGGATCCGCCTGAGCTGGCGGCGGGTCGTCCTCGTCGGCGTGGCCACCGTCGCCATCCTCGGGGCCTTCGGAGCGGTCGACCTCATGCGGCCCCCCGAGCGGCGCGGCCACCTCGGGAGGCTCCTCGACCAGACCTTCGGCGAGGGGGGCACCTCGGGGCTCGTCACCGTGGTGGAGCGGAAGGTCAACGCCAACCTCTCGATCCTCGTCTCCTCGGTGTGGAGCATCGTGATCCCGGTCGCCTTCGCCTTCCTCGCCTTCCTGATCTGGCGCCCGCCGGGAGCCATGGCCTTCCTGCTGCGGCTGCCCGGGCTGCGCGCCTTCCTCGTCGGCAGCCTCGCGACCTGCGCCCTCGCTGCGCTGCTCAACGACTCGGGGATCGCCATCCCCGGGATCATGCTCACCCTGCTCCTGCCGTACCTGGCCCACCTCGCACTCGAGCTGGAGGCCGTGCCCGGGCCGGCCGACAGCCGGTGATCCTCCTGGTGGGCGTCCTCCTCGGCCTCGTCACCGGCAGGGTCCTGGCCACCCTGCTCGACCCGGCCCTGTCGACCCCGCTGTTCGCGCGGGAGAACCACCGGGGGGCGACCATCCCGACGGCCGCAGGGCTCGTGGTCGCCGTCAGCGCCCTTGCTGTCGAGGCGGTCCTGGCGCTGGCCGACGCCGCCCGCCTCGTCGACCTCACCACCTCGGGCGGGCTCAGGGTGCTCACCGTCACCGCGGTGATCGGCTTCGCCCTGCTCGGCCTGGTCGACGACCTCGCCGGGAGCGGCCTCGACGGTCGGGGGTTCCGAGGGCACCTGCGGGCGCTCGCCAGCGGCCGCCTCACCACCGGCGGGATGAAGCTGGCCGGTGGCATCGCCCTCGGCATCCTGGTCTGTGCCCCGCTGGGCGGGCGGATCGGGCCCCTCCTGGTCGACGCCGCCCTCGTGGCCCTGGCCGCCAACCTCGGCAACCTCTTCGACCGCGCTCCGGGCCGCACCACGAAGGTGGCGATCTGCGCTGCGCTGGCGCTCGCGGTCGCGACGGGCTTCGACGAGGGGCTGGTGGGCGTGGCCGTCGTGGTCGGCGCCGCCCTGGCGCTGCTCGGGCCCGACCTCGGCGAGCGGCTCATGCTCGGTGACACCGGCGCGAACGCGATCGGCGCCGCCCTGGGGTTCGGCGTCGTCATCACGACCCCGCTCGAGGCCTCGGCGGCGGTCGTCGTCGTGCTCCTGGCGCTCAACCTGGCCAGCGAGGCGGTCTCCTTCTCGACCGTGATCGACCGGGTCCCTCCCCTCCGGGCCCTCGACCGCCTCGGCCGCCGCGAGCCGCCGACCCGCTGAGGGGCCGGCCCGGTCGCTGCGCCGAGACCGCCGACCGCGCCGTCCCGGAGGCGCGCGAGGTCGTCCACCCGCGGCGGAGGAGGGTGGGGGTAGGCTGCGATCCCGTGCAGCGCGTCGGCGGCTGCGGTCGGGAGGCCACGTGACATCCCCCGTTCACCGGGTACCTGCGGGCGTGGCAGGGGCGACGGCGGGCTCGCCGGGGCAGCACCGGGCGAAGCACATCTTCGTCACCGGCGGCGTCGCCAGCTCGCTCGGCAAGGGCATCACCGCCAGCTCCCTCGGCCGCCTGCTGAAGGCCAGGGGCCTGCGGGTGACCATGCAGAAGCTCGACCCGTACATCAACGTCGACCCCGGGACGATGAACCCCTTCGAGCACGGCGAGGTCTACGTCACCGAGGACGGCGGTGAGACCGACCTCGACCTCGGCCACTACGAGCGCTTCATCGACGAGAACCTGAGCCAGGCCTCGAACGCCACCACCGGCTCGATCTACCAGGCGGTCCTCGCCGCCGAGCGCCGTGGTGACTACCTCGGCCGCACCGTCCAGGTCATCCCCCACATCACCGACGAGATCAAGCGGCGGATCACCCGGCTCGGCAACCACGGGACCGACGTGGTCATCACCGAGGTGGGCGGCACCGTCGGCGACATCGAGATCCTCCCGTTCCTCGAGGCCATCCGGCAGTTCCGCAACGACGTCGGTCGCAGCAACGTCTGCTACGTGCACGTCACGCTCGTGCCGTTCATCGGCCCCTCCGGCGAGCAGAAGACGAAGCCGACGCAGCACTCGGTCACCGAGCTGCGCAGCCGCGGCATCCAACCCGACGCCATCGTGTGCCGGAGCGAGCAGCCCATCTCCGACAGCCTGAAGCGCAAGATCTCCGACCTGTCGGACGTGCCCGTGGCGGGGGTGGTCAACGCCCCCGACGCCGGGAACCTGTACGAGATCCCGCTCATCCTCCACGAGGAGGGCCTCGACGACGAGGTCTGCCGGATCCTCGGGATCGAGGGCGCCTGCGACACCTCGGCCTGGGAGGCGCTCGTGTCCCGGGTGGAGGCGTCGACGACACCGGTGAAGATCGGCGTGGTCGGCAAGTACGTGAGCCTGCCCGACGCCTACCTCTCGGTGGCGGAGTCGCTCCGCCACGGGGGCTTCGCCCACCGCGCCAAGGTCGAGCTCGAGTGGATCCAGGCGGAGGACGTCGAGGGGCTCCTCACCGAGGGCCGGCTCCGTCACCTCGACGGCATCGTCATCCCCGGCGGCTTCGGCGAGCGGGGCATCGAGGGCAAGATCGCGGCTGCCGGCTACGCCCGGGAGAACGACGTGCCCTGCCTCGGCCTGTGCCTCGGCATGCAGGTCATGACGATCGAGTACGCCCGCAACGTCCTCGGCCTGACCGGCGCCAGCTCCGGTGAGTTCGACCGGAGCTCGCCGCACAAGGTGATCGACCTCATGGACGCCCAGCGGCACGTGGTCGACATGGGCGGGACGATGCGCCTCGGCACCTACCCGGCCAAGCTCCGTCCCGGCTCACAGGTGGCCGAGGCCTACGGCGAGACCCTCGTCTACGAGCGCCACCGGCACCGCTACGAGTTCAACCCCGCCTACCGGTCCCGGTTCGCCGACACCGGCTTCGTGTGCTCGGGCGTGTCGCCCGACGACCGCCTCGTCGAGTTCATCGAGCTCGAGGGCCATCCGTTCTGGGTGGGCACCCAGGCGCACCCCGAGTTCAAGAGCCGGCCCGACCGCCCTGCGCCCCTGTTCCGGGCCCTGGTCGGGGCCGCCCTCGAGCGGGCCGAGGGTCGACGCCCCCACCTGCTCGACGTGGACGCGCTCCCCGTCGCCGGACGCTGAGGTGAGCGGCGGGTTCCGCCCGGTGGGGGAGGAGCGGACCCTGCACCGGGGCCACATCCTCCACCTCGTGGAGGCGGACTTCGAGGCGCCCGACGGGACGACCTTCACCCGCGAGGTGGTCCGCCACCCCGGCGCCGTGTCGGTGGTGCCGGTGCTCGACGACGGCGAGACGGTGGTCTGCGTGCGGCAGTACCGGGCGGCCCTCGACGAGCTCCTGCTCGAGATCCCCGCCGGCAAGCTCGACGTCGCAGGTGAGGACATCGAGGTGTGCGCCGCCCGTGAGCTCGAGGAGGAGGTCGGGTACCGGGCCACCACGCTCGACAGGCTCGCCACCTTCCGCAACTCGGCGGGCTTCTGCGACGAGCGGTCCCACGTCTTCCTGGCGACCGGCCTCGTCGCCACCGGCACGGACCTCCAGGGGATCGAGGAGGCGAACATGACCGTCGAGCACGTCAGCCTCCGGGACGTGCCGGCCATGATCGCCGACGGCCGTCTCACCGACGCCAAGTCGATGATCGGCCTCACGCTCGCCCGCGCCCGCCTCGGCATCGACGCCTGATCCGCCCATCCGGGGGGTGGCCGGGGGGCCGCCGGTAGGTTGGAGGAGGTGCGGATCGGGGTCCCGGCCGAGGTCAAGGACAGCGAGCGGCGGGTGGCCATGACCCCCGACGGGGTGCGCGAGCTCGCCTCGCACGGCCACACCGTGGTCGTGGAGCACGGCGCCGGCGAGGGCTCCTCCATCTCCGACCGCGAGTACCAGGGGGCGGGCGCCACCTCCTGCTCCACCGAGGAGGCGTGGGCGGCGTCGCTCGTCGTCAAGGTGAAGGAGCCGCAGCCCGCCGAGCACCGGTACCTGCGAGGCGACCTCACGCTGCTCACCTACCTCCACCTCGCCAACGAGCCGGAGCTG
This sequence comes from uncultured Acidimicrobiales bacterium, assembly GCA_902805555.1. Taxonomy (GTDB): domain Bacteria; phylum Actinomycetota; class Acidimicrobiia; order Acidimicrobiales; family CADCSY01; genus CADCSY01. The sequence goes on along the minus strand of CADCSY010000069.1, from coordinate 15,890 downwards.
ACCGACGCGCTCGTCACGGCCGGGACCACGGCGGTGGCCTACGAGACGGTGCAGCTCCCGTCGGGCGCCCTCCCGCTCCTGGCCCCCATGAGCGAGGTGGCGGGGCGGATGGCCACCCAGGTCGGGAGCCACTGGCTCGAGGCGGTCCACGGCGGGCGGGGCGTGCTGCTCGGAGGCGCCCCCGGGGTGCGGCCGGCGCGGGTGGTGGTGCTCGGGGCCGGCAACGTCGGGTGGAACGCAGCGTGGATCGCAGCGGGCATGGAGGCGGAGGTGCTCCTGCTCGACAAGAACGTCGACCGGCTGCGCTGGGTCGACCAGATCCACAAGGGGCGCATCATGACGATCACCTCCAACCGGGGGGCGGTCGAGCGGGCGGTGGCCGAGGCCGACCTGGTGATCGGGGCGGTGCTCGTGGCGGGAGGCAAGGCGCCCATGGTGGTGACGGCCGACATGGTCTCGGGGATGCGGGCCGGCTCGGTGATCGTCGACGTGGCCATCGACCAGGGCGGCTGCGTCGAGACCATCCGCGAGACGACCCACTCCGAGCCCACCTACGTCGTCGACGACGTCATCCACTACGCCGTGGGCAACATCCCCGGTGCCGTCCCCCACACCTCCACCTACGCGCTGACGAACGCCACCCTGCCCTACGTGGTGGAGGTGGCCGAGCACGGCCTGCGGGAGGCCGTCCGGCGAGACCCGGCGCTGCTCGGGGGCGTCTCCACCGTGGCCGGCGAGGTCACCAACGCAGCGGTGGCCGAGGCGCTCGGGCGCACCGCAGGGGACCCCCTCGCCCTCCTCGCCTGACGCCGGCCCCGCCCGGGCCCCCGACGCCGACGATGCGCCGGCCCTGCCGATCGAGGCCGAGGGCTGGCTCGTCTGGCTGGGGGCCGAGCGGGGGCGGGCCCCTGCCACCCTGTCGGCCTACCGGCGTGACGTGACCGGCTGGTGCCGCTGGCTGGCAGCGCGCGGGCACCCGCTGGCGGGAGCGACCCCCGAGCTCATCGAGACCTGGGTCGGCGAGCAGCGGGCTGCGGGGAAGGCGGCGTCGTCGGTGTCGCGCGGCCTCGTGGCCGTGCGCTCGCTCCACCGGTTCCTCGTCGACGAGGCCGGCGCCGTCGCCGACCCGGCTGCAGCGGTGGCGCCGCCCCGCGTCCCCCGGGGGCTGCCGAAGGCGCTGTCGGAGCCCGAGGTCACCACGCTGCTCGACGCCGTGGTCGGCCACGACCCCGTCGCCCGGCGGGACCGGGCGATCCTCGAGGTCCTCTACGGGACCGGCATGCGCATCTCCGAGCTCGTGGGGCTGTCCCTGGCGGACGTGGACGTGGCCGGAGGCGTCGTCCGTGCCTTCGGGAAGGGGTCGAAGGAGCGCCTCGTCCCCCTGGCCGGCCTCGCTGCCGAGGCCATGGCGGCGTGGCTGGAGGTGTCCGGTCGAGGCGCCATGGCACCGGCGCGCTGGGCCCGGCGGGGCGATGCCGAGGCCGTGCTGCTCAACGCCAGGGGCGGCCGCCTGACGCGCCAGGGCGCGTGGCTGGTGGTGAAGCGCTACGGGGACCGGGTCGGCCTCGGCGGGCGCCTGTCGCCCCACGTGCTCCGCCACAGCTGCGCCACCCACATGCTCGACCACGGGGCCGACATCAGGGTCGTGCAGGAGCTGCTCGGCCACGCGTCGCTCACCACCACGCAGCTGTACACGCTCGTCTCGAGCGAGCGGCTGGCTGCGGTGTACGCCGCCGCCCACCCCCGCGCCCGGGGTCGCCGCTGAGGCCGGCCCGGTGCACCCGGGACCGGGCTGCCGGCGGCCCGGCCGGTACTGTGTCCCGATGCCCAGCACCGACCAGCTCGCCGCCCTCCGCGCTGCGCTCGAGGAGGAGCGGGCCGAGCTCCTCGACCAGCTGGCGGAGCTCGGGATCGGCGGCGAGGAGATCGAGTTCGACGAGAACTTCGCCGACTCGGGGCAGGTGGCCGCCGAGCAGGGCGAGACGAAGGTGCTCGTCAACCAGCTCCAGGACAGCCTCAACGACGTCCAGCGTGCGCTCGCGAAGCTCGACGCCGGCACCTACGGGGTGTGCGAGCGCTGCGGCAACGAGATCGGCGAGGCCCGCCTCGAGGCGATGCCTGGCACACGTTGGTGCATCGCCTGCGCCGGCCGCTGAGCGGCCGGACCAGGTGAACGTCGACTGGGCGACGGTCGCCACCATCCTCGTCGTCCTCGTGCCGTCGGTGATCCTCCACGAGGTGAGCCACGGGGTGGTCGCCAACCTGTTCGGCGACGACACCGCCAAGCGGGCGGGCCGGCTCACCCTCAACCCCCTCCCGCACGTCGACCCGTTCGGGACGGTGATCCTGCCGATCCTCCTGTCCCTGAGCGGGTTCGGTGCCTTCGGCTACGCCAAGCCGGTGCCCGTGACCGTCAGCAGGCTGCGCAACCCCCGTTCGCACTCGCTCTACGTCTCGCTCGTCGGCCCGGCCGTCAACATCGTCCTGGCGGTGCTGGCGGCGATCGTCCTGCGGACCTTCTTCACGGTCGAGACGTCGTTCGGACGCTTCATCGAGGAGGGGGCCCTCGCCGACGTGGTCGTGTACCTCGGGGTCGTCAACGTGATCCTCGCTGCCTTCAACCTCATCCCCCTGCCGCCCCTCGACGGGTCGGCGGTCGTCGAGCGGCTCCTGCCAGCGGCCTGGTGGCCCACGTGGCTGAAGATCCGGCAGTACTCGATGGGGGTCCTCATCCTCGTGGTCCTCCTCGTCCCCGGCCTGCTCTCGAGGGTGTTCACGCCCGCCATCGAGCTGTGGGAGACCCTGCTGTGACGGGCCCTGGGCGGACGAGGTGAGCGCCTCGCACCTGGCGCGCCGGTTCCTCGGCGCGCTCGACCCTCGGGGCGCCGACCCCGAGGCGGAGGCCTGGGCCAGGGAGCACCTGCTCCCCGGGGAGGTGGCCCTGTGGGCCCGGCAGTCCGGCCCCGACCGGCGCCACGCCGTGGCCGTCGCCAGGGAGGTGGTGGCGTTGATCGGTCCCGCGGCCGACCGCTCGGTGGTGGCGGCCGCGCTGCTGCACGACGTGGGCAAGGTGGAGGCGGGCCTCGGCACCCTGGCCCGGGTTCCCGCCACCCTCCTCGGCATGCTCTTCGGCCGCGAGCGCTGGGGCGGCCGGCTCGGCGCCTACCTGCGACACGACGCCATCGGCGCCGACCTGCTCAGACGAGCCGGAGCGGCACCCCTCACCGTGGCCTGGGCTGCCGAGCACCACCTGCCGCCGGAGCGCTGGACCCTGCCGGCGGAGGTGGCGACCGCCCTCAAGGCGGCCGACGGGGACTGAGCCGGCGTGCACGGGTCCGAGGGACGAGCCGTGGGGTGCCACGGCCAGGTACCTGGACCACGACGGGAACGTGGTCAGCCTCACCCAGGCATGACCGCGAGGGCCGTGCCAGCATGGTCGTGATGGCGGAGGTCCGGGTCGACAAGTGGCTGTGGGGTGTTCGGCTCTACAAGACCCGCTCGCTGGCCACCGACGCGGTGCGCGGTGGCCACGTCGAGGTGAACGGGTCCCCGGCCAAGCCGGCGACGCCGGTGAGGGTGGGGGACCGCGTCGTGGCCAAGGTGGGTGATCGGGAGCGGGTGCTCGAGGTCGTCCAGCTCGTGGAGAAGCGGGTGGGAGCGGCCGTGGCGGCCGAGGCCGTCGTCGACCACAGCCCCCCGCCGCCGCCACGGGACCTGGTGCTGCCGACGTTCGTCCGTGACGCCGCGACGGGGCGGCCGACCAAGCGGGACCGGCGCCGGCTCGACCGGCTCCGGAGCCGATGAGCGGGGTCCCCCCGAGCGGGGCGGGGTCGACCGACGGCGCGGCCGACTGGGCCAGGCCGGTGGTGCACTGGGAGATCGAGGCTCGGGACCCGGAGCGCCAGCGGGCCTTCTACTCCGCGATGTTCGGCTGGCGCATCGGGGACGGTCCGATCATGTCGGTGCCGGCGGGGGTCGGCGGGCCCGAGCCCGGTCCTGGGGGGCACCTCCGGGCGAGCCACCGCAGCGGGGTGACCCTCTACATCCAGGTCAGGGACCTCGCCGAGTCGCTCGGCAGGGCGGCCGAGCTCGGCGGGTCGGTGGTGGCGGAGCCGTTCGACGTGCCCGGGGGACCCACGTTGGCGGCCATCAGCGACCCCGAGGGCAACCCCGTGGTGCTCGTCCAGCAGTGACCGGGTCCTGCCGGGTTCAGTCGAGCTCGGTGTAGCGCCGCACCTCGAGGGTGGCGGGGTCGGCCAGGGCGACGAACGCGCACGCATGGGCGTCGGTGGCGGCTCGGCCGGCAGCAGCCTCGGCCTCGTCCTGCGACGCCCACAGGACGACCACGAGCCAGCCACCGTCGGCGGCGCGCGCCGTGGTCCGGCGCAGGAAGCCCCGCTGGTGCGGCGCGAACCTCGTCTGGACGAGCCGGTCCGCCTCCAGGAGCTCGGCCTCGGACGTGCCGGCGGCCGGGCGGAAGGTCGTGAGCTCGATCACCCCGACCGGCCGCTGCGACGGCCTCGGCCGGCGAGCGCGTACCAGGCGGTGGCGGAGACCAGCCACGAGCCGTTGACGACGGCTGCCGGCGTGTTGTGCCGCAGGAGCCAGCCTCCCACGATGGCGGCGACGCCGGCCTGGTGGGCGACGAACCACCGGAGCCGCCGTTGGCGGACCACGGGCACGAAGCGGGTGAGCACGGCGATCGCCGTGGGGTAGCCGACGACGTGCAGGGCGGTGGCGATGCGGGCGGCGGTCACCTGAGGAACCCCATGGCCCGTTGCGCCCGCTCGAGCACGGGCTGGGCGAGCTCGACCGCACGCTCGGCGCCGCGGGTGAGCGCGGCGGCGACGTGGCCGGGATCCCGGGAGAGCTCGGCATGGCACTCCTGCACCGGGCGGAGCAGCTCGACGACGGCCTCGGCGGTGTCCGCCTTGAGCGGCCCGTACTGCTCGTACCGCTCGGCCAGCGCCGCCGGCTCACCACCCGTCGCCACCGCCAGCAGGGACAGGAGGTTCGAGACGCCCGGCTTCGCGGCCGGGTCGTAGCGCACCTCGGACTCGGCGTCGGTGACCGCACGCTTGATCTTCTTGGCGACCGACGCCAGGTCCTCGAGCACGAGGACCTTCCCCTGCGGCGACGAGCGGGACTTCGACATCTTCGTGGCGGGGTCCTGCAGGTCCATGATCCGCGCCCCCACCTCGGGGATGAAGCCGCTCGGCACCGTGAACGTCGGCCCGTAGCGGCCGTTGAACCGCTCGGCGAGGTCCCGGGTGAGCTCGATGTGCTGGCGCTGGTCGTCACCGACGGGGACCCGGTCGGTGTCGTACAGCAGGATGTCGGCGGCCATGAGCACCGGGTAGGTGAACAGGCCGACCCGGGCGGCGCCCTCCCCGCCCGTGGCCGTCTTCTCCTTGAACTGGGTCATGCGCCGCAGCTCGCCGAAGGAGGCGGTGCACTCGAGGAGCCAGGCGAGCTGCGTGTGGGCCGGGACGTGGCTCTGGGCGAACAGCGTGCACACCTCGGGGTCGAGCCCCACCGCCAGGAGCAGCGTCGCCATCTGGAGGGTCCGCTCCCGGAGCACCTCGGGGTCGTGCTCCACGGTCACTGCATGGAGGTCGACGACGCAGTAGAGGCTCTCGTGGTGGTGCTGGTCGACCACGTACTGGCGCATGGCGCCGATGTAGTTGCCCAGGTGGGTCTCTCCCGTCGGCTGGATGCCGGAGAACACGCGGGTCACGGGCAGATCGTAGGCCCGGACACCCGCCGGGACCCCGGGTCGAGGGTCAGCCGCGCCGGCGGCGGGGGGAATTACGCTCGTGTGATGCCCTACGAGGTGCGCACGCCGGTGTTCGAGGGACCCTTCGACCTCCTCCTGCACCTCATCATGCGCGAGCAGGTCGATCTCTACGAGGTGTCGCTCAGCACGATCATCGACGCCTACCTGGTCGAGCTCGACGGCTTCCTGCGCGCCTCCGAGGGGCGCCTCGACCTCGAGGTGGCCACCGAGTTCCTGCTCATCGCAGCCACGCTCGTCGAGCTCAAGTGCCGCCGCCTGCTGCCCGGGGTGGCCGACGCCGACCTCGACGACGACCTGGCGCTGTGGGAGGAGCGCGACCTGCTCCTCTCCAAGCTGCTGGAGTGCAAGACCTTCAAGGACGCGGCCCAGGCCCTCGCCCGCCTGACCGAGGACGCCGGCCGGTCGTTCCCCCGCACCGCCGCCCTCGAGGACCGCTTCCTCGACCTCACCCCCGACGTGCTCGCCGGGGTGACCCCCTCGTCGCTCCGGCAGGCGTTCCTCCGGGCGGTGGCCCCCAAGCCCGTCCCCACGGTCGACATCAGCCACCTCCACGTCTCCGCCGCCAGCGTGGGCGACGCCATGGAGGAGCTGCTCGACGAGCTGCCCAGGGTGGGCAGGATCACGTTCCGCCGGCTCACGGGCGGCCTGGTCGAGCGGCTCGAGGTCGTCGTCCGCTTCCTCGCCCTGCTCGAGCTGTTCAAGCAGGGCCTGGTGGAGCTCGACCAGGCAGGGTCCTTCGCCCAGCTGGTGGTGGTGTGGGTGGGCGACGCCGGCACGCTCGGGCGCAGGGACCACGGCAGCGACGGGGTCGAGGACGAGGTCGAGGAAGGCGTCGAGGTGCTGGCGGTGGCCGGCGTCGACGGCTACGACGGCTGACGTGGCGGACGACACCGTGGCCCGGCGGGCGATCGAGGCGATCCTCATGGTGGCCGACCAGCCGGTGGAGCCGCAGCTGCTGGCCGAGGTCCTCGAGCTCCCCAGGGAGCACGTCGAGGACCTGTGCAGCGAGCTGGCGGCGGACTACGACGTGACGGGACGGGGCTTCGTCCTGGCGCGCATCGCCGGCGGCTACCGCTTCCAGTCGGCCCCCGACCTCGCCGGCCACGTCGAGCGCTTCGTCCTCGAGGGCCAGTCGGCCCGCCTGTCGGCCGCCGCCCTCGAGACCCTGGCCATCGTCGCCTACAAGCAGCCGCTCTCGCGTGGGCAGGTCGCCGCCATCCGCGGCGTCAACGTCGACGGGGTGCTCCGCACCCTGCAGCAGCGGGGTCTGGTGGCCGAGGTGGGTCGGGACCCGGGGCCGGGGCAGGCGGCGCTGTTCGGCACCACCGGGCTCTTCCTCGAGCGCCTCGGGCTCGACACCGTCGCCGACCTCCCGCCCCTGGCCGACTTCGTCCCCGGTGCCGACGTGGTCGAGGTGCTCGAGCAGGGGTTGCGGCCCTCAGCGCTCGACACCGGCCGCCCCGCCACCGACGACGACGCCTCGACGCTCGACGTCACCGCCGGCGAGCATCCGTGACCGGGCTGCCGCCGCTGCCCCCGCTGCCCGACGAGCCCGAGCCGGGGGAGCGCGGCGGGGAGCGGTTGCAGAAGGTCCTGGCGCGTGCCGGCTTCGGCAGCCGCAGGGTGTGCGAGGACCTGATCGCCGAGGGCCGGGTGACGGTCGACGGGGAGGTGGCGGTGCTGGGCCGGCGGGTCGACGTGGCCGTCGACGCGGTGGAGGTCGACGGTGCCCGCATCGCCGTGCAGGAGGGGCTCGTGCACTACCTGCTCAACAAGCCGCGCGGCGTGGTCTCGACCGCCAGCGACCCCGCCGGCCGCCCGACCGTCGTCGAGCTGGTGCCGGGAGAGCCGCGGGTCCACCCCGTCGGTCGGCTCGACAGCGACACCGAGGGCCTCCTCCTGCTCACCAACGACGGGGACCTCACCCACCGCCTGACCCATCCGAGCTTCGGGGTCGAGAAGGAGTACCTGGTCGAGGTGTCCGGCGTGCCCAGCAGGGGCGCGCTCCGACAGCTCCGGGAGGGAGTGGAGCTCGAGGACGGGCTGACGGCGCCCGCCCGCGTCTCCCTCACCCACCCGAACCTCGTCCGCCTCACCATCCACGAGGGGCGGAACCGCCAGGTGCGCCGCATGTGCGAGGCGGTCGGCCACCCCGTCGTGCGCCTCGTGCGCACCCGCATCGGACCGCTCTCGGACCGCCGCCTGGGGCCGGGTGAGTGGCGGGCGCTCACCATCGGCGAGCTGCGGTCACTCGAGCGGGCGGTCGCGGTCCGCCCGCCCACCCCGCCTTCCGGAGCGACCGGTCCCGGTCCCCCGGACGGCCCGCCCGGGGACGACGTGCCGGGCGAGGGCTGAAGCCGCCGATGGGACTGGGGACGGGCGCCGGAGGGGGGTCCCCGAACTCCGCACGGTCACGTCCCGTGTACCCTCCGCACACCCTGGACGAGCGTGGAGGCAGGCATCTTGGCGAGTGAGACGACGTTGAGCACGTCGACGAGGGGAGCGGCGGCCGAGCCCGCTCCGCTCGAGGGCACGCCGCGCGAGCGCAGCTACTACCTCGAGATCTTCCTCGTGAGCCTTGCGGCTCTCCTGCTCGAGATCAGCTACACCAGGATCGTCTCGTTCAAGCTCTTCTACTACTTCACCTACCTCGTCATCGGCCTCGCCCTCATGGGGATCGGCAGCGGCGGCGTCATCGTCGCCATCTCGGGTCGGATCCGGCGGGCCTCCACCGAGGCGGTGATGCTGTGGAGCGCGCTGGGAGCAGCGGCCGGCGTCCTGGTCGGCTACCTCGTGGTCGCCCGCCTGTCGATCGACACCTTCGCGATCTGGCGGTACGGCGAGCGGGAGTCGTTCGTCGCCGTCGCCCAGCTCGTCGTCCTGTGCCTCGCCCTCTTCGCTCCCTTCTTCTGCGTCGGCGTGGCCATCTCGCTCCTGTTCTCGAGGTCACCCGGGCGGATCAACCGCCTCTACTTCGCCGACCTGCTCGGCGCCGGCCTCGCCTGCGCGGTGGTGGTGACGCTCATCGGGACGATCGGTCCTCCGGCGACCATCTTCCTGGCGGCGCTCATCTTCGCTGGGACGGCCGTGCTGATCGCCCTCCGGCTGGGCGACCGCACCCGACCGATCGCCATCGGGCTGGCGGTGCTCTCCGCCCTCGCCGTCGTGGCGCCCGACCTGCTCCCCATGCCGCGCGTGGAGCCGAACAAGACCGACCCCACGAACGAGGACTTCGTCTTCGGCAGGTGGAGCCCCATCTTCCGGGTCGACGTGCGGGAGGTCGAAGGGGAGGACCTCCGACTCCTGTACCACGACGGGCTGATCGGGTCGAACATCTTCGGCTGGGACGGCGAGCAGTCGTCGCTCTCGAAGTTCCGCTTCGACGAGGACGTCCGGGTCCTCCCGTTCGCGACGCCGAGCTCGGCGCCTGAGGACGTCGCCATCATCGGTGCGGCGGGCGGGTTCGAGATCCTGGCGTCGCTCTACTACGAGGCGTCGAACATCGACGCGATCGAGCTCAACCCCGTGACCTACGACCTGGTCACCGACAGGTACGCGGAGTTCGGCGGCCGCGTCGCCGAGCAACCCGGCGTCAACTACGTGAACGGGGACGGGCGGTCCTTCCTCGCACGCAGCGACGACGAGTACGACCTCATCTGGTTCCCGGCACCGGACAGCTACGCAGCCTCGAACGCTGCGTCGGCGGGAGCGTTCGTGCTCTCCGAGAGCTACCTGTACACGAGCGACGCCATCGGCGAGGGCCTGGACAAGCTCGCCGACGACGGCATCATCGCGACCCAGTTCGGCGAGGTCGACTACGAGAACAAGCCGAACCGCACCGCCCGCTACGTGGCGACGGCGCGCCGCAGCCTCGAAGAGGCAGGGGTGGAGGATCCGAGCGAGCACATCCTCGTGGCCACCGCACCCACCGACGTCGGAGGCAGCTCGGTCTCGACGATCCTCATCAAGGAGTCGGGCTTCACCCCCGGGGAGGTCGACTCCTTCGTCGCCGCCCTCGGCGGTGTCGAAGGGGCCACCCTCCGGTACGCACCCGGCCAGGACTACCCGGTGGGTCCTGCGAGCGAGATCGTCACGCGGTCGTCCGGCGAGCTCGACGCCTTCTTCGACACCTACCGCTACGACGTCAGCGCCATCACCGACGACCGTCCGTTCTTCTGGCACTTCCGGCCGTTCGGGGACGTGGCGGGGAGCATCGACGAGGAGCTGGGCGGGTTCGACCGTGAGGACACGGCAGGCGAGCGGGTCCTGCTCCTGCTGCTCGTCATCGCCATCGTGCTCGCCGCCGTGTTCCTGCTGCTGCCGTTCGTCGCGGTCCGGGCGACCTGGTCGAAGCTCCCGAAGAAGCCGCTCTCCGCGCTGTACTTCGTCGCGCTCGGGTTCGGGTTCATGTTCTTCGAGATCTCGCTCATCCAGCGGCTCGTCCTGTTCCTCGGCTATCCCACCTACTCGCTCACCGTGACGCTCATGTCGCTCCTGATCTTCCTGGGCGTCGGCTCCCTGCTGAGCGGCCGGGTCGGTGACCCGAAGCGGGCCCTCCCTGCGCTCGTGGTCGCGATCGTCGCCCTGAGCGCCTTCTACCTCTTCGGGTTGCGACCGGTCACGGACTCGCTGCTGGGGCTCCCCCTCGGGCTGCGGGTCCCGATCGCGTTCCTCCTGCTCGCTCCCCTCGGCATCTGCCTCGGCATGTTCATGCCGCTCGGCCTCGGTGCGGTGACGGCCCTCGGCGGTGGCACCGACGAGTACGTGGCGTGGGCCTGGGCGATCAACGGGTTCGCCTCGGTCGTCGGTTCGGTCCTGACGACGGTCCTCGCCATGACGTTCGGCTTCCAGGTGGTGCTCGCCCTCGCCCTCGTCACCTACCTGGTTGCCATCCTGGCCCTGCGGAGCCTCCTCGCAGCGGCGAGGGAGGATCCCGGTCCCGTTGCCGTCGCGCCTCCCCCCGACCTCGTGGCGGTGTGACGGGGGAGCACCTCGGCGCTGTTGGCGCCACTGGAACGGGACTGCAGGCCCAGGAGGTCGGCACCCTAGGATCGGCGACCGTGCCCGGAGCCGTCCGAGCCCTGCGGGGCGCCACCACCATCGACGCCGACGAGGCCGGCCAGGTCGAGGACCGGGTCGTCGCCCTGCTGCAGGAGATGCTGAGCCGCAACGGCGTCGAGCACGAGGAGATCATCAGCATCCTCTTCACGGCCACCGACGACGTGCACAGCGCGTTCCCCGCCACCGCCGCCCGAACGATCGGTCTCGGCGACGTGCCGCTCATCTGCGCCAGGGAGCTCGACATCACCGACGCCACCCCCCGGTGCATCCGCGTGATGATGCACCTCTGGACCGAGCAAGGCCGAGCCGACCTTCGCCACGTGTACCTCGAGGGGGCCAAGGGCCTCCGTGACGACCTCCCCTGAGCATGACCTCCGCTGAGCCGTCGGGCGCCGGCCGGCGGGCGGCGGTGGTCGGCACAGGCCTCATCGGCGGCTCGATCGGCCTCGCCCTGCGAGCCAGGGGCTGGCACGTGACCGGGCGCGACGACGACCGGGCCCGGGCGGCCGCCGCGCTCGAGCGGGGAGCGGTCGACGCCCTCGGTGACGACGTCGACGCCGAGGTCACCTTCGTGGCCACGCCCGTCGGCGCCGTTCCCGCCGTCGCCCGGCGGCTGCTCACCGGGGCGGGCGTCGTCACCGACGTCGGGAGCGTGAAGGCACCGGTGGTCGGCGCCGTCGACCACGAGCGCTTCGTCGGCGGCCACCCGATGGCCGGCAGCGAGCAGGAGGGCGTGGCCGGGGCCGACGCCGCCCTGTTCTCGGGCGCCGTGTGGGTGCTGACACCGGTGGCCGGCACCGCCGCCGCCGCCCACTCGCTCGTCCGCTCCGTGGTCTCGTCCTTCGGGGCCGAGGTCGTCGAGCTGCCGCCCGAGCGCCACGACGCGCTCGTCGCGGTCGTCTCCCACGTGCCCCACCTCACGGCGGCCACCCTCATGGGCCTCGCCGCCGAGCGGGCCGAGGAGCACGGCGCCCTCCTGCGCCTCGCCGCCGGCGGGTTCCGTGACATGACCCGCGTGGCGGCCGGCCACCCCGGCATCTGGCCCGACATCTGCACCGACAACCGGGACGCCATCGTCGAGGTGCTGGCACGGCTCGAGGCGAGCCTGGCGCAGGTGCGCCAGCAGGTGGCGGCGGGCGACCGCAACGGGCTCCTGGCCGGGCTCGAGCGGGCCCGGCTGGCGAGGCTCAACCTGCCGGGCCGGGTGACGGTGGCCGACGACCTGGCCGAGGTGCGGGTGCCGGTCCCCGACCGCCCCGGCGTGCTGGCCGAGATCACGACGCTCGCCACCGAGCTCGGCGTCAACATCTACGACGTCGAGATCGCCCACTCGAGCGAGGGCGAGGCAGGCGTCGTCATCGTGGTCGTGCAGGCAGCGATGGTCGAACGGCTCCACGGCGGCCTGGTGGGGCGTGGCTACCGGCCCTCGGCCAGGAGCCTGGCGTGAGGTCGGCCACCTCCCTGCCAGGTGCGGGCGCGGCCGACCGGGCGGCGGACGGCAGCCCACGGAGACCGAACCGGTGGGGCGGGTGAGCGGGGCGCTGGAGATCGTGCCCCTCGACGGTCCGCTCGACGCCAGGGTGCGAGTGCCCGGCTCGAAGAGCATCACCAACCGCGCCCTCGTCTGCGCGGCCCTGGCGGGGGGTGAGAGCTCGTTGGCGGGCGTCCTGGTGGCCGACGACACCCTGGCCATGGTGGAGGCGCTGCGCCTGCTCGACGTCGAGGTGGCCCTCGACGAGGAGACGGCCACCGCCGTGGTGCGCGGCACGGGTGGACGCCTGCCGGCCCGGGCGGTCACCGTCGACGCCCGGCAGTCGGGGACCACGGCCCGGTTCCTGGCGCCCCTGCTCGCCCTGGGCGACGGTCCGTACCGCCTCGAAGGGAGCCCCCAGCTGCGGGCCCGCCCGATGGGGCCGACCTTCGATGCGCTCACCGCCCTCGGGGCCAGGGTCGAGCCGGCTGGCGAGCCCGGCCGGCTCCCTGCCATGGTCGTCGGGGGTGGCCTGCGCGGCGGCGAGGTCTCGCTCTCCGGCGACGTCTCCAGCCAGTTCCTCTCCGGCCTGCTGCTGGTGGCGCCCCTCCTGGCCGAGGGGCTCGTGGTCCGGCTGACCACCTCGCTCGTGTCGCGGCCGTACCTCGACCTGACCGCGAGCACGATGCGCTCCTTCGGCGCGACGGTGGAGCAGCCAGACGACCGAACCGTCGCCGTGGCCCCCGGCGGCTACCTGCCGAGGTCGTTCGACGTCGAGCCCGACGCCAGCGCCGCGTCGTACTTCTTCGCCGCCGCCGCGATCTGCGGCGGCCGGGTGCGGGTCGAGGGGCTGGGCGCAGGTTCTGCGCAGGGCGACCTCGGCTTCGTCGAGGTGCTCCGGCGCATGGGGGCGGCGGTGGAGGTCGGGAGCGGCTCAACCGAGGTCACCGGCAGCGGGAGGCTGCGCGGCATCGACGTCGACCTGCGCGACCTCTCCGACACGGCGCAGACCCTCGCCGCCGTCGCCGTGTTCGCAGACGGTCCGACGCGGGTGTCGGGGGTGGGGTTCATCCGGCGCAAGGAGACCGACCGCATCGCCGCCGTGGTCACCGAGCTCAGGCGCTGCGGGATCGAGGCGGTGGAGGAGGCGGACGGCTTCGTCGTCCATCCCGGCACCCCCCGCCCGACCTCGGTGCGGACCTACGACGACCACCGGATGGCCATGAGCTTCGCGCTGCTCGGCCTGCGAGCGCCCGGGATCGTCATCGAGGACCCGGCCTGCGTCTCCAAGACCTATCCGCACTACTTCGCTGACCTCGCACGCCTGGCGGCCTCGGGACCTGGCGACGGCCGGTAGGTTGCCGCCGTGCGGGTGATCGCCATCGACGGGCCGGCCGGCAGCGGCAAGTCGACCATCGCCCGCCACCTGGCGACCGAGCTCGGGGTCGCCTACCTCGACACCGGCGCCATGTACCGCGCCGTCGCCTTCGCCGCGCTGCGGCGCGGCGTCGACCCGGGTGAGTCCGACCTGGTTGCCGCCATCGTGCGGGACCTCGAGCTCGAGATCGGGCCCGACGGGGTGGTGGTGGACGGCGTCGACGCCACCGTCGAGATCCGGGGCCCCGAGGTCACCAAGGCGGTGAGCGCCGTCGCCGCCAACCCCGTGGTGCGCGCCGAGCTGGTCCGCCGGCAGCGGGAGTGGGTGGCGAGCAGGGGCTCGGCCGTGGTCGAGGGGCGCGACATCGGGACGGTCGTGTTCCCCGACGCCGAGCTCAAGGCGTACCTGACCGCCCGCCTCGACGTGCGGGCCGGCCGCCGGCACCAGGAGGTGTCGGACCTCGACTACGACGCGGTGGCGGCCGACATGGCCAGGCGTGACACGGTCGACACCGAGCGCGAGGTCGACCCGCTCCAGCAGGCCGGCGACGCAGTGCTGATCGACACGAGCGACCGCAGCATCGACGAGATCGTCGCCGACCTCATGGAGCGCCTGTGACGAGCACGAGCCCCGCCGCCGACCTGCCCCCCGAGGTGCTGCCGCTCCGCAAGCCGGCCGGACCCCCGACCTTCGGGCAGCTCGTGGCCTACCACTTCGTGCGGGGGGCGTGCCTGCTGTTCGCCCGCACCTTCTGGCGCCTCGAGGTCAGGGGGCTCGAGCACGTGCCGAGGACGGGGTCGTTCGTGCTCGCCCCGGCCCACCGCTCCAACGCCGACTTCGCACTCGTGCTCTCGGTCACCAGGCGGCGCATGCGCTACATGGGCAAGGCCGGCATCTGGAAGTACCGGGTGCTGTGGCCCGTCTTCGACGCCCTCGGGGGGTTCCCCGTCTCCCGTGGCGTCGCCGACCGGGCCGCGCTCCGCACCTGCATCGGTGTCATCGAGACCGGCGAGCCGCTCGTGCTGTTCCCCGAGGGGACCCGCAGGAGCGGGCCGGTCATCGACGACCTGTTCGACGGCGTCGCCTACGTGGCCAGCAGGACGGGGGTCCCGATCATCCCGGTCGGCATCGGTGGCTCCGAGGGGGCCCTGGCCAAGGGGAAGAAGCTGCCCCGGCCGGTCAAGGTGACGGTGGTCGTGGGCCCGCCGATGACGGTCGAGGTGGGGGCGGGCGGCAGGGTGCCGCGCCGAGCGGTCAGGGAGACCACCGGCGCCCTGAAGGTGGAGCTGCAGCGCCTCTTCGACGAGGCGCAGGTGGCAGCCGGCGCCTGAGGGGGGCTAGAGCATCTTCGGCTTGGCGAAGACCTCCCGCACCATCGGCTCGAAGTGCTCGAGGGGCAGCGTGTCGTAGTCGGGGTCGAAGGCCTGCTGGTCCCACTCGTCGGCGAAGCGGGCGGCGAGGTCGAAGCTCTCCACGCTGTCCCGGTGCTTCTCGCGGGCGTCGGGGTCGGCGCCGAAGTGGGCGTAGTAGTGCCGGCCCTGGAAGTCCTGGTGGACGAGGATCATCTCGTAGACCTCGTTGCGGACGTACGGCTTCAGGATCTCGGCGCCGATGCGGGGGTGGTTGGGCACGCTGATCGCCTTGCCGATGTCGTGGCACAGGGCGGCGACGACGACCTCGGTGTCGGCCCCGGCCCGTTCTGCCATCGTCGCCGTCTGGAGGCAGTGGGTGAGCTGGTCGGTGCTGAAGCCGTCGGTGATGTCGCCGAGGGACTCGAGGAGCATGAGCACCCGGTCGGCGACCCGACCCTGGTTGGCTCTCGTCTCGGCGCCGATGACCGCCCACTGCTCGGCGGTCGACTCGTCCATGCGGGAAGGTCGTGGCCATGGTCACAGCCTACGAGCGCGCCCGGGGGGTGCGCAGGTGCTCAGGCCCGGAGGGCGGCGAGCACGTCGCTGGCGGCCAGGTCCCGATCTGGCGTCCCTTCGACCTGGGGGGCTCCGAGCGAGAACGAGGCGGCCGCGGCGACGGATGCCAGCAGGTCCCGCAGCTCCCGGGGCGGGGGGAAGTACTCGTCCTCGGCGGTGAACGTCACCTGCTCGCAGCCGTCGCGTGGCGCCAGGCGGGCGATGACCTCCTCGACCAGCTCCTCGGGGGCGGAGGCACCGGCGGTGACGCCGATG
>CADCSY010000068.1 GCA_902805555.1 uncultured Acidimicrobiales bacterium | reverse complement strand
TCGGCGACGCCGGCCGACAGGGCGGTCTTGGTGCGGACGAAGGGCTCCGCCGGATCGCTCACGCGGTCCCCGCGGCCAGTGCTGCTCGGGCTGCGTCGTACGCCGGGGTGGCCGCCAGCTCGCCCATCACCGCCAGCACCGGCCCGGAGTGCCCGCAGGCCAGCTCGGCGGCATGGAGCTCCTCGCTCTCCTCCAGGCCTGCGAGCAGCATCAGCGTCCCGACGTCTCCCGTCGCCTGCCCCCCGTGGTCGAGCGCCTCGAGGATGGTCATGCGGCCGGTTCGGACCCCGACCATGTTGGCGTAGCTGATGGTGACGCCGACGTCCGCCTCGGGTGCGAGGCCGAGGCCCATGCCTGCGGAGCGGCCGTCCACGAACGACCACCAGTAGTCGACCGGGCCGAAGGGGCCGCGCTCGAAGCGGTACTGGATCACGAGGGTGGCCTCCGGCACGAACGGCAGGCGCGCCAGCTCCTCGGTCTCGGCGATGTCGAGGGGTGCCGGGGGGCCCTCCACCCGTGCACCGCTGCCGTCGCGCCACGCAACCGTCGTCGCGGCCAGGGCCTCGCTGCCGGAGCGCTCGCCCCGGTGGACCGCCAGCGCATCCGCCGCCGACCAGCGCACGACGAGCTCGGCGGTCGGGAGGGGCCCGATGTCCCAACGGGCAACCCGCCCGTCCTCGACCTCCTGGTGCCAGACGGTCGTCGCGCCGTCGGACGACGATTCGTACTGGACCCGGTACGACGACCCCTCTCGGGCGGGCAGGTCGGCCGTCACCTCGTTCGCCAGGGCGAACCACTCCTGCGACAGGAACTCCCAGGCCACGGGATGATGATACGCAGCGGCGCGCACCCGTCCGATGGCCGGGCACGCTCCCGGACGGGAAGGGGGGGCGTCTACGCCGACTGCTCCCGGTACCACTCCACGTGGGCCGCGATCCCGCGCTCCAGCGACACCTCCGGGTACCAGCCGAGCTCCCTGGCCGCGGACTCGGTGTCACCGGACGTCCTGCGCACGTCGCCGGGCTGGCTCGCGTCGTGCTCGACGCGGAGCCCGCTCCCCGACACGGCCTGGACGAGGTCCACGACCTCCCTCATGCTGACCGAGCCGCCCCCTGCGACGTTGAAGACGCTGCCGTGGTCGACGACGGCGGTCGCTGCTGCGAGGTTCGCGGCCACGACGTCTCCGACGTAGGTGAAGTCCCGCTGCTGCGAGCCGTCCCCGAAGAGGGTGAACGGCCGGCCGGCGACGGCGGCCTCCACCAGACGCTGGATCGCCATGTCCGGCCGCTGCCTCGGGCCGTAGACCGTGAAGTAGCGCAGCGAGACGGTCGGGACCCCGAAGTTGTAGGCGTAGAGCTGCGTGAGGTGCTCCGCGGCGAGCTTGGTCACCCCGTAGGGGCTCTCGGGCAGGGGGAGGTCCGTCTCGAGCACGGGGAAGCGCTCGGCCCGCCCGTAGACGGACGAGCTCGACGCGTACACGAAGCGCTGCAGCGACACCTCCCTGGAGGCCTCGAGCAGGCGCTGGGTGGCGAGGACGTTGTGCTCGACGTAGTCCCTGAAGCCGTCGGACCAGCTCAACCTCACCCCGGGCTGCCCCGCCTGGTGGAAGACGACCTCGGTGCCGGCGAGCACGGGTCCGAGGTCGGCGGTCCGGAGGTCGATCTCGAGGAGCTCGAAGGAGGGGTGGCCGAGCAGGCCGGCGAGGTTGGCCCGCTTCCTGCGCTCGTCGTAGTAGGGGGTGAAGACGTCCACCCCGCACACGACGTGGCCCTCGTCGAGCAACCGTTCTGCGAGGTGGCTGCCGATGAACCCGGCGACACCCGTCACGAGCACCCTCATGTGCGACTGCTTTCGGGGGATGGCTGCGACGGGGTGGCCGCAGCGGCGTGCACGCCGACCTCCCGCTGGGGCTCCCAGCGGTCGATCGGCGTGCCTGAGAGGAGGTTCCAGAGCGCCCGCAGGGCGGCCGCGTTCACGAGGCAGAAGTAGGCGGGCAGCGCCAGGGCCTTCGTCCGCCCGACGGGTCGGTCGGCGAGGGCCACGCCGGCGGCGCCGGCCCCGTACACCACCGCCTGGCCGACGAGCGCAGCCTTGTAGAGCTTCCCCCGCCTCCAGAGCGCCGGGGTCGTCACCGCCGCCACTGCGAGGGGGACGACCATCAGCCTGCGGAGGACCTTGTGGGAGAGCAGCTGCACGGCGTAGAACCCGTGCACCCGGGGGTCGAGCAGCTGGCGGCGCAGGACCACGCCCCGCAGCCCCCTGGTCATGACCCGCACCTTGCGCTGGAACTCGAGGCCACCGGAGGGCGCCGGGGGCTCGTACGCCACGGCGTCCGGCGCGAAGACGAGCCGGCGCCCGCGGGCGATCACCGCAGTGGAGGTGGCGAAGTCGTCGGTGACCCCGTCGGGGACGGGCTCGAACAGCGACCGGCGGATGGCGTAGATGGCGCCGGTGGCGGCGATCGTGTTCCCCGCCCGGCTCTCCGCGTGCTTGAGCAGCCGGTCGAAGCTCCAGTAGCTGGACTCGCCGGTGGCCGCGCCGGACGAGTCCAGGTACCGCTGGTCGCCGGCGACCCCCCCGACCTCGGGGTCGGCGAGCGGCCGGACGAGCGCCCGGATGGCATCGGTGGCGAACATGCTGTTGGCGTCGGAGAACACGAGGACCTCTCCTGTCGACGCAGCCACCGCTGCGTTGAGGGCCGACGCCTTGCCGACCCTGGGCAGGGAGACGAGGTGGACACCCCGGTCGGCGTACCGGGCGACGGCCGCGTCGGTCCCGTCGTCGGACCCGTCGGAGGCGATCACGATGTCGAGCCGGTCAGCGGGGTAGTCGAGGGCGAGCAGGTTGTCGAGCTTGGCGCCGATGTCGGCCGCCTCGTTGCGGGCGGCGATGACGAGGCTGACGGTCGGCACCGAGTCCTCGGAGCGGTGGGGCCGCCGCCAGAGCACCCCGCGAGCGAGCACGAGCGCAGGGAACCCCACGTAGGTGTAGGCGATCGTCACGAGGGCGGCCCAGAACAGGGCGAGGCTCACGACGCTGCCCCCGTGAAGCGGCGCGCCAGCTGGGCCGCGTTCGTGGCGAGGTCGAACGACTCCCGGACCGTGGCCCTGCCGTTCGCGCCCAGCCGCCGTCGCAGGTCGGCATCCTCGTGCAGGCGGCGGAGGGCGTCGGCGAGCGCCACCGCGTCGCCGGGGGGCACGAGCAACCCGTCCCGGCCGTCCTCGACGAGCTCGGGGATGCCCGACAGGCGGCTGGCGACGACCGGCACGCCGCTGCTCATCGCCTCCATCAGCACCACGGGGATGCCCTCCCGCTTGCCACCCGCCGTCGGCACGCTGGGTGCGGCGAGCACGTCGGCCCGCCCGACCTCGGCGGCGACCTCCACGCTCGTCAACCGCCCGGCGAACCTGACCCGGTCGGCGATGCCGGCCTCCTCGGCCTGGGCCGCCAGGTCGTCGCGGTCGGGGCCGGTGCCGACGAGGACGCACGCGACGTCCACGTCCTCGGCGACGAGCAGGCGGCACGCCTCGATGAGGTGGGTCTGGCCCTTCACCTCGTGGAGGGTGCCGACGCACACGACCGTCAGCGTCCCGTGGTCGTCACGATCCACCGGCGCGAAGGCGTCGGGGTCCACCCCGCAGTGGATCACCTCGAGCCGGCCGTCGGGCACCGGCCCGCACTCGGCCTCGATCACGGCGCGGTTGTAGGCGGAGATCGGCACGACGAACGCCGCCTCCTCCACCTTCTGGGGGAGCATGTGCCGGTCGACGTGGAGGTCGGAGCCGTGCACCGTGAAGCTGAACGGGATGCCGGTCAGGCGGTGGACGAGGAAGCCGGCGGCCGCCGGGTGCGTGGCGAAGTGGCAGTGCACGTGGGTGACGCCGTCCGCCTCCATCAGGCGCGCCGCGTGGACGACCTTCGGGATGATCCCGAGGGCGCCGACGAAGAAGTTGGCGCTGCCCCAGGTGCCTGCGAGCAGCGCCCACAGCCCGCCGAGGTAGGCGCGACGGCGGTGCCGCAGGAAGTGCAGGTGGCTGCGCACCACCGCCAGGGAGATGAACGGGATGAAGTGCGCCCGCTCGACGAGCGACTCCGCCTCGGGGTGGACGACCGACGTCCGCTCCCGCAGCAAGGGGTACACCTCGACGTCGGCCCCGAGGCGCTCGACGGCGGTCATCTCGAGCAGGATGAACGTCTCGGTCAGCTTCGGGAACCGCGACATGACGTACGCCACCCGGACACCCGACAGGTCGGGGGGCGAGAGCTCGGTGCTCGGTGCGCTCACCTCGCCACCGCCGCCGCAGGGAGGAGCTGTGCCCGGAGCAGCGGGAGCGGTGTGCGCCCCCCGACGTTCACGCGGCGCAGCCGGAGGCGGTCGGCCCGGCGCAGGTCGTTGCCACCCCTCCTGGTCGTGAACGCCAGCACCATGCCCGCCTCGGCCACGGCGGCGACCGCCTGCTCGTCGTGCGCACCGCTCGGGTAGGCGAAGACCGGGGCCACGGACCCCACCTCGTGACGCAGGTCGGCCAGGGAGCCCGCCACCTCGTCGTGGAGCACGTCGGGCGGCACCCGGTCGAGCAGCGGGTGGGTGCGCGAGTGCGGCGCCAGGGTGACGCCCTCGGCCGCCAGGCGCCGCAGGTCGTCCCAGCCGAGGACCGAGACCGGTGCCACGCCGTCCTCGAACGGCCCGACGAGGTCCTCCACCCGTGCCATCGCCGCCGCGTGCCCCATCCGCTTCAGGTCCTCCTTGACCGACCGGTAGGCCACGCTCCGCTGCGCCGCCGTGGCGAGCGGGAGCTCGGCCCCGTCGACGACGACGGAGGCCTCCGGCGGCGCCGCCTGGATGGCGGCGTGGAGCCGGTCCCACCAGAAGCGCAGGTCCGGGTGGTCCGGGTAGGCGCTCGGGACGAAC
>CADCSY010000067.1 GCA_902805555.1 uncultured Acidimicrobiales bacterium | reverse complement strand
TCGACCAGCGGAGCGAGCTCGTCGGGCAGCGTCGTCAGGTCGCCGGCCCCCAGGGTGAGGCACAGGTCGCCGGGCCTGAGCTCCGTCGACAGGTACGCGAGCAGGTCGGCTCGCGTCGGCAGCCACGCCGCGCGTCGCCACGGGTGGGCCTCGAGGACGGCGTCGAGCACGA
Source organism: uncultured Acidimicrobiales bacterium (assembly GCA_902805555.1). Lineage (GTDB taxonomy): Bacteria > Actinomycetota > Acidimicrobiia > Acidimicrobiales > CADCSY01 > CADCSY01. Next base: position 21,942 of record CADCSY010000067.1, on the reverse strand, counting down.
GCTTGCCGGTGACCCCGGGGATCGGCTCCTGGCCGGCCGCGTAGACGTCGGTGACAGCGAGGAGGTCGGCGCCGTCGAAGGCGTCGGCGAAGGAGCGCCAGAGGTCGCGGGTGCGGGTGTAGCGGTGCGGCTGGAACACGCAGACCACCCGCCGCCAGCTCCCCGCCCCGGCGGCGGCGAGCGCGGCTGCCACCTCCGTGGGCAGGTGGTCGTAGCTGTCGATGAAGGTGACCCCGCCGGCCTCACCTCTTCGCTCCCAGCGACGCCTGACGCCGGGGAAGGAGGCGAGGGCGGCGACCACGGGCTCCAGCTCGGCGCCGAGGGCGAGCGCCGCGACCACCACGGCTGCGGCGTTGCGGGCGTTGTGCAGCCCCGGGAGCGAGACCGCCACCCGGCCGAGCGACCGCCCCCCGTGCTCGAGGGTGAAGGCGACCCCGTGGGGACCCGGTGCCACGTCGACCATCCGGTGCGTGGCGGCCTCCGAGGTGCCGTAGGTGACGCAGTCGAGACCGGAGGCGCAGCGCATGGCCCCCTCGTCGTCGGCGCAGACCACACGTGGCCCCGACGCCTGCTCGAGGAACCGCCTGAAGCCTGCCTGCAGCGCGTCGAACGACCCCCAGTGGTCGAGGTGGTCGGCCTCGACGTTGGTGACCACCACCGCCTCCGCTCCGAGCTCGAGGAAGGTGCCGTCGCTCTCGTCGGCCTCGACCACGAACCACCCGCCGCTCCCCCAGGCCGCCCCGCTCCCCAGGCCCCCGACCTCCCCGCCGACGATGAACGAGGGCTCCAGCCCGGCGGCCCGCAGGGCGAGGGCGAGCATGGCGGTGGTGGTGGTCTTGCCGTGGGTCCCGCTGACGGCGACCGTGCGCCGCACCCCGCACACGGCGGCGAGGGCCTCGGCCCGGCGCAGCACCGGCAACCCGGCGGCGAGGGCGGCGACCACCTCCGGGTTGGCGGCGGGGATGGCGGTGGAGATCGCGACGACCTCGGCGCCGGCCAGGTTGGCGGCGTCGTGGCCGACGGCCACGTCGATGCCGAGCGCCCGCAGGTGGGCGACGGCCTGCGAGTCGGCCTGGTCGCTGCCGGTGACGTCGTGGCCCATGGCGGCGAGGACCTCGGCGATGGCGCTCATGCCGGCTCCTCCCGCACCGACCACGTGGATGCGCCGGGGCACGGACAGGTCCAGCGGCACGGAGAGGTCCAGTGGTGCGGCCATGGTGCGGCCTCCGGGCGGCGGGCGGGGTGCGACGCAGCAGGGTACCGAGCCGAGCCCCTCCCGCCCGGCACCCCCCACCCTCATGCCCGGCGCCTGCGGCCGTCGGTGGCAGACTCGCCGTCCCATGGCTGCCGGCGGACCGAACATCGTGATCGCCGCAGGCGGCACCGGAGGCCACATCTACCCGGGCCTGGCGCTGGCCGACGCGATCCGCCGGTCCCGGCCCGGCGCCGCCCTCAGCTTCGTGGGCACGGCGCGGGGGATGGAGGGCGAGCTCATCCCGAAGGCCGGGTACCGCCTCGACCTCGTGCGGATGGAGCCGTTCAACAACCAGGGGCGGCGCAAGGCGGTCGTGCCCTTCGCCCTGGCCAAGGGGTCGTGGCAGTCCCGCTCGCTGCTCCGGCGGCTGGATGCCGACGTGGCGGTGACGATGGGCGGCTACAGCGGCGTGCCCCTCATGCTCGGCGCACGGCTGGCGGGCGTGCCGGGCCTCCTGCACGAGCCGGGCTCGGTACCCGGCCAGGCCAACCGCTTCGCCGCCCGCTTCACGCCGAACATCGCCACCTCGTTCCCGCAGACGGCGTTCCCGGGTCGACAGGTGCGGTGCACCGGCTACCCGTTGCGGCCGGAGATGGCGAGCTTCGACCGCAGCGCCCTCCGGCCCGGCGCCCGGGTCGCCTACGGGATGGCAGACGGCACCCGGATGATCCTCGTCAACGGCGCGAGCCAGGGCTCCCTGGTCCTCAACCGCCTCGCCCTCGGCCTGGCCGAGCGCTGGTCGACGAGGGACGACGTGCGCATCGTGTTGAAGGCCGGCGCCAAGACCCACGACGAGATCGCTGCCGCGCTCGTGACGAACCCCGGTCGTCACCTGGTCGACCTCGTCGGTCACATCGACCGGATGGACCAGGCCTACGCCGCCGCCGACCTCGTCATCGGTCGCGGAGGCGCAGGCACCATCACCGAGCTGGCCGTCGCCGGCGTGCCCGCCGTCATCGTCCCGCTGGCGGTCCACGAGCACGACGAGCAGCTCCACAACGCCCAGCCCCTCGTCCAGGCGGGCGGCGCGCTGCTCGTCCGTGACGCCGAGGCCACCGCAGACGTCGTGGGCCCCCTGCTCGAGGCGCGCCTCGCCGACCCGGCCGCACTCGCCGCCATGGGCGCGGCGATGACCGGCGCAGCACGTCCCCGGGCCGCCGACGACCTCGCGTCGTGGGTCCTCGAGCTGGCGGCCGCCTGATGGCGTCGGGCGCTGGCCTCGGCGGGGCGGAGCGTGGCGTGCCGGGGACGGCCGAGGTCGACGGCGGGCTGCCCCTCGGCGAGGCGCTGGCAGCGATGGCCGCAGCCGGGACGGCCGTGGCGGTCGTGCGGGGGCAGACGGGCGCACCGGAGGGCACGGTGACCGACGGCGAGCTCAGGGCGGCGGTGCAGTCGGGCCTGGACGACGAGGCGCCGGTGGCCGACGTGCCCCTCGGTCCCCCGCTGTGGGTGCGACCGGACGCACCTGACGACGAGGTGGCCGACCTGCTCGTGCGCCACCACCTCGACGCCCTCCCCGTCGTCGACGGCGAGCGGGTGGTCGGCGCCCGACGGGCCGCCGACGTCGGCGTCGTGCGGCCCCCGACCACCGCCGTCCTGCTCGTCGGGGGGCGGGGCAGCCGCCTTGCTCCCCTCACCGACAAGGTCCCCAAGCCGCTCCTCGCCATCGGTGGCCGCACGATCCTCGAGCGCATCCTCGACAACCTGGCGGCGGCTGGCATCACCGACGTCCACCTCGCCGTCAACTACCTGGCCGAGGTGTTCGAGGCCCGCCTCGGCGACGGGGCGGAGGCGGGCGTGCACCTCACCTACCTGCACGAGCGGGAGCCGCTCGACACCGCCGGCGCGCTGTCGCTGCTGCCCCGGCGTCCGGACGGGCCCGTCCTGGTCCTCAACGCCGACCAGATCACGTCGCTGCCCTTCGCCCGCCTCGTCGAGCACCACACCCGGGCCGGCAACGCCGTCACCGTCGCCTCCTTCGAGCACGAGGTCGTCATCCCCTACGGCGTCCTGCAGCTCGACGGGCCCACGCTCACCGGCATCGAGGAGAAGCCGACGCTGCGCATGCCGTGCAACGCCGGCATCTACGTGCTCGAACCCGAGCTGCTCGACCTCGTCCCCCCGGCCACCCCCTACCAGATGCCGTCGCTCATCAGCGCGGCGATGGAGGGCGGGATGCAGGTCGGGGCCTTCCCGATCATCGAGCGCTTCATCGACATCGGCACCCGGGAGGAGCTCGACAAGGCGCTCGTGTGGTTCGCCACCGGTGAGGAGACGTGACCGTGGGGCGGGCCCGGCGGGACGGGGACCGGGCATGACGATCGGGGACGAGGAGGGCGCGGTGGGACGCAGCTGGTCGGGGACGAAGGTGACCGTCACCGGGGGCGAGGGCTTCATCGGCAGCACCCTGGTGGAGCGCCTCGTGCGGGAGGGGGCCGAGGTCACCGCGCTCACCCTCTACGACCCGCTCGGCCGCCAGGGCTGGCTCGACCCCGCGGTCCACCCCGAGGTCCGCGTCCTCCCCGGGGACGTCCGCGACCCGCTGCGGGTGCTCGAGGCGGTCGAGGGCAGCGAGGTCGTGTTCCACCTCGCGGCGCTGATCGGCATCCCCTACAGCTACGTGGCGCCCGACAGCTACGTGCAGGTCAACGTGCAGGGCACCCAGAACGTCGCCCACGCCTGTGGCACGGCCGGGGTCGCCAGGATGGTCCACACGTCGACCAGCGAGACGTACGGGACCGCACGCACCGTCCCCATCGCCGAGGACCACCCGCTCCAGCCGCAGTCCCCGTACTCGGCCAGCAAGATCGGCGGCGACATGATGGCGCTGTCGTTCCACCACGCCTTCGAGCTGCCGGTGGCGGTCGTGCGGCCGTTCAACACCTACGGTCCACGGCAGAGCACGCGGGCGGTCATCCCGACGATCCTCAGCCAGCTCCACGCCGGTGCCGAGACGATCAGCCTGGGTTCGACGACGCCCACGCGGGACTTCAACTACGTCGACGACACGGTGGCCGGCTTCCTCGCCGTGGCCGGCTGCGACCGGGCCGTCGGCGAGGTGGTGAACATCGGCTCGGGGCGGGAGATCAGCATCGGCGACCTCGTGCGCACGCTCGTCGAGGTCACCGGCAGCAGCGCCGAGGTGGTGGTGGACGAGACCAGGCTCCGCCCTGCGGGCAGCGAGGTCGAGCGCCTGCTGTGCGACAACACCCGGGCCCGGGAGTGGGCAGGCTGGCAGCCCGAGGTCAGCCTGGAGGAGGGACTGGCGAGGACCTCGGACTGGGTGAGGGACAACCTGTCCCGCCTCCACACCGCCGGCTACGCCATCTGAGGCGTGGAGCCCCGCACCCCGGCCAGCCGTGCGCCTCGGGCTGCCTGCGACCCGGGCCGGCCGGACAGGTGGCCGGGGACGGGAGCAGGAGGGAGGGGACCCCGGGCCCGGCCCCTCTCGCCTACCGGTCGACGAGCACCCGTTCCGGCGGCGCTGCCGCCTTCGGCCGGCGCCGGGTGCGACCCTGGCGGGCCACGTTCAGGAGCACGCCGGTGGCGGCCATCGTGATCACGAGCGACGTCCCGCCGAAGCTGATGAACGGCAGCGTGAGGCCGGTGATGGGGAGCAGCCCGACCACCCCGCCCACGTTGACGAACGCCTGGGCGAGGATCCAGGCGGTGATGCCGGCCGCCACCAGCGTGCCGAACCGGTCGGGCGCGGCCAGCGCCGCCCTCGTCCCGTACACGGCGAAGCCGAGGAACAGCCCGACCACGGTCACGGCGCCGATGAGGCCGAGCTCCTCGCAGATGATGGCGAAGATGAAGTCGGTGTGGGCGTTGGGCAGGAACCCCCACTTGGCCCGGCTCTCACCCAGGCCGACCCCGGTCCACCCCCCGGACGCGACGCCCATGAACGACTGGTTGAGCTGGAAGCCGGTGTTGAGGGGGTCCTTGCTCGGGTCGAGGAAGGCGAGGATGCGGTTGCGCCGGTAGGCCTTGCCGAGCGCGAGCACGAGCGCACCGGCCGTGGCCGCCGCCCCCACGCCGCCGAGGCGCAGGAGCGGCACGCCGGCCACGAACAGCACCGCGAACGTGATGCTGCCGAGCACGATCGTGGTGCCGAGGTCGGGTTGGAGCATGATCAGGAAGGCGATGCCGCCGGCGACGACGCACACCGGGAGCAGGGTCAGGCGCCAGTCCTCCATCCGGTGGGCGCGCCTGGACAGCAACCCGGCGCTCCACAGCAGGACGCCGAGCTTGGCCAGCTCGGCCGGTTGCATGCGCATGGGTCCGAGCTCGAACCAGCTCCTGGCGCCGTTGACCCGCACGCCGAAGCTGGGCACGAGCACGAGCACGAGCAGCACCGCGCAGCCGCCCAGGAAGGGCGCGCTGAGGCGCTGCCACCGCCGGTAGTCGAGGCGAGCCGTCGTGAGGAGGGCCCCGACGCCGATCGTCACCCACATCAGCTGCTTGGCGAAGTAGCTCCAGGTGGAGCCGACCTCGCGCTGCGACTGGACGGACGAGGCGGAGAGCACCATGACGAGGCCGACGACGGTCAGCACGCCGACGATGGCGAGGAGGATCACGTCGTTGGCCTGCCCGGACGGGCGGGGGCGGGAGGAGACGGACCCGGGACGACCGCCCGGAGCGGGACCCTGCCCGACGGCGGGGCCGCCGGCGGAGACACGGGCGCGAGCGACGTCGAGCAGCCTCATCGCGCTCGCCCTGCGTGCTCGGCGACGGCGCGGGCGAAGTCGTCGCCCCGCTCGCCGTACCCGGCGTACCAGTCGAAGGAGGCGCACCCGGGCGAGAGGAGGACGGCGTCACCCGGCCGGGCGGCCTCCGCCGCCGACAGGACCGCATCGTCCATCGAGGTGGCCCGGGCGACCGTCGGCGAGCCGGAGCCGGAGCCGGAGAACGCGCGGACCACGTCCTCGGCCGCCTCGCCGATGGCCACCACGTGGCGCACCCTGCCGGCCTCCCCGGCCAGGGGTGACAGGTCGAGCCCCTTGTTGCGGCCACCGGCGATGAGGACCACGGTGTCGAACGCAGCGATGGCGGCGGCAGCGGCAGCGGGGACCGTCGCCTTGGAGTCGTCGTACCAGCGCACACCGCCATGCTCGCCGACCAGGGCCAGCCGGTGTGGGAGCCCCCGGAACGACCGGAGCACCGACCGCACGGCGTCCATGTCGGCGCCTGCGGCCGAGGCGGCGGCAGCGGCGGCGAGGGCGTTGGTGACGTCGTGCGGCAGGGCCCTCGCCAGCTCGGCCACGGGCAGGAGGAGCCCGGGCGGCCCGACGAGGTCGTCGCCCTCTCGGTGCCAGTCCCCCGAGGCCAGCCCGACCGTCTCCACCCTCGCCCGCAGGCCACGGGCCTCGGCGGCCACGACCGGGTCGTCGACCGAGGCGATGGCGAGGTCGTCAGGGCCCTGCGCCGACCACACCTTGGCCTTCGCCGCCCGGTAGTGCTCGAGCGACGGGTGCCAGTCGAGGTGGTCGGGGGCGAAGTTGAGCCAGACGGCCACCCCGGGGGCGAAGGTCTCGGTGAACTCGAGGCGGAACGAGGACGCCTCGACCACGGCGACGTCGAGCGTGCCGTCGAGCACGTCGAGGAGGGGCACGTCGGTGTTGCCCACTGCGGCGGTCCGCACGCCGCCCGCCTGGAGCATGGCGGCGACCAGGGTGGTGACGGTGGTCTTGCCGTTGGTGCCGGTGACGGCGACGAGGGGGAGGTCCGGGGCCCAGCGGGCGGCGAGCTCGAACTCGCTCCACACCCGGGTCCCCTGCGAGCGGGCACCGGCCAGGGCCGGGTGGGCGTAGGGCACCCCCGGGCTCGGCACCACCACGTCGGCGGCGGCCACCAGTGCCCGCAGCTCGGCGTCGTCCGGTCGGGCGACCGTGGCCACGCCGAGGTCGGCGAGCACCCGCGCCCGCTCGGCCGCCGCCGGCGCCAGACGGTCGTCGGTTGCGGTCACCGACCAGCGCCGCTGGGCCAGGGCCCGGGCCGACGAGGCGCCGGCGACGCCCAGGCCGACCACGAGCGCCACGCCCCCGCCTCCGACCGCAGCTTCGACGCGGTCCGGGTGCTCCACCTCGGACGGCATCAGTCGATCGCCCCGGGGATGGAGAGGTAGTCGGCGTAGTAGATGCCGATGGCGACGGCCGTGGAGAGGCCGGCGAGGATCCAGAACCGGACGATGACGGTGGTCTCCGGCCAGCCCCCGAGCTCGAAGTGGTGGTGGATGGGGGCCATCCGGTACAGGCGACGGCGGAAGAGGCGGAACGAGAAGACCTGGGTGATGACCGACAGCGTCTCGATCACGAACAGCCCGGCGATGATCGGCAGCAGCAGGTGCGTGCTCGTCACGAGGGCCATCGCCGCCAGACCCGCGCCGATGGCGAGGGAGCCGGTGTCACCCATGAAGATGCGCGCGGGTGGCGCGTTCCACCACAGGAAGCCGGACAGGGCGCCCACCATCGCGGCGCACACGAGCGCCAGGTCGAGGGCCTGGGGGACCTGGTACACCTCGGGGTGGCGGAACGCCCAGAAGGCGATGACCGTGTAGGCCGCCCACGAGAAGATCGACGCGCCCGAGGCGAGGCCGTCGAGGCCGTCGGTCAGGTTGGCCCCGTTCGACGTGCCGAGGAACAGCAGCACGGCCCAGACGACGAAGACCCAGGGCGCGAGCTCGATGCCGAGCGAGTCGTGGCGGGTGAAGGACAGCTTCGTGGACACGTTCGCCCACTCCACCGCCAGCGCGCCGAAGCCGATGGCCACGAGGAGCAGCCCGCCGATCTTGGCCCGCTTGTTCAGGCCGAGGTTCCGGGCGTTGCGGACCTTGATCCAGTCGTCGACGCCACCCACGATGCCGGCGCCGGCGATCGCGAGCGCGACCAGGATGCCGCCCCTCGTGAAGATCGTCCCGTCCCGCAGGTGCGCGGCCAGGTAGCCGAGCATCGTGGCGACCACGATGGCGATGCCACCCATGGTCGGGGTGCCGGCCTTGATCGTGTGGCCGCTCGGCCCGTCCTCACGGATGGGTTGGCCGACGCCGTGCGCCTTGAGCCAGCTGATCAGGAAGGGCGTGCCGATGAGGGTGACGAGGAAGGCCACCGTGCCGGCGATGAGGAGGGCGATCACGGGGCGCCATCCTTCCCGGCCGGCGACGGGGGCGGTGCCACCGCGCCCTCCGGCTCCTCCGCCCGGGGGGCGATGCCGAGCGACGCCATGAGCTCGGCCGCGACCAGGCGGTCGTCGAAGGGCAGCTCCTCGTGGCCGACGACCTGGGTCGCCTCGTGGCCCTTGCCCGCGACCACCACGACGTCGCCCGGCGCGGCGGCGCGCAGCGCAGCGGCGATGGCAAGACGTCGATCCGGCTCGCGCACCACCTCGGCGGTCGACCCGGCCGCGCCCGCGCCGGCGGCCACCTGGTCGATGATCGCGAGTGGGTCCTCCGTGCGGGGGTTGTCCGACGTGACCACGACGTGGTCCGCCAGCCGGGCTGCGACCTCGCCCATGAGGGGGCGCTTGGCCCGGTCTCGGTCGCCGCCGCAGCCGAAGACGACGATGACCCTGCTGCCGCCGGCGAGCGAGCGCACCGAGGTGAGGACCTGCTCGAGCCCGTCGGGGGTGTGGGCGTAGTCGACGACCACCTCCACGGGGCTCCCGGGCAGGACCGACTGGAACCGGCCGGCCACCTGGCCGGCCCCTGCCAGGCCGCGGGCGATCGTGGGGGCGTCGACGCCGAGGGCGGCGGCCGCGGTGGCGGCGGCCACGGCGTTGGCCACGTTGAACGTGCCGGGCAGCGGGATGCGGAGGCGCTGGCCCCGCCAGGTGCACGACGTGCCCCGCAGGTCCGCTTCGACGTCGGTGACGTCGGCCAGCGACCAGGGCTCCGTCGGGATCGCGGCTGCGTCGAGCAGCAACCGCCCCTTGGGATCGTCGACGTTGACCACCGCGGCCGCTGACAGGTCGGGCTCGAAGAGGCGCGCCTTGGCGGCGAAGTACGCCTCCATGGTCCCGTGGTGGTCGAGGTGGTCGGGGCTCAGGTTCGTGAAGACGGCGAGGCGGAAGCGGGTGCCGTTGACCCGGCCCGAGCTGAGGGCGATCGACGAGACCTCCATCACCACCGCCGTCTTGCCGGCGTCCCGCAGGCCGGCCAGGCGCGCCTGCAGCTCGGGGCCCTCGGGGGTGTTGGGCGGGCCCCCGGGCGTCGCGTTGAGGTTGCCGATGGTGCCCGTCGGCCGGCCGGCGGCCTCGAGGATCGCAGCCAGCAGGTGGGTGGTGGTGGTCTTGCCGTTCGTGCCGGTCACCCCCACCACGTGCAGGTGGCGGGACGGGTGCTCGTGCAGCGCGGCCGCGACGACGCCCATCGCCGCCCTGACGTCGGCCACGACCACCTGGGGCACGTCGAGCCTGAGGGGCCGCTCGCACAGCAGCGCCACCGCACCGGCGGCGACGGCGTCCGGCGCGAGATCGTGCCCGTCGATGGTCGCGCCCCGGACGCAGCAGAAGAGCGTCCCCGGGCTGACCGAGCGGGAGTCGTGGACGACGGCGTGGACGTCGGCTGCTGCCAGATCGCCTTCGGCGCCGAGCACGTCGAGGCCTCCCAGGAGGTCGGCGAGGCGCACGGGTGGATCAGTCCCGGGGCACGGAGGGCGCAGGCCCTTCCTCGGTGACGGTCACCTCGGGCAGCGCTTCCTGGGCAGGCGGGATCCGCAGCTGGCGGAGCGCGTACCGGGTGATGTCCGCGAAGACGGGCGCGGCGGTCAGCCCGCCGTAGAAGACGGGTCGTGGCTCGTCGAGCACCACGATGGTGGACAGCTGCGGGTCCTCGGCCGGCACGAACCCGGCGAAGGACGCCATGTAGGCGCCGGGCTCGTAGCCGCCCCGCTCGAGGTCGGGCTTCTTCGCGGTCCCCGTCTTGCCGGCCACCGTGTAGCCGTCGATCGCCGCCTCGGTGCCGGTCCCCGACGTGATCACGTTCGCCAACATCGCGCGCATCGCAGCCGCCGTCCCCTCGGACACCACCCGACGGCTCGAGGACGGGGCGACGGGCCGCTCGGTGCCGTCGGGCCCGATGGTGGCCCGGACGATGCTCGGCTGCACCAGCTCCCCCCCGTTGGCGATGACGTTGAAGGCGTCGAGCATCTGCACGGCGTTGACGGCGACACCCGACCCGATCGGGATGGAGCCGATCGAGGTCCCCGACCACTCGTCGAGGTCGAGCATGATCCCGCTCGACTCGTCGGGGAAGCCGAGGCCGGTCGGCTCCCCCAGCCCGAACCGCGTGAGGTACTCGTCGATCTTGGCCGGTCCGAGCTCCTGGGCGATCTTGATCGTGCCGACGTTCGACGACTTGGTGAGGATGTCGCTGAGCGACCACTGCTCGGTCGGGTGCGGCGACGAGTCGCTGTAGCGGTGCACCGAGACCTGGAGCTCGTCGGGCACGGTGAGGACGTCGTCGGTGGTGAAGGCGCCCTCCTCCAGGGCGGCGGCCAGGGTGATCACCTTGTTCACCGAGCCGGGTTCGAAGACCGACGTGACCGCCATGTTGTCCGCGCTCGGCTTCGGTGGCCCGCCCTCGCCGTCGGAGCGCAGGTTCGCCATCGCCAGGATCTGCCCGGTGCGCGGGTCCATGACCACGGCCGTGCCCCCGAGTGCTCCGGTGGCCGTGATCTGCGCGCCGAGGGACCGCTCGACCTCGAACTGGAGGGAGCGGTCGAGGGTGAGGACGAGGTCGTCACCGCGGTCGGGCGGTTCGAGCCGCTGCCGGCCGCCGGCGATCGTGCTGCCGTCGGGCCCCCGTTCGATCGAGAGCGATCCGGGCGCACCCACCAGCACGTCCTCGTACTGGCGCTCGAGCCCGGACGTGCCGACGTTGTCGAGGTTGACGTCGCCGATGAGCGAGGTCGCCAGGCCCTCGGCCGGAGCGAAGCGCTTCGACTCGTCGAGGAGCGAGACGCCGTCGAGCTCGAGGGCGTCCACCCGGGCGGCGACGTCGTCGCCCACCTTCCTGGCCAGGTAGACGAAGGCACCGTCGGCGGACAGCTGCTCCTCGAGGACCTCGGCCTCGATGCCGAGGACCGGTGCCAGCCGCCCGGCGTGGCCGGTCGGGTCGGTCACCAGGCGGGGGTCGGCCCAGACGGTCCGCTGGCGCACCGACAGGGCGAGCTCCATGCCGTTGCGGTCGAAGATCGCCCCCCGCTCCGCCGGCAGGGTGACGGTGCGCAGGCGCTGCGCCTCGCCCCGGGCGACGTAGTCCTGGGGCGCGACCACCTGGAGGGTGGCGAGGCGGGCGCCGACCGCGGCGAAGAGCAGCACGAGCACGACCAGCAGGGCCACGCAGCGGCGGCGGGGGTCACCGGCCCGTCCCGAGGGGTGGCGGGGCGGTCCGCCCCCGTCACGGCGGGTCGTCGTGTCGGGCCGGCGGGGCCTTGCGCTCGCAGCCTGGAGGGTGCGGGTCGTCGATGGGGCTGCCTCTCGGGCCGGGGGCTGCAGTCGGTCCGGGCCGTGTCCGTCCGGCCCACGTCCGGCCGGCACGTGCCCCGACGGATGCCTGGTCGACTCGCGAGGGCCAGCCGTCCTTGCGCGCGCCCCCGCGTCGCGGCGTTGCGCCACCTGGGCCACCGCCCCCGGCTGCTGCCGCGAGACGGACGGATCCCGCCGCCCGTTCGCCTGCCGCCGCACGTCCTGCGGCATCGCGGGCTGCTGCACCTGCGTGGGCCCGGTCCCGCCCGGGACCCCGACCTGTCGACCCGGGGCCTGCTGGCCGGCGCCGGGCCTCGGCCCGCCGCTCGGCCGCTCGCGGCGGGTCGAGACGAGCCGGGGGAACACCTCCTCGCCGCGTGCGGCGCCGGACCCGTCGTGTGCCTGCGGGCCAGCGGCCCCGGGACGGGTTCGGCCGGCGCCGGTGGCGCGGACGGGTCGACCGGGCGGCTCAGGACGTGGGGGGAGCCGTCGCGGGCTGAAGCGGTCTCCGACCTCCGAACCCGGCGTCGAAGGGGGCGGCGGGCTCAACCCCGTCCGCCGAGGAGCGGCTTGACGGTGGCCCAGGGAGCGGCGCCGGCGGTCGCTGCTCCGACCTCCGAACCGGCGCCGGCACCTGCCGCCGAGGGCGCCACCGGCGTGAGGTAGGTGATCTCGGCCGGGCTCACCATGCCGAGGGCGTGGGCGGCCTCGACGATGCGCCCCGGCGACTCCAGCTCGGCCACCTCCAGGCGCAGCGCCTGGTAGCGGGTCTGCTCCTGGCTCACCTGCTGCTCGAGGTCGTCCAGGCGGCCCTGGCCGGTCACGAGCATGGCGTGGCAGATGACGACGCCGAACAGCGAGCCGATCACGAGCAGCCCGGCGAGCACGAGCAGGAGCCGGGCCCGGCGCTGGCGGGAGGCGACCTCGAGCCGCTGGCTGTCGACGAGCCGGAGCTCGGGCCGGACGGGAGCGTCACCGGCGCGGCGGCGCTGCGGACCAACCCCTCCTGGGGACGGTGTCGGACCCTCGCCCGGGGCGAACACCTCGCGCTGGGGCGTCGTGGCCTCGCCGTCGGCGACGGCCGGCCGGGCGGAGGCAGCCGCCCCTGCTCGTCGCAGCGTCGCAGGGGCGGTCGCGCTCGCGGCACGAGCGGCGCGAGCCGGAGATCGGGATGGGGAAGGGGCACGGACGGGGGCGGTCACGGAGCACCTCGATGCGTGGTCTGACGGTGGTCCGAGGGCGGAAGCTTCTCGGCGGCCCGCAAGCGTGCGCTGGCGGCGCGAGGGTTCGCCTCGATCTCGATCGTCGTAGCCTTCCAGGCGCCGGGCCGCAGGAGGCGGACCCTCGCGACCGCGCCGCAGGCGCACGGCAGGCCGGGGGGGCACGTGCAGCCGCCGGTCGACGCCTCCCGGAGCGTGGCCTTGACGATGCGGTCCTCGCCCGAGTGGTAGGCGAGCACGGCGACGCGCCCGCCCGGCGCGAGGACGTCGACCGTCTGCTCCAGCGCCACCGGCAGCACCTCGAGCTCGGCGTTCACCTCGATGCGGATGGCCTGGAAGCTCCGCTTGGCCGGGTGACCACCCGTGCGTCGAGCGGGGGCGGGGATCGCGTCACGGACGAGGTCGGCCAGGCGGCCGGTGGTGGCGACCGGCCGTGCGGCGACGATCGCCTTGGCGATGCGGCTGGCGTAGCGCTCGTCCCCCAGCTCCCGCAGGACCCGGGCGAGGTCGGCCTCGGCGTAGCCGTTCACCACCGCGGCAGCGTCCCGCCCCGTCGACGTGGTGTCCATGCGCATGTCGAGGGGGGCGTCGAAGCGGTGGCTGAACCCGCGCTCCGCCCGGTCGAGCTGCGGTGAGCTCACCCCCAGGTCGAACAGCACGGCGGTCACCGGGTCCGCTCCCGCAGTGGCGACAGCCTCCGCCAGCCGGTCGAAGCGGGTGTGGCGCAAGGTGGTGCGATCGCGGTGAGGAGCGAGCCGCTCGTTCGCGGCGGCGATGGCGTCCGGGTCCTGGTCGAGGCCGAGGAGACGGAGGCCGGGGTGCGCCTCGAGGACGGCTGCGGCGTGGCCGGCGCCGCCGAGGGTGGCGTCGACGAAGGTGCCGTCGGGGACGGCGGCGAGGAGCTCGACGACCCGGTCGAGGAGCACGGGCGTGTGGCGGAAGGCCATGACGGAGGGAAGGTCGGGGACGGGTGGGCCACGAGGGCTCCGCTCATCAGCAGCCCCCCGGAAGACGGACGTCCGCCGGGATGTCTCCCCGGTCGGACTCGACGGAAGCGGGCGGAGAAAGGGGCGTCCATCGTGTCGTCCGGAGGGCTGCTGGTGAGCGGTGGCGCTGGGCCACGGGTTCTCGGCGCTCCTCTCCTCTCTGGTCTCGGTGCTGTCGGTGGGCGGTCGGTGGTGGTCGTTGCTCGGTGGACGGCGGCTTGGGGGCTCGAGGCTCTGGGCTCAGATCGTCATGTCGTCGAGACCGGCGTCGGGATCGTTCATCGCCGCCTCACCCTCCCGGTTGACCCGGGACCACTTCTCGGCGTCCCAGATCTCGAGCCGGTTGATCTGACCGGTCACGGTGACCCGGTCGGTGAGCTCGGCGAAGGCCCGCAGGTTCTGCGGCAGGGCGATGCGGCCCTGGCGGTCCGGGACCACCTCGGCGGTCCCGGCGGCGAAGGTGCGGGTGACGTTGCGCTGCACGAGGCCGCGCCGCGCCTTCTCCTGCATCTCCTTGGCCAGGAGGTCGAACTCTCCCGGTGTGTAGACGGCCAGGCAGCCGTCGATGACCTTCGTCACGAACGCCCCCTCTGCGAAGGCGTCCCGGAACTTCGACGGGAGGATGACCCGCCCCTTGAGGTCGACGGCGTGCTCGAACTCTCCGAAGAACACACGTCACCGCCCCTCTCAGGCCTCAGCCGTCATCTACCTGCGCCACTCGCCTGCCGGGAACCCCCTTCGTGCCACTTCGCACCACCCTAAGCCCCTTCGACCCACCCGTCAACACCCCTCCTCGCCACTTCGCGCCACGGACCGTGTCCAGGCCGGGTCGGGGGGGACGGGCGTGACCGGCGGACGCCACCCCCTTGCTCCCCCACCTCGGAGCTCCAGGAGCCACGGCTGGGTCCGGCCGGTGCATCCGGGGGCTTCCCAAGGATACCCTACGGGGGTATGGTGTCACGGTGCCGCAGGGGGGACCGTTGACGGACGGCGAGATGCAGGGACGAGAGCTGCCTCGCACGGTGGCTCGGACCGTCGCCGGGGACGGCGCACCGACCGCGACCTCGGCCCCCCGCACCTCTCAGGCACCCGAGGAAGGAGCGGACATGACCATGACGCACGACACGAGTGACAGCGATCTCCACGTCCGGCACGTGGAGGGTCCGGGCGACGAGGCGGTCGGTCCCGGTGCGCACCGTGACCACGAAGGGCACACGGGGCACGGCGCAGGCCACGGCGACCACGCGGCGGTGTTCCGTCGCCGCTTCTGGTGGAGCCTCCTGCTGACCGTGCCGATCGTGGCCACCTCGCACATGGTCATGGACTGGTTCGGCTACGAGCTCGACGTCCCCGGCAGGTCGTGGATCGGGCCGGTCCTCGGCACGGTCGTCTACCTCTGGGCGGGCTGGCCCTTCCTCGCCGGCGGGGTGGCCGAGGCCAGGGCCAGGCGGCCCGGGATGATGCTCCTGATCGCCATGGCGATCACCGTGGCCTACGCCGCATCGGCCTCGTACAGCGCCGGTTGGTTCACCCAGGAGTTCTGGTGGGAGCTGGCTGCCCTCATCACGATCATGCTGCTCGGCCACTGGCAGGAGATGAAGGCGCTCGGCCAGGCGTCCGACGCCCTGGCTGCGCTCGCTGCGCTCCTGCCCGACGAGGCGGACCGCGTGCGCTCGGACGGGACGGTCGAGACCGTCGCCCTCGACGAGCTCACGGCCGGGAACGTGGTCCTCGTCCGCCCCGGCGCACGGGTGCCCGCCGACGGCGAGATCATCGACGGGTCGGCCGAGCTCGACGAGGCGATGATCACCGGTGAGTCACGACCCGTCTCGAAGGGGGTCGGCGACCGGGTCGTCGCCGGGACCGTCTCCACCGACTCGTCGATCCGGGTCCGGGTGGATGCGGTGGGCGAGGACACCTCCCTCGCCGGGATCCGACGTCTCGTGGACGAGGCGCAGCGCTCCGGCTCCAAGGCGCAGGCGCTCGCCGACCGCGCGGCGGCGATGCTGTTCTACGTGGCCGTCGGCGCCGCCGCGACCACCTTCGTGGCATGGGCGGCGGTCGGTCGGATGGACACCGCCGTGCTCCTCACCGTCGGCGTCCTCGTGATCAGCTGCCCGCACGCCCTCGGGCTCGCCACGCCGCTCGTGAACAGCGTCTCGGCGTCCCTGGCCGCCCGCAACGGCATCCTGGTGAAGAGCCGCATCGCCCTCGAGCGGATGCGGACGGTCGACGCCGTGCTGTTCGACAAGACGGGCACGCTCACCAAGGGGGAGCACGTCGTCGTCGACTCGGTGATGGCCGCCGGCGAGGACGAGACGGCGGCGTGGCGCGCCGCAGGCGCCGTCGAGGCCGACAGCGAGCACCCGCTGGCCCGAGCCATCGTGCGTGCCGCCACCGCCAGAGGTCCGGTGGCCGCAGCCACCGGCTTCACCTCGCTGACCGGACGAGGGGTGGAGGCCGTCGTCGAGGGCGCCACCTACGCCGTCGGTGGCCCCGCCCTCCTCCGGGAGCGCGGCCTCAGCGAGCCGAAGGAGCTCGAGGCGGCGGTCGACGGCTGGCGGCGCCGGGGCGCGGCCGTGCTCTACCTGGTGCGCCACGACGCCGTGGTCGCCGCCTTCGCCCTCGAGGACGAGGTCAGGCCAGAGGCACGACAGGCGGTCGCCGACCTCCGGGCCACCGGCCGGCGCGTCATCGTGATCACCGGCGACGCCCGGCAGGTCGCCGACGCCGTGGGAGCCGAGCTCGGAGTCGACGAGGTGCTGGCGGAGGTCCTGCCCGAGGACAAGGACGCCGAGGTGGCCCGGCTCCAGGCGCGAGGCCTGTCGGTGGCGATGGTCGGCGACGGCGTCAACGACGCCCCGGCCCTCGCCCGGGCCGACGTCGGCCTCGCGATCGGGGCCGGCACCGACGTGGCCATCGAGTCAGCCGGGATCATCCTGGCCAGCTCGGACCCCCGGGCCGTGCTGAGCGTCATCCGCCTGTCCCGGACCTCCTACCGCAAGCAGCTGCAGAACCTCACCTGGGCCGCGGGCTACAACGTCGCCGCAATCCCCCTGGCGGCCGGCGCCCTCGCCTGGGCCGGCCTGACCCTCCAACCCGCCGTCGGCGCCGTGCTGATGAGCGCCTCCACCATCGTCGTGGCACTGAACGCCCAGCTGCTGCGCAGGCTCGACCTGCGACCCACCCCCCTCGAAGGAGCCTGAGATGGCCGCCACCAAGACAGACCACCACCGCTTCCGCCACCTCCGCAGTCCCGCCCTCGCCGCCCTCGTCGTCCTCCTCGCCGGCGCCGCCTGCGGGTCGGACGACACCGGAGCTGCCACCGGCTCCGGCGGCGCCAGCCGCGTGGTGGAGGTGGAGATGGTCGACATCGCCTTCGAGCCGGCGACGCTCACCGTGGCGGCCGGTGAGGAGGTGACCTTCCGGTTCACGAACACCGGGGTCGTCCCCCACGACGCCTTCGTCGGCGACGAGGACGCACAGGCCGACCACGAGCAGGAGGTCGGTGACGACGCCGGGATGCACCACGGTGACGAGGAGGAGGACGCCGTCACGGTCGCGCCCGGGAAGACCGGGACCCTGACCCACACCTTCGACGAGACCGGCACGACGGTGATCGGTTGCCACCAGCCCGGTCACTACGAGGACGGCATGAGCGTGGACGTCACCGTGACGTGACCGGCCCGGCCGGTGCCGGTGCGCTCCCCACCGCGCAGTGGAGACTGCACCCATGGCATCGACCGGAGCCGAGGACGCAGCCCGTCGCCACCAGGCGTGGCTCGATCAGGTGCAGGAGGAGGTGATCGACCCGGAGCGGCCGATCGTGGACCCCCACCACCACCTCTGGCGCCGCGACGACATCGGGGACTACGTCCTCGAGGACCTCAGGGCCGACACCGGGTCGGGGCACCGCATCGAGCAGACCGTCTTCGTCGAGTGCGGCGCCAGCTACCTCCCCGACGGCCCGGCCCACCTGCGACCGACCGGGGAGACGGCCTTCGTGGCCGAGCAGGCCGCCCGCAGCCGCGACGCCGCCGGCTCGGTCATCGCCGGCGTCGTCGGCCACGCCGACCTGCGGCTCGAGGCAGGGGTCCTGGACGAGGTCCTCGACGCGCACGAGGAGGCCGGCCACGGGCTCTTCCGGGGCATCCGCCACGCCGGCGCCAGGGCCGAGCACCCCGAGACCCTCACCATCCCCGGCCGCGCGCCCGCCGGTCTGTACCAGGACCCGGCCTTCCGGGCGGGGCTGCGGCAGCTGGGGGAGCGGGGTCTCACCTACGACACCTGGCACTACCACCACCAGAACGCCGACTTCGCAGCGCTGGCGGGCGCCGTCCCCGGGACGGTCCTCGTCCTCGACCACTTCGGCACGCCGCTCGGCGTGGGGCCCTACGCCGGGCAGCGCGAGGTGATCTTCGAAGCGTGGAAGGCCGACATCGCCGAGATCGCGACGCACGACAACGTCGTGGCCAAGCTCGGTGGCCTGTCCATGCCCGACAACGGCTTCGGTTGGGACGGGGCGGCCCAGCCCCCTCGCTCGGACGAGGTCGTCGCCGCCCAGGAGCGCTACTACCACCACGCGATCGAGTGCTTCGGGCCGCAGCGCTGCATGTTCGAGTCCAACTTCCCCGTGGACAAGCGGTCGCTGTCGTACCGGGTGCTCTACAACGCCCTCAAGAAGATGGCCGCGCCCTTCTCCGACGCCGAGCAGCACGAGCTGTTCGCCGGGACGGCCACGCGCACCTACCGCCTCTAGCGGGTCGGCTCACTCTGCCTGCACCCCACCCGGGCGGCGGTCCGGTGTGGCGCCGCCAGCGCATCACCCCTTGGCGTCCGACCAGCGCTCGAGGATGCTGACGTCGGCCACGAAGCGGACCGTGCCCTCCGGTGACCAGCGGCCCGCCGCCTCGTGCAGGCAGTCGACGACGAGCGACGCGACCGACTCGCCCTGTGCCGCCGGGGCGTGCACGAGCAGCTCGTCGTGCAGGCACAGGACGATCCGCGCCCCGAGCGGTGCGGCGCGGGCCCGCACGGTCACGGCCCAGCGCTTGAACAGCTCGGCGGCTGCGCCCTGGACCACGGCGTTGCGGGCGTAGCGTCCCCGGGCCGCGGCCCGGCCCCGGGGGTCTTCGCCGCCGTCCGCCGGCTCGGTCGGCGCCAGCCGGATGAGGCGACCGCCGTGGGTGCGGAGGTCCCTGCCGGCGCGACCCGCCTCGTCGGCCGCGTCCAGGTGCGCCATCGCCACCGGGTAGGTCGAGTGCAGGCGTTGCAGCGCCTCTGCGCCCTTGCCGGTCGTCTGCCCGTACATGGCGCCGAGCACCGCGACCTTGGCGACGGACCTCTCCACGCCGAGCTGCAGGGCGACCGGCGCGTACATGTCGTCCTCGGCCGAGGCGCGCGCCAGCGCGGCATCACCGGAGATGGCGGCCAGCACCCGCGGCTCGATCTGTCCGAGGTCGGCCCGCACGAAGACCTTGCCCTCGCCGGCCACCACGGCCGCCCGCATGTCGGCGGGCATGTTGTGCAGGCCGGCCGAGGCGGTCATCCGCCCCGCGGCCCCGTCGGCGCTCGACCAGGCGCCCCGCAGGTGCCCGTCGGGCGACAGGTGCTCGTCCAGCCAGCCGTACCCGTAGGTGGTGGCCACCCGCTCCGCCTTGCGCCACGCCAGCAGCTCGGAGACGACGGGGTGGGCGTCGCGCAGCGCCTCCAGCCGCCACGCCCGGGTGTCGGGGACCTCGAGGCCGACGCTGCGCAGCAGCGAGCGCACCTGCCCCGGGCTGCGCAGGTCGAACGTGGTGCCGGCGGGCGCATGGCGCAGGACGAGGGCGTCGCGCTCGGCTCGGCGGTGGCGGACCTCCGCCTCGTCCCTCGGGCGTGGCCCGACGTAGCCCGCGACCACCGCCTCGGCCAGGCGCCGGTCCATGGGGAGGCCGTCGGCGGCGAGCTCGGCGCACAACAGCTCGGTGGCCGACTCGGCCCGGGCTGTCGCCGCAGCCCGGTCCCCAAGCTCCTCGAGGCGCCGCTGCTGGAGCGCCATCGCCACCACGGCGAGCGCGGCCCACGCGCCCATCCGTTCCGGTGCGTCAGCCCAGCCGTCGGCGGCCCAGGCCGGGTCGAGGTAGCCGTCGGGACGGACCGGCTCGTCGGCGGCGTCGTCCTCCACCGCGCTGAACAGGTCGGGCGGTGCGTCAGTGGGCAGGCCCGCGATGGGCAGGTCGTGGAGCGTCGCCCAGACGAAGCCGGGGTCCGCTCGCCAGCCGCCGGCCACCACACGGTGGACGGCGGCGACGTCCCAGCAGGTGGAGACCCGCACGCCGCCGGCGACGAGGGCTGCCGAGGTGGCGCCCGACCAGAGGAGCCACCTCGGGCGGAGCACCTCCTCCACGTGCGCGACCAGCGGGACCGGGTCGTGGTCGTCGCTCAGCCAGGTGCCACCACCCCCGGCGGCCGGTGCCAGCGCCAGTCCCCTGCCCGGTGCCAGGGCGAGCCCGAGGACCGAGCCGTGACCGACGCCCGCGTGCCGGAGCGCGTCGACGGCCGCCACCGCCTCGGCCCCCACGCCGCACCTCGCCACGCGGGCCGGTGACGTCAGGCGACGGTGCCGGTGGGCTGCTGCCGGTCGTAGGCGACCTGGCAGAACCCGTGGTTGCAGTAGCCGCCCGGGTTCTTGGCCAGGTACTGCTGGTGCTCGTCCTCGGCGAACCAGTACGGGCCAGCCGTTGCGATCTCAGTGGTGATCTGACCGTGGCCGGCCTCGTCGAGGCGCGCCTGGTAGCGGGCCCGGCTCGCCTCGGCCACGGCCCGCTGCTCGTCGTCGGTGACGTAGATGGCGGAGCGGTACTGGGTGCCCACGTCGTTCCCCTGGCGCATCGGCGTGGTGGGATCGTGCTGCTCCCAGAAGGGGGCGAGGACGTCCTCGAGCGACAGCGTCGCTGGGTCGAACACGACCCGGACCACCTCGGCGTGGCCGGTCATCCCGGTGCACACCTCCCGGTAGGTGGGGTTCGGCGTGTAGCCGCCCGAGTAGCCGACCGAGGTGACCCAGACACCCGGGAGGTCCCAGTAGATGCGCTCGGCGCCCCAGAAGCAGCCCATGCCGAGCACGGCCTCCTGCACGCCCTCGGGGAACGGCCCCTGCATGCTGCGACCGTTGACGATGTTGGTGGCAGCGACCCGCACCGGCACGTCTCGACCGGGCAGGGCCTCCTCCGGCCTCACCATCTCGACCTTGCGCTCTCGACCGAACACCCGCGACCTCTTCCCCTCGACCAGGCACCCAGGCTACGTACCGGTCGGCGTCCGCGCGCCCCGGGGGCGCCTCATCAACTGGGCCGGCGGGTCATGGAACGGATCGGCGTCACCGACCAGCGCGCAGATCCCAGAGGGCGGATCACGGTGGCAGGTGCGACCGCAGGGCCTCCACGACCGCGGACCCTGGGAGGTCGACGCCGCGGGCCACCCCCGCGAGGTCGGCCGTCGCCGCGCGCCGCTCGGCCGGATCGAGCGCCAGGAGGGACACCGTCGCCTCAGGGCACCAGCGGTGGAGGAGGGCGCACTGGAAGCGGGCACCGACCCGGGTCCGGCGCTGGGCGATGCCGACCACCTTCGCCCCCTCCACGGTGACCTCGCCCGGCCCGAGGCCGGCGAAGCACACCAGCCGGGACCACCGTGACGTGCGCAGCGGGCCCTCGTGCGCCTCGGCGGCCACACCGAGGTCGGCGAGCGCCCGTGCCCAGGCCCGACCCAGCCAGTGGAAGGCGACGCCGACGTCGTCGGACCAGAGCCGGTCGCCGTGGGGGAGCACGACGTCGACCCACGTCGAGCCGGCCGGCTCGAGGAGCACCGCTCCCCCACCGCTGCGCCGGCGCACGAGCGCCACACCGGCGGCCTCCAGCGCGGCGCCGTCGGCATCGGCCTCGGGCTGGGTGCTCCCGAGGACGAGCGCGGGCCGGTCGACCTCGAGGACCTCGACCGCCCGCTCCGGCCGCTCGGGCACCGAGCGCGCGTGGAAGCCGGC
>CADCSY010000066.1 GCA_902805555.1 uncultured Acidimicrobiales bacterium | reverse complement strand
GGCCTGGTCGATCTCCACGTCCCCATCGGGGCTGCGCCCTCACCCGCCCACGGTGCGTCGGTGAGCAGGGACGAGGACGTTCAGAACCGCTTGGGTTGGCTGATGGAGAAGAGGGAGCTCGTGCTCGTGTCGATCCGCGTGCGCACGTAGCTGACCAGGGAGTCACCTTCGACCCTCACCCAGCGGAAGTTGCTGAGGCCGGCGACCGAGTTCACCTGCGTGTACGAGTGGGCGTCACCGCTCACGAACAGCACCTGCCCGAAGAAGCCCGAGACCTCGTCACGCACGGCCTCGTTCATGCTCCGGTAGGCGCTCGAGACCGTCGTGGTGAGGTTCGGGTCGCGCTGGGCGATGAGGACGACCCCCTTGTCCCCCCGGTCCCGCGCCTGGGCGAAGGTCTCCCGCAGCCAGTCGATGGTCGCCTGGCGTCGGGGGCCGTGCTCGGCAGCACTGACGTTGTCGTTGCTCCCGACGATGTGGAGCGTCGCGAACGTGACGGGCCCTCGTCGCCACCGCGTGTTCTCGGGGTACCCACGGGAGGCCTGTGACTCGAGCGCCATCCTGGTCTGACCACGTGACTCTGTCCCGGTGTTGCGGAAGACCTGCTGGCGGAGGTAGGACAACCTGCTCAGCTGCACGGCTCCGGTGCCGCAGTCGGTCCACTCGTTGTCGCCGGGCGTGTACACGAGGGGTTGGGCCAGCGTGTCGAAGCGTCTGGTCTCCCGATCGACCGTCTCGTTCGTGCAGGTCGCAGAGATGCCCGGTCCGATGTCGCCGACGTGGGAGGAGAAGGCGACGCCGCTCCTGTTGATGTCCGAGATCATCGAGTCGTACTTGGTGATGGCCGAGGAGCTGTAGGGCACGTCACCGAAGAAGGCCACGTCGAACTGGACGGGTCCGCAACCCGAGAGACCGATCGCTCCGGCCAGCGCGAGCCCGATGATGGCAGTGCGACGAGGCATCTCCGAAGGTTAACAACGGGTGACATCCTCGTTGCAAGTCGGTGGCCGGGACCAGGGGGCCGGTGCGTCCCCTGCCCCACCCGGCCGGCGCGCCGGTTCCGCTTGTCGTGAGGCAGGTGGGGCTGGGGGACCCGGGGGGCCACGAGCTCTGCGACAGCCGCTGCAGCGCCTCGCTGTGTCGTGGACCGCGTGGACTGCGTGGACCGCGTGGACTGCGTCGACGCGGTGGTCGAGGTGCAGGTCGGCAACCGGCTCAGGTCGGCGCCCGGTGATGCCGATCCACCACCCATGTCGCGTCCCACGACGGGTGCGACGACCGGCTGGTCGACCACCAGCGGTGCGAGGCACGGGCCGGGAGGGCGATGGCCCCTCCGTCGCCCGCTCGCTCCGGGTGCTCCTCGCGGAGGACAACCCCGTGAACCAGAAGGTGGCACAGCTCGTCCTCGCCAAGCTCGGCTACCGGGTCGACTCGGTGAGCAACGGGCTCGAGGCGTTCCATGCAGTGCGCGGCGGCGGCTACGACGTCGTCCTGATGGACGTGCAGATGCCGGTGCTGGACGGGATCGCGGCGACCCGCGCCATCCGGGCCGACGTGGAGCTCGACCGCCAGCCGCACATCATCGCCATGACGGCCAGCGTGCTCATCGAGGACGAGGCCGCCTGCCGCGCCGCCGGCATGGACTCGTACCTCACCAAGCCGATCCGGCCGCAGGAGCTCGACGAGGCCGCTGGCGAGCATCGCCCGGCCACCTGCGAGCGCGAGCCGTCAGGCCCGGTAGCGACGATCGACGGACCATCGCACGGCGGGTGCTCAGACCACGAGCCCGGCGACCCCGACGTGGTCCCCCTGGTCCGGGTCGAACGTCGCCCACGCCTGCGCCAGCCGGTCGATCGCACGGCGGAAGACCTCCTCCGGGGCGGTGAAGGGCAGTCGTAGCGCCCGGTCCGGCGGTTCAGCGGCGGCAAAGGTCTCGTCGGTGACGACGAGGACGCCGGCCCGAGCGGCGTGGGCGGCGAAGGCGCGGGCAGGCCCCGGGAGCGTCGCCCACAGCGCCCCACCGCCGCGCACGGGCGCGACCTCCCAGTCGGGGAGCACCTCGGCGACCACGACCTGGGCGGCGGCCGCCTTGACCGACAGCTCGGCCACGCGCTGGGCGAGCAGCTCGTCGAACCGGGGCAGGAGCTGCAGGGTCAGCAGCTGCGTCGGGATGGCGGTGCCGAGGTCCTCGACGGCGCGCACGAGTCGCAGCCGCCCGACCAGGTCGGCCGACGCCCGCAGCCAGCCGACGCGGAGGCCGTCCCACACCACCTTCGACAACGACTCGATCACGAGGATCGGGGCCGCCGGACGGTGGGCCGCCAGGGGTGGGGGAACCCGGCCGTCGAAGGCCAGCGACGCATAGGCCCGGTCCTCGACGACCGGGGTGCCGTAGTCACCGGCGATGTCAGCCACCTCGCGCCGGCGTCGGTCCGGCAGCCGGGTGCCGGTCGGGTTGTGGTGGTGCGGGTTCAGGCAGATGGCCGCCGGGCGGAGGCGCTCCACCGCGGCACGCAGCTCGTCGGTGCGAACGCCGTGCTCGTCCATCGGCACGCCGTAGGAGCGGGCTCCGAGCGCGGTGACGGCATCGGTGAGGCCGGGCCAGGTGAGCTCCTCGGTGAGGACCACGTCACCCGGGCGGCAGAGGGCTCGCAGCGCGAGGGAGCACGCGTGCTGGGTGCCGTTGGTGACGAGCACCTGGTCGGCCTCGGTCGGCAGGCCCTGGTCGGTGATGTGCTGGGCGAGCGCAACGCGCAGCGACCGGAGCCCCTCGGGTTGCAGGTCGATGTCAGCGGTCGCGGCAGTCGACGCGAGCGCCCCGAGCTCGGCGGGGAGGTCGAGGAGGCTGCGGGGCACGGCTTTCAGCAGTGCCGTCGAGGCCGACTCGTCGAACAGGGGGGTGGCGCGGTGCCGGGCCGCTGGGCCCGGCGTCTCGTGGACGGTGACCACGCTGCCACTGCCCTGCCGCCGCGCCAGCAGTCCCTGCTCCTGCAGGATCCCGTACGCGCGCACCACCGTCCCCCGGGAGACGGCGAGGGTGCCGGCGAGGACCCGCTCGGGCGGCAGGATCGTGCCGTCGCGCACCTCGCCCCGGTCGATCGACCGCCGCACGGCGTCGGCCAGCTGCTCGTACAGCGGTCCCGTCCCGCCGGCCCACCCCCCGAGCAGGCGGACGACGCGATCAGGGTCCAATTTCGTCACGCTGGCTCTCGCTTCCTCGACTGGACTCCTGCAGGTTGCAGGCATGACCACGATCGCGGCCCTGGAGCCGGCTCGCATCCCCGAATTGGATCAGGTCGCGCGGACGATTGGACCCGCCCATCTTGCGTCTCCAGCACAACCGAGGCTCCGGTCGCTGGTCGACGAGCTCGCCCACACGCCACTGCCACAGGACCCGCACGACGTCGCACGTCTCCGCGCCGTCGTGCAGGACGCCCTGGCCCAGCTGCCCTCGGACCACCCCCTCGCCGGGTCGGCGATCGCCGACGCCGGGACCGCGCTCCTGGTGCGCCTGCTCGTGCGGCTCGCCGACGACCTCCAGACCTGACCACAGGCGTCTGCGGCGGCGCCGCTGCCACCCGTCACGGTGATGGGTAGGGTTCGGCCGGCGACGACGGTCTGACGAGCCCGAGCTGCGAGCGTACGAACGAGGCCGCAGCCAGGCTGCGGTGAAGTGCGGTGGCACCGCGGGACACCCTCCCGCCCGCACGACCAGGGGACCGGTCGTTGCGGGAGGTACGGGAGATGACGAGGATCACGTCCTCAGAGCTGGCGGCACACGTCGGTGAGCGGGTGACGCTGGCGGGGTGGGTCCACCACCAACGACGGCTCGCGCAGGTGACCTTCCTGCTGCTCCGGGATGCCGCCGGCATCGCCCAGGTGGTCGTCGTGGACGACGGCGATCGTGCCGTCGCAGCCGGGCTGCTGCCAGAGGCCGTCGTCGAGATCGACGCCTCGGTCGTCGCCTCCTCCCAGGCGCCCGGCGGCTTCGAGCTCCACCAACCTGTCCTGACCGTGCTGGTGAACCCGTCGGAGGCGCCCCCGTTCGAGATGCGTCGACCGGAGCTGCAGGCCTCGCTGCCGTCGCTCCTCGATCACGCAGCGATCGCGCTGCGACACCCTCGCATCCGGGCCGCGACATCGATCTCCGCAGCATCGGTCGCAGGCTTCCGGTCGACCCTGGACGGTCTCGGCTTCACGGAGATCCACACACCGAAGATCGTCGGCACGGCGACCGAGAGCGGAGCGAACGTGTTCAGCCTCGACTACTTCGGCCGGACCGCGTACCTGGCCCAGAGCCCGCAGCTCTACAAGCAGATCATGGTCGGGGTGTTCGAGCGCGTGTACGAGACGGGCCCGGTGTTCCGTGCCGAGCCGCACGACACGGTCCGGCACCTCGCCGAGTACGTGTCCCTCGACGTCGAGCTCGGGTTCATCCGCGACCATCGCGACGTCGAAGCCGTGCTGCGCGACGTGCTCGCCGGGATGGTCGAGACGATCGTCGAGCGGGCGTCGCCGGCGGTCGAGCTGCTCGGCGTGCAGCTGCCGGTCGTGCCGGACGAGATCCCCCGCATCCACTTCCACGATGCCCAGGAGCTGCTCGAGGCGGCCACCGGCGAGCAGGTCGTGGGCGAGCCCGACCTCGCACCGGCGCACGAACGGTGGCTGGGCCACTGGGCCCTGACCGAGCACGGCTCGGACTTCCTGTTCGTCGAGGGCTACCCCATGGCCAAGCGGCCCTTCTACACCCACCCGGAGCCTGCGCGGCCCGGGCACTCGAACAGCTTCGACCTGCTCTTCCGCGGGCTCGAGCTCGTCACCGGCGGCCAGCGCCTCCACCGCCACCAGGACTACCTCGACGTCACCGATGAGCAGACACGTGCTGCGCTCGCCGGCTACCTCGAGGCGTTCGAGCACGGGATGCCGCCCCACGGCGGCTTCGCCATCGGGCTCGAGCGCTGGACCGCCCGCATCGTCGGCGCTGCGAACATCCGCGAGGTCACGCTCTTCCCGCGGGACCTGAACCGCATCACTCCCTGACCCTCGACGACGTCAGGCGGTCCCCACAGTGGGACGGCTGGGCTCTTCGATCACCGTCGAGGTGGCTCCGAGCACCGTGCGGCTGCCTCGACGATCCGGTGATCTGTCTCTCGGTCGGCTCGGCGACAGGAAGAGCCGGGGAGCGAAGGGCAACCGGCGCGTCAGCTCGAGCTCTCGGACCGGTTGGCTTCGGAGTACGCAGCGACGACATCGGCGGGGATCCTGCCGCGAGCGCTCACGCCGTGGCCGTTCCGGATCGCCCACTCCCTGACTGCCGCGGTCGAGGGACCCGCCCTGTGCGCCTTGCTCGTCCCCTTCGCTGCGGCACGTCGGGACCCCTTCTGGCGACGCTTGGCCGGAGCGCCCGCCGAGCGAGCCGACGTGCGACCGGCACCGAGGATGAGGTCGAGGTGGGCCTGGCAGACGTCCAGCTCGATCCGCTTCTTGCCACTGGTGACGACGACCGACGTCGTCGCCTCCGTGTCATCACCATGCAGGTCGCAGGTGTGGACGACCCGTGTCGTGCGTGCCATGTCGGCCCTCGACTTCTTTCCGTTGACGATGGTGAATTGCAGCCGAACTGTACCGCCACACGACTGCTTACTCGCGCCGACGGAGAAAGATGATTTGTCGTGCCACGAACGTGCAACATTCTGGCAATCACCCCGCGCCATCGTGTCGCCCCCTCGGGGCCGGTGCACCCGTCGTCGAGTCCACGAGTCGTCGGCCATCGACTGCACCGTCCAGCTCCGCCTGCACGGTGTCGTGGCACTCGCCTCTCGGCTCGCCGTCCACCTCCAGCGTGAGGACGACCTCTTCAGGGCCCTCATCGACACGGACCCTCGCGTCGCCGTGGCAGTGGCCGCCGACGACGAGCGTCGATCCCCTGACCTCGACGAGATCTATCTCCCGACGTTGCCACCCCTGATCAGCGCGCTGCGACGACGAGACCACCACGAAGACGAGGGCAAGCCGCAGCAGGATGACCTTCGCCCTGTGCGTCACGTCTCCGACTCCTCTTCCCCGACACCGGAGACCTCGACGACCGCGGCATCCGCACCCGGTTCCGGCTCCGCCGTCTCCGTGAGGCCGAGGAGCGGCAGTGACGCTGCGAGCCCGTCGATCTGGATGTCATCACGCCTCCTCACACCCCACCGCTCGCGAGTCAGCAGGAAGCGTCGCATGAGCGCCGGACCACTCGGTCTGGTCGCCACGAGGGTTCCGTTCGGCTCATAGCCCAGCGCCGTCGAGATGCCAGCGGACGGGAGGTTGTCGACGAAGGCGTCGCTCTCGGCCCGCAGAGCACCGAGGCCGTGGAACGCGAGGTGGATGATCGCCGCGCGCATCTCCTTGCCGAGCCCCTGCCCGCGGTACGGCTTCGCGAGGAAGGAGAACGAGCTGACGGTTCGGACCTGCGGGAACTCGCCGGCAGTGATGTTCTGCTGCCCGACGAGCTCGCCGTCAGCGCGGACGGCGAAGGCGAGGTGCCACCAGGCCGCGGACGTCCTCGACCGGGCACCCCACTCGCCGGTGATCGCCTTCCAACGGGCTTGCGGGCCCCTCATGTAGAACGACGAGTCCCCGTCGAAGGGCTCCTCGCCCACCTCGACGACCCTGCCGTCCCTGAACGCGGCGAGCGCCTGGAGGTCGTCGTCGGTGGCGTACCGCAGCTCGACCCGCGGCGTCTCCACCTGGAGGTCGAACAACGGCCAGACCGCCGGGGTGACCACGCCCGACACCCTCGCGACCGACCGGACCACGACGCCACCGCGTTCTGCGCCCAGCCCGGACGGCCCGTCCGTCGCACCACCGGTCACGGGGTCCGGGCGGGGAAGGTGTCGCCGCACCGGAAGCCCGCGCGACGCGCGCGTCCACGTGGCGGCGGCAGCCCGCCGCCGCTCACAGAGGCCGTGCAACACTTCGGGTCGTGCTGCTGAGCGGGATCAACCACGTCGCCGTCCTCACTGGTGACACCGATCGGTTCCTCGAGTTCTACGGCGCTGTCTTCGGGGCGACGCACGAGGTCCTCCAGGAGCAGGACGGCTTCAGGGTCACCCTCGTCTGGGTCGGCCCGACTGCCGAGCTGAACGTCTTCGAGCTCCGGGGCAACGCCGAGCACGAGCGGCAGGTACCGATGTTCGGACGAGGTCGACTCGACCACCTCGCGCTGGAGGCGGCGTCGCTCACCGCCTTCGACGACATCAGGGAGCGGCTCCTCGCTCGCCACGCGACCGACGGGTTCGTCACGGACTTCGGCCACATCCTGAGCCTGTTCTTCCGGGACCCGGACGGTCTGGAGGCGGAGGTGTGCGTGGCGAACCCCGACGCGCAACCCGGCGTGCACAACCCGCCGGGAACTCCCGCAGCGCGCTACCACCCCGCCGACGCAGCGCCTCCCGAGCGGCTCGCCGGCTCCCCTCTCGAAACCTGAACGGCGAACGCCGCACGCTCGGGTCCGGGAGGCGACGCCTCCGATGCGGCGGGGGTGGCTGTGCGGGTCAGGGGCGGCCGAGGGCCGTGACCGGCGCGGCCGGGGCGGTGGCGCCCCCCGTGTCCTCCGTGTCCCCCGTGGTCGCCGAGGCGGAGGCCGGCGGTCCGAGCTCGTCGAGCCGCACGAGGGCGATGCCGGCGATCACGAGCGCCCCGCCGACCAGCTGGACGGGTGACAGCACCTCACCCAGCAACAGCCAGGCGAAGCCGACGGCGAAGAGCACCTCCGTGAGACCGACGAACGACGCCACCTTCGCGCCCAGCACGCGCGCCGCGACGATCCCGGTCACGTAGGCCACCACGGCGGCCACCAGGGACAACCCGAGCACCGGCACGAGCCAGCTGACCTGCGCGTCGAGCAGCGTGACGTCTGCTCGCGTCGCCTCGAAGGACAGCAGCCCCGTCGCACCGGCAGCGAGGAGCACCGTGCCACCGACGCCGAGCCCGCCGCAGGCGACGACGAGGGGCGGCAGCCCGTCCTCGGTCGCCGCAGACACGACGAAGTAGGCGGCGAGCCCGACGGCGGCGCCGAGACCCCAGAGCACGCCGACGAGGCTGAGCTCGACGTCGCCCAGCAGGTCGAGGACGAGGACGAGGCCCAGGACTGCGAGGAGCGCGCCGGCGACGGTGAGCCGACGGGGACGCTGGCCACCGCGGAGCCAGAGCCAGCCCACGACCAGCAGCGCGCCGGAGTACTCGAGCAGCAGCGCGACGGCGACCGAGAGGTGCTCGATCGCCATGAAGTAGCACAGCTGGGCGCCGGCGACGGCCGCCACGCCGTAGACGGCGAGGGTCGGCCACCCGGCGCGCAGCTGCTGCCGGCGGCCTCGGAGCTGCAGCAGCGCCGGAACGGTCAGGACGGCTGCTGCGACGAGCACCCGCACGGTGACCGCAGCGCCCGGGCTCCACCCGACGTCGAGCAGGCTGGTGGCGAACGCGCCGGACGAGCCGAAGGTCGCCGCCGAGACGACGGCCAGTGCCAGGCCGGCACGGCCGGCGATCCGATGCTCCACGACGACTCCTGTGTAAGTACCCTTGGGGCTGCAAGCTCCTTACGCAAGGTAGAGGCATCGGTGAAAGGAGTCAACTTGCTCTTTGCCCATGACACCGAGGTGGCGCTGGCAGCCGCAGCTGCGTTGGTGAACACCGACCAGGAGGACGGTGACCTCCTGGCTGACCGAGCAGCCCTGGACGACTTCGTCGACGCGTGGGGCTGGACCGGCTCCCGGCGGGGCGACGACGCCGAGCTGGCCGAGGTCCGCGCCCTGCGCCCCCGCCTGCGCCGGTGGTGGGAGGTCGACGAGGACGAGCTCGTCGAGCTGGTGAACGGGATGCTGCGGGAGACCGGTGCGCTGCCCCAGCTCGTCGCCCACGACGGCTGGACCTACCACCTCCACGCGACGACGCCGCAGGCACCCCTCGCGGAGCGGATGGCGGTCGAGGCGGCGATGGCGGTGGTCGACGTCGTGCGACTGGGAGAGCTCGACAGGTTCCAGCTGTGCCAGGCAGAGCGGTGCAGCGACGTCCTCGTCGACCTCTCGAAGAACCGCTCCCGTCGCTACTGCAGCGCGTCATGCGCCAACCGCACGAACGTCGCCGCCTTCCGGGCGCGCCGCACCGCCCACTGAGCCCGTCCACGTCGGACGGGGAAGACCGGGCGCGCGCTCCCGAGTCCCCGCGGTCCCCACCGCCCCCGGTGTCCGCCACTCGCGTCGAGCGCCTCGTGTCCGAACCCCCGGTGGGTCGGGTGCCCGCAGACGCAGCTGCCGATGAGCATCCCTCGCCCCGCCGTTCAGGAGCAGGTGAACAGGCCGTGCGCCTCGCTGATCACGAACGCACCCTCACGGGTCACGACGTCGACGACGTCGCGGCGGACACCGGCGACGAGGTCTTGCCAGCCGACCCCGGGACGCAGCCCGGGCTCGGTCAGGTAGCGGTTCCGCTCGATCTCGTCGATCACGCACTCCGGATCGCGCACGACGAGGCGGGAGCCGGTGAGCTCGGTCAGCTGCACGTGGTCGAACGCCGTGCGCAGGAAGTCGCCGCCGTTCTCGTTGGTGAAGCGGTTCTCGCCGCCGGCGAACGGGTCGCAGCCGTTGCGGTCGACCAGGTCCTGCACCTCCCACTGCGCGTGCTCGCCGTTGGTGAGCGCGTAGAGGACGCCGCCGGGACGCACGACCCGCCGTAGCTCGGCGGCACCGGCGGCGATGCCGGGCAGGTGGTACAGCACGTGCATCGCCATCGCGACGTCGAAGGTGGCGTCCGGGAAGGGAAGTGCCTGCAGGTCACCGCACACACGGCCTGCCCGCCGCTCGACGAGCCTCAGGCGACCGTGCGCGATGTCGACGGTGACCAGCCCGCTCGCCCGTGCGAGCGTGTCGGCGACGTACGAACCGGGCCCGCACCCGGCATCGAGCACGGCTGCGCCCCGCAGCGCCGGGAGGTGCTCGTCGAGGAAGCCACCCAGCTCGACCTCGGGTTGACGCAGCTCGTAGATCGACGGGCGGCCGGTCGAGGCCACCCCGGCCGTCTTGTGGTGCTGACGGTCGTCGATGCCGGCCACGGGGCATGCTCGCGCACGCGAGGCCCGGTGGTTCGCGGTCTCGAGGGTCACGCAACCGCGTCGCATCGGGGTCCACCGGGCGGCGCGCCCGGTCACCCCGCCTCCACAGACCTTCCGTCGTCGAGGCCGGGCACCGGGTGTCGCGCCGGTGGCTCAGGCGGACGGGTTGTACGGGGGCGGGACGGCCCTGTCGGTGACCCAGTTGCCGTGGAAGCCGAACGGGACCCGCTGGGGCAGCGGGACACGTGCGACGTAGCCGCGGTCGAAGTCCTGCGCGTCGACGACGACGAGCTCCGCCGTGCCCGCCGGGATGTCGTGGACGAAGGTCATCAGCCAGCCGCCGTCCTCCTCGGTGGCGCCCTCGCGGCCGACGAACACCGGCTCCCCGGCGCTCCGGCCGGCTCCGTGGTCGAACGCCCACCGCTGGCCGGTCTGGAGGTCGTGCTTGTACGTCGGCCATCCCGCCCCGAGGGTGTCGACGCCGGCGGTGTAGCCGTAGCGGTAGGGCTTGGCCGTGAGCTTGCCGCGGTGGCGGGGGAACTCCTGCGGCGTCGCGTCGACGACCGTCGTGCTCGACGACCTCGTCGCAGGGTTGATGCTCCACCGCTCGAGGCGGGCGGCGTTGTTCTCGAACGGGCCGTTGCGGGACTGGTCGAACATCGAGTCGTACACGCACAGGTCGATCACGACGCTGCCGTCGGGCGCGTCGTAGGCGTTCATCGGGTGGAACGCGTAGCACTCTGGGACGTCGACCCACACGATGTCGGCAGCCTCGCCCTCGCGGGGCAGCAGCCCGACCCTGCTCCCGGTGCCGGGTTGCCAGCTGAGGGGGAACCTGGAGCCGCTCAGCGCAAGGTCCATGGAGAGGCGGCACGGGAAGTCGTAGACGATGGCGTAGCGCTCGGTCAGCGACATGTCGTGCAGCATGGTGGTCTGCTCGAGGGGGATGTCGACGGTCCGGCGGACCTTGCCGTCCGGCGCCACGACGACGTACTGGACGTGGTCCAGCCACTCAGGCAGCGCGTAGACCATCGCGTGCATCTCACCCGACTCCGGGTCGAGCTTGGGGTGAGCCGTGAACGCACCCGGCAGCGTGCCGAAGAAGTCGTTGCGGCCGACGGTCTCGAGCTCGTAGGTCAGCTCGACCGGGCACCCGCCGGCCTCGACCATCGCCCAGGTGGTGCCGGCGAACCCGCCGACGTTGGTGTTCGGGCCACCGGCGCTGCCGTTCCAGTTCCGTCCTGGGATGTCAGGGAGACCACGAGCCTCGCTGAGGCTCGTGCTGCCGACGTAGCGGTTGCGGTACCAGTCGGCCCTGCCCTCCCGGAGGCGCACGCCGTGGACCATCCCGGCGCCGACGAACCAGTGGTGGGTGACCGGATCGACCTCGTCGAAGGGGTTGGGCCCGTTGCGGAGGTAGCGGCCGTTCAGCTCGGCCGGCAGCTCACCGACGACCGGCAGGTCGAAGGCCGTGACCTCCTTCTCGACCGGTGCGTAGTTCCCCTCGAGGTACATGTTGGCGGACACCCGGAACCCCCTGTGGTTCGACCGACGGTGACGAAGCCTTCGTCACGTGCTCGGTGGTGTAACATTGTTACGTGGCATCGGGGCTGTCAAGGGTGGAGGGGGCCTCTGTGCCGGATGGCACAGGGATGCGGGGTGCGATCCTGGAGGCCGCCGTCGACATCCTCCAGCGGGAGGGCGCCGGCGCGCTCACCGTCCGCTCGGTGTCGGCCGCCGCAGGATGCTCGACCACCGGTGTGTACACCTGGTTCGGCGGCAAGCACGGCCTGATCGAGGCGATCTTCGTGGACGGGTTCCAGCGCTTCGGTGCCGCGCAGCGCGAGGTGCCCCGAGGGCGCACCCGGCGTGCGGGTGACCTCAGCCGCTACGCGCACGCGTACCGGGACTGGGCGCTCGCCAACCCCACCCACTACATGGTGATGTTCGGCAAGGCCGTCCCCGACTACCAGCCGAGCGAGCAGGCGCTCACAGCCGCGGCCGAGACCTTCGAGCAGCTCGTCGAAGCGGTGCGGGAGGCCACGAGCGCCGCCGGCAGCACCGATGACCCTGCGGAGGTCGCCCACCACCTCTGGGCGAGCGTCCACGGCTACGTGTCGCTCGAGCTCGCCGGGATGCACGACGCCGGCGCCAGCGCGGCCCAGCGCGACCGGCGCTTCCGGGGAGGGATCGAGCGGATCCGCCTGGGCTGCGGCATCTGAGGCGAGGTCGCCGGCACCCCACGGCGTCGCGAGGGGCGGAGCCGGTGGCCACCGGCGACGAGCCAGCGCCGCTCGCGGACGCAGGGCCTCGCCGCCGCTGGACCCGGTGCCACGCGGCCGCCTCGAGCGGCGACGGCACGGGGCACCTCCGCCCACCTACGCCGTGGGGCGTCGTGGCGGCTGCGCCCGGGGGCGGACGACGGCGGGGGGGCCCTGCACTTACCGTGACCGCATGGTCGCTGCGCCGAGGAGCAACGTCGTCCTCGGCGCGCTCACGATCGCCGCGTTCCAGGTGGTCGGGTCCTTCGGCGCCGCCGACAACCAGCCCGAGCGCATGCCCATGGACGCGCTCGCGGTCGTGCTCGTGCTGCTCGGGCCGCTCGCCATGCTGTGGCGCGACCGGTTCGCCCTCGTCGCAGCCGGTGTCGCCATCGGTGCCGCCGACCTCTACATCGGTCTCGGTTACGCCTACGGGCCGATCTTCGTCAGCGTCGCCGTCACGCTGTTCTTCGCGGTGCAGAGCGGTCGTCGCCACCAGACGTGGCGCCTCGCCGCCCTCGGGTTCGCCGGCTTCGTGGTCGCGCACGTGCTCGACGACCGTGCGGAGGCGGATCTCGGCCACCTCGGTCTCGTGGCGGGTTGGCTCGTCGTCGTGCTCGCCGTGTCCGAGCTCGTGCGCAGCCGACGGGAGCAGACGGCAGCGCGCGAGCAGGCCGAGGCCGACGAGCAGCGGCTGCTGCTGGCACAGGAGCTGCACGACGTCCTGGCCCACAACCTCTCGCTCATCAACGTCCAGGCGAGCGTGGCCCTCCACCTGGCGGGCGAGGAGGATGCGACCGGGCCCGCGCTCGCCGCCATCAAGGAGGCGAGCCGGGCCTCGCTGCACGAGCTGCGCACCGCGCTCGACGTCCTTCGTCGAGGTGAGGCCGCCCCCCGGGCTCCGGCGCCCCGCCTCGACGACCTCGAGCGCCTGGTCGACGGCGTGCGGGCGAGCGGGCTCGACGTCCAGCTCCTCGTGGACGTGGACCACCCGCTGCCGGCGCCGGTCGAGCTGGTCTCGTACCGGATCGTGCAGGAGGCGCTCACGAACGTCACCCGCCACGGGCGTGCCTCCCGAGCGACCGTCCGCATCGAGCACGACGGCGACGTCACGGTCGAGGTCGTCGACGACGGCCTCGGGGGCGCCGGCACGGGCTCCGGCACCGGCACCGGGATCGCCGGCATGCGGGAGCGGGCGGCTGCGCTCGGTGGCACCGTCGAGGCGGGACCTCGGCCAGGGGGCGGGTTCGGGGTCCTCGCCCGGCTCCCCGTGGGCCCGTGATCTCGGTCCTCGTCGTCGACGACCAGGCCCTCGTGCGGGGTGGCTTCCGCTCGCTGCTGGACGCCCAGGAGGACATCACCGTCGTCGGGGAGGCAGCGGACGGCGATGCCGCCGTGCGCCTGGCGGTCGAGCTCCGGCCCGACGTCGTGCTGATGGACATCCGCATGCCGGGCGTCGACGGCCTGGTCGCCACCCGCCGGATCGCGCGGGACGAGCGCCTGTCCAGCGTGAAGATCGTGATCCTCACGACGTTCGACCTCGACGAGCACGTGTTCGAGGCCATCCGCTCGGGAGCGAACGGGTTCCTCGTGAAGGACACCGAGCCCGAGGAGCTCCTGCGGGCGATCCACGCCGTCGTCGAGGGCGACGCCCTGCTCTCCCCCCGCGTCACCAGGCGGCTGATCGAGGAGTTCGCCACCAGGGCGAAGGAACCCGTCGGCGTGCCGGCGCTCACGGGCCTCACCGACCGTGAGCGCGAGGTCGTCTCCCTCGCCGCCGAGGGCTTGACGAACGACGAGATCGCAGCCCGGCTGATCATGAGCGCGGCGACGGCGAAGACCCACGTGAGCCGGGCCATGATCAAGCTCGGGGCGAGGGACCGGGCGCAGCTCGTCGTCTTCGCCTACGAGACCGGTCTCGTCCGACCCCGCTGGCAGCGCTGATACGCCACTCGGCGCAGCCGGGGAGCAGCCGCCGGGGTGACGACGGCGATCGTCGGGTCCCGGACGATGGACGGCATGACCACCACTGCACTGTCCGTCAGCGGGCTCACGAAGCGGTACGGCGATCGCACCGCCGTCGACGACCTCGACATCGAGGTGCCGTCCGGCGTCGTCGCCGGCTTCGTCGGCCCGAACGGCGCCGGCAAGACCACGACCATGGCGATGCTGCTCGGCCTCGTGCGGCCCACCTCGGGGACCGGGACCGTGCTCGGTCGTTCGATCGCCGAGCCGGCGGCGTACCTCTCGGAGGTCGGCGCCCTGATCGAGAGCCCGGCCTTCTACCCGTCCCTCTCGGGCGCCGAGAACCTGCGCCTGCTGGCGACGGTGGGCGGGCACGATCCGACGCCGATCCCCTCGCTGCTCGACCGGGTCGGCCTCCTCGGCCGAGGCGACGACCGGTACCGGAGCTACTCGCTCGGGATGAAGCAACGGCTCGGCATCGCTGCGGCGCTGCTGGGGGATCCCGCCCTGCTCGTCCTCGACGAGCCGGCGAACGGCCTCGACCCCCAGGGAGTGCGGGAGATGCGGGCCCTCATCGGCGACCTGCGGGGCAGCGGGCGCACGGTGCTCGTGTCCTCGCACGACCTCAGCGAGCTCGAGCAGGTGTGCGACTGGCTCGTGCTGATCGACACCGGTCGCTCGCTCTACCAGGGCCCGACCAGCGACCTGCTCGACGGCGACGCCCACCGGCTGGCGATCGCCGCCAGCCGCCCCGACGACCACCGGTCGCTGCGGGAGGTGCTGGTCCACCACGGGCACGACGTGCAGCTCGACGGGGCTCGCCTCGTCGTGCACACCGTCGGCTCCGAGGACGTCAGCGCGCTGGCGGCCGCAGTGAACCAGGTCGCCTTCGGCGCCGGGATCGTCCTCGTCGAGCTCAGCCCGCAGCGGTCGTCGCTCGAGGACCGCTACCTCACGATGGTGCAGGGGGGTGCCCGATGACCCGGATCATCCGTGCCGAGCTGCTCCGACTGGTGCGGCGCCGCACCATCCTCCTCGTGCTCGCCGGCTCGTCGCTCTTCGCGACGATCTCCACCGTCACCGTCCTGTCGAGCGCCGCGACCACCGACGTCGCCTCCCGCCGGGAGGGGGCGACGCGCGCTGCGCTCGAAGGACCGGGAGGCGGCACGGAGGCCTTCGCGATCGGCGCGTCGTTCCTCGGCTTCCTGGTGTTCGTGACGTTCATCGCCCTGCTCGCCAACGAGCTCTCGGGTGGCACCTACCGGTCCCTGCTGCTCCGCCACCCCCACCGGCTGCAGGTGATCGTCGGCAAGCTCGCCGGCATCCTGCTGGTGGCGGCGGGGGCGGTGGCGGTCGCGGAGCTCGCCACGTTCGCCCTCTCGCTCCTCGTCGCCCCGTCGCAGGACATCGCCACCTCGTCGTGGTCCAGCATCGACGGCATCAGCGCGGGACTGCGTGACTACGCGACGGTCCTCGGCGGCGTCGCCGGGTGGGCGGTCTTCGGGACGATGCTGGCCGTGGTCTTCCGGTCGGCGCCACTGGCGCTGGGCGTCGGCTTCGCCTGGGCAGGCCCGTTCGAGAACATCGTCGTCGACTCCTGGTCGACCGGCTACCGCGTCTTCCCCGGGCAGGTGCTGGCATCGCTGATCCGCGGCGGCACTGTCGAGCTCGGCATCGGGCGCGCCGTCGTGACCGCACTGCTGTACAGCGGGGTCGCCGCCATGGTCGCGCTCGTGATCGTGGCCCGCCGCGACGTGACCGCCTGAGGAGCCGCACCGTCCACGTTCCCGCCGACGGACCGCCCGTGCGTCGAGGGGGTGCAGGTGCCGGCGTCCGTGGTGTGGCACCGTCGGTGGAGTGGTGCAGGCGACGGCGGTCGGCCGGCGCCGTGCGAGCGGAGGAGGCCGAGGTGACAGAGCCTGTCGTGGACGTGCCCGAGCTCCCGCCGGTCTCGACCCTGCGACCCCGGCGCGTCCTCGGGTGGACGAGCCTGCCCGAGGACGCCACCCGCCTCCGGTTCGAGTAGCAGCGCCTCCGGTGCTCCGCCCCCATGCCGACGAGGCCGCCCTGTCCACCCTGCTGGCGATCGGCCGCACGGACAGGTGGACCCTCGACAGCGCACTCCAGCTCGACTTCGACGCAGGCCACCCGCAGGGCATGGTGCTCCTCGACGGGATCTGGTGGATCACGTCGGTCGACCTCCGGTCCCTGACGGGGTGGCTGCTCGCCGCAGACGCCGGCGGGGGTCTGGTCGCAGCCTGGCCGAGCGGGGACGGGGACCGGTTCCACCCGGGCGGCACCGACGTCGGTGCCGACGGCTCCCTCTGGCTGGCGGCGGCCGAGTACCGGCCCGCCTCGACCACCGATGTGTACCAGCAGGTGCCCGGGGCCGCGGCTGCGCACCGCTTCCGCCATCCCGACCACCTCGGCGCCATCGCCCCGGCCGGGGACGGGTCGCTCGTGGCCTGGACCTGGGGATCTCGGGAGCTGCTCCGACTGACCCCCCATGGCGCCGTGCTCGACCGGAGGACGAACCCGTCGCACTACGTCGACCACCAGGACCTCCACGTCCTCAGCACGGGCCATGCCGTGTGCACGGGCGTGGGCCGCGCCTTGGAGCGGGGCGGGCGCAAGCTCGGCGGGATCGGCGTGCTGCGCCTCGAGGACCTGACATGGGTGGCCGAGCTGCCGTTCCCCGGCTACTCCCCCGCCACCGGCCAGGTCGGGACCTACAACCCGATGCACCTCGACGTCACCGACGGCCGGCTCCGGCTCCACCTGCTGCCCGACCAGGACCGGGCGGCGATCTTCACCTGGTCGACCCCGGTCCTGCCGTGATGCCTAACAGCCCTGCGGGAGCCGCCGGCCCGGGGGGGCAGCAGGCGCCGGTGCCACGTCCAGCAGCTCGGCCAGGTGGGACCACGACGGGACGATGGCGCACACCCCTGCCTCACGCAGGGCGGTGATGCGCGCCCCCACCTCGTCCGCCGGCACGAACTGCAGGTTGCCGACGGTGGGGAACCCGGCGGCGACCGCCGACCTGGCCCCGACCGCTGCGTCTTCGACCGCCAGCCCGGCCGGGCCCCGGACGCCGAGCTGCCGGCCTGCGAACGCGTAGACCGCAGGGTCCGGCTTGCTGGTCGGGACGGGCAGGGAGTCCTCGGCGCTGTAGCGCACGGATGCCGGGAAGAGGTCGTCGAGCTCGGCTGCCGTGAAGCAGACGGCCAGGCGCGACAGCGCACTCGAGCTCACCACGGCGAGGCGGAGCCTCGACGCCAGCTCGCTGAGCGGACCGTGGACGGCGGGGTCGGGGCGGAGCACGCTGGCGAGGTGGGCGACCACCGCCTCGCGCTCCTCGAGCACCCACTGCTCCAGGGCCTCGGGCTCGATGGCGGTCCCGGCCTCCGCCGCCAGGTCCGAGGCCATCGACCGGAAGTTCCTGCCCATCGAGCGCTGCCGCAGGCCGGCCGAGGTGAACGTCAGGTCGACCCCCAGCGCCGCCAGCAACCTGTTGGTGACGACGGTGGACGCGTCGAACGCCGGCTCCTCCGAGCCGAACAGGTTGCCGTCGGCGTCGCACAGCAGGACCTCGACGGCGGCGGTCTCCAGCGGCGCGAACCGCAGGATCCCGTCGCTCACGATGCCAGGAGCTGCTCGTCGTCCGCGATGCGCGCCGCGATGACTGCGCGGGGGCCCATCACCTCGAGCTGGCGGAGGTCGCGCTCCACCGCCTCGACGAACTGCGTGCAGGACCCGAGCGAGCCGAACGTTGCCTCGTCGGCGAGCAGGCGCCGGGGATCGCCACCGTCGGCCACGGCCAGGGCGCGCAGCCGGTCGCCGTTGGCGTCGTCCAACGGGAACGGTCGGCCGTGCGCGTCGACGGCTCGGAGGTAGCGGCACCAACCAGCGATCGCGAGGGTGAGCAGGGCGTGAGGACGGTTCGCCTCGAGCGCCTCGCGGAGCGAGGAGACGAGGTGGGCCGGGACCTTGGTCGACCCGCTGCGGCACAGTCGCGAGAGCCGGTCGGCGACCGCCGGGTTGGCGAAGCGCCTCCGCAGCGTCGCTCCGTACGTCGCCAGGTCGATGCCGGTGGACGGGAGGAGGGGTGAGATCTCCTCCGTCATCATCTCCTCGATGTACCCGGCGAAGACCGGGTCGGCCATCACCTCGTCCATGCGCTCGTAGCCCGCCAGCGAGCCCAGGTACCCCAGCGCGCTGTGGCTCGCGTTCAGCAGCCGCGTCTTGGTGAGGGCGTACGGGCGCACGTCGTCGACGAACTGCACCCCGACCTCGTCGAGCGGCGGGCGCCCCTGGCCGAACCGGTCCTCGACGACCCACTGCGAGAAGGGCTCGGTCATCACAGGCCACCGGTCGCGGATGCCGAACGTCCGCTCGACCATCTCGCGGTCGGCGTCGGTCGTGCCCGGGGTGATCCGGTCGACCATGCTGCTCGGGAAGGCGACGTTCTCCTCGATCCACCGTCCCAGCCGCTCGTCGCGCAGCGAAGCGAAGGCGGCCACCGACGAGCCCACGATCGCGCCGTTGTCCGCCATGTTGTCGCAGGACAGCACGGTGAACGGCGGGAGCCCGGCACGCCGTCTCCGGTCGAGCGCCTCGACCAGGAGCCCGAGGGCCGTCCCGGGCTCGGCGGGCGATGCGAGGTCCTCCACGACTGCGTCGTCCTCGCTCAGGAACTCTCCGGTGTCGGGGTGCACCTTGTAGCCGGCGGCGGTGATCGTCAGCGTGACGAGCCGCGTCCGCACGTCGGCCAGGGCGTCGAGCACCGCAGCTCGCTCTTCGGGGGCGAAGAGGTAGCTGGTGATCACCCCGACGATCCGCGCCTCGTCGCCCCGGGCGGACCGGGTGACGACGGTGTAGAGCCCGTCCTGGGCGTCGAGGGCCGCCTTCATCTCCCGTCGACGCAGCCCGACCCCCGTGATCCCCCACCCCTCGTCCAGCCCCTGCTGCGCGATCTCCTCGAAGTACACGGCCTGGTGGGCGCGGTGGAACGAGCCGACGCTGAGGTGGACGACGCCGGGCGCGAGCCGTCCGCGGTCGTAGGTCGGAACCGTCGCGCACGCCGCGAGCCGCGGCAGCGTCCGGTCGTTGAGGTCGAGGGTGGCGTTCACAACGCCGGCCCCCTACCCCGCGTGCGCAGCAGCCAGCCTCTTCCACAGCAACCTGACGCTCTGCGGTCGGAGCAGCACCTCGTGCAGGAAGCAGGAGGGGATCGGGGCACCAGCGAAGGCCTGACGAGGGCGCGTGCCGGCGGCGACGGGTCGCCCCCTCCGGGGATGGCACACTCACCTCATGCGGAGGAACCTCGTGCTCAGCCGGGTGGGTGGGAGCTCCCTCCACCGCCAGTGGCTCGAGGGGGGCGAGGCCCGGAACTGGGACCTGTACCTCTCGCCGTACCAGCCGATCGAGTCGCAGGCGGACGTCGACTGCGTCGTGGGCGAGGTGGTGACCGGCCCGAAGTGGTCAGGCGTCCGTGAGGTGCTGCACAGCTGGGACGGCTGGCGCGAGTACGACCACGTCTGGCTCCCCGACGACGACGTCAGCGCCGGCCCCGACGCGATCAGCGCGATGTTCGACGCGGCCGGCGCGGCCGGGCTCGACCTCTTCGCGCCGGCGCTCGACCAGCGGTCGTACTTCGCGCACTACTCCACGATGCAGAACTCGAGCTTCTACGGGCGCTTCGTCGGGTTCGTCGAGATCATGATCCCCGGCTTCAGCAGGCCCGCCCTCGAGCGGCTCCTGCCCACGCTCGACCTCACCGACACCGGTTGGGGCTGGGGCCTCGACTCGGTCTGGCCGAAGCTCCTCGGCTACGAGGGCGTCGGCATCATCGACGGGATCACCGTGCACCACACGAGGCCCGTCGGCGTCATGCGCGACGCCGACCTCAGCCGGCGGGTCCTCGAGGAGTCCGACCGGCTGCTCGAGCAGTACGACTGCGCCCAGGTCCACACCACCTTCGGTGCGTTCGGCCCGGACGGCAAGCCGCTCGACCTCGCGCCCGAGCGCCTCCTGGTGGAGCTGGTGAAGGGCGCGCAGTACCTCTTCGAGGAGGACCCCCGGGTGCTCCTCTGGCTCCTCGAGTTCCAGCGGGGGATGAGCCACGCGCCGCCGTACCCCGTCGCCGGCACGCCCGAGGGCGGGACCCGCTCCTCGGCCTGACGGCGGCGGGGTGGCGAGGTGACACACTCGCCCGATGCGCAAGAACCTCGTCCTGCTCCGCGTCGGCTCGAGCTCGATCCACCGGGGCTGGATCGACTCGGACAAGGATCGCAGCTGGGACCTCTACCTGTCGCCGTACGCCCCGATCCCCGACCAGTCGGACGTCGACTGCACCGTCGGTGAGGTCGTGGCCGGCCCGAAGTGGTCCGGCATCCGCGAGGTGCTGAACACCTGGGACGGGTGGCGGGACTACGACCACGTCTGGCTCCCCGACGACGACATCCGCACCACCCAGGACGTCGTGAACGACATGTTCCGGGTGGCCGAGGCGGTCGGGCTCGACCTCTTCGCCCCTGCGCTCGACGCCGATTCGTACTACGCCCACTTCGACATGATGCAGAACACGAGCTTCTACGGCCGGTGGGTCGGCTTCGTCGAGATCATGGTGCCGGGCTTCAGCCGGAGCGCCTTGGAGCGGTTGCTGCCCACGCTCGACCTCAGCGAGACGGGCTGGGGCCTCGGGCTCGACTCGGTGTGGCCCAAGCTCCTGGACTACCGGAACATCGGGGTGCTGGACGGCATCACGGTCACGCACACCCGGCCCATCGGCGAGCGGCGGGACGACGAGCTGGCCAAGCGCATGCTCGACGAGTCCGACGCCATCCTCGCCAAGTACGACTGCGAGCAGGTGCACACCACGTACGGCGTCTTCGACGAGGACCTGCAGCCGTGCGACCTGTCGTCGGAGCGCCTCCTCGTCGAGCTGGTGAGGGGCTGGCAGCCGCTGATCGAGCAGGACCCACGGATCCTCCCGTGGATCGTCGACCACCAGCGCAAGCACTTCAGCTGGGCCCCCTACCCCGACGAGGGCACGCCTCAGGTCCAGGCGCGCCAGGGCTGAGGCTCCCGGGTCCCAGCGTGCCCGGCAGGGGTGCAGCCGATGTCGCACCGTGATCACGGCGGCGACGGGCCGTCCGGGTCCTCCGGCGGGCTGGGGGCGTCGTCTGCCAGGCCAGCGGCTGCCGAGCGGCAGGCCACCACCTGCTCGCCGGTCCTAGCGTGTGCTGCGTGCAGCGGGTGCTGGTGGTCGGGAACACCGGCGCCGGCAAGTCGACGCTCGCAGCGGCGCTGGCCGACCGGTTGGGCGCCCCCCACGTCGAGATGGATGCGCTGTGGTGGCAGGCGGGGTGGACGGCATCGGACCCCGAGGAGTTCCGCCGGCGCCTCCGTGCAGCGATCGGGCCCGAGCGCTGGGTGGCGTGCGGGAACTACCACAGCCATGCCTTCGACCTGGTCTGGCCACGGGCCGACACGATCGTCTGGCTCGACCTGCCCCTGGCCCTCGTGCTCGTCCGCCTGGTTCGGCGGACGTTCCGACGGATCCGGCGACGGGAGCAGCTCTGGAACGGCAACGTCGAGCGCTGGGGTGCCGTCTTCACCCGGGACTCGCTCCTCGTCTGGGCGCTGAAGAGCCACGGCAAGCACCGCTCCCGCTACCCCGCCTTGTTCGCCGGGCCCGAGACCGCACACGCCACCACCGTCCGCCTCCGCTCCCCTCGGGCAGTGCAGCGCTGGCTGGCCGAGGTCTCGTAGGTCGGCACGGGTCGCGCCACCGGGCTGACGTGTCGACGTCCAGTGCGGGCCACCGCACGGGTCGTGGCCGTCGAACTCCCCTGCAGGCAGCGCGACGGCGGTGCTATGAGGTCGTCCTGTGGGGACGGGCCGACCGACCGAGGACGACCTCGCCGTGCTCATCGAGTCCAACGTCGCGACGTTCCTGCTCCAGATGGGCGCCACGGGAGGTGGTGACGAGCGGTCCGACCACGAGGTGACGTGGATCGTCGGCGGATCGCCGATCGGCTAC